>DQHR01000172.1 GCA_003531155.1 Bacteroidales bacterium | reverse complement strand
AAGATGGGTATTAAAGGTTCATCTACAACTCAAATTTACTATAACGATGTTAAAGTACCAGTAGAGAACCTAATTGGTGGACGTGGCGAGGGTTTCCGTATTGCTCTTAGCATCCTTCACATGGGTCGTATGAAACTTGGCGCTAATGTAATTGGTGCTGCTAAGCAAACCATTACCGATGCTGTTAAATATTCAAATGAGCGCAAACAGTTTAATAGTCTTATCTCAACCTTTGGTTCTATTAAGCATAAACTTGCTCAAATGGTAATCAAAACTTATGCTCATGAATCAGCTATTTATCGTGTAAGTAATGATGTTGATATCCTATTGGATAAGTACAAAGAAGAGGGTTGTGATTATGGGCGTGCATCTATTGATGCAATTAGCCATTATGCAGTTGAAGATGCAATCCTTAAAGTATATGGTTCAGAGATGTTGGATTACGTTGTTGATGAAGGTGTTCAGGTTCATGGTGGTATGGGTTATTCTGCTGAGATGAACATTGATAAAGGTTACCGCGATTCTCGTATCAACCGTATTTTCGAAGGAACAAACGAAATCAACCGTTTACTTGTTGTTGAAAGTGCTACAAAACGTGCTCTTAAAGGTGATTATGACCTGTTTGGCCCAGCTGAAGCATTATACAACAACCTTAACGGAATTAATGATGGCGCAAAAGCAGGCGAAAGCTACTTTGAACAAAAACTTCGTTTCATAAAGAACTTCAAGAATGCAGTTATGCTTGCTGTTTATAGCACTAACAAGGCTCTTGGTAAGAAGTTTATGAGCGAGCAAGAGGTGGTTAACAACCTTGCAAATATGATTATGGACCTTTACATTGCTGAATCTCTTGCATTAAGAGTTCAAAAATTAGAAGGTTTAAAGGGTGCTAACACAATTAACAGAGATATCCTCGATGTATTCGTTTATGATGCTGCTAGCAACATCCGTAAGAATGCAAAGGATGCAATCTTCTCAAGCATCGAAGGAGAAGAGGCTGAAAGCCTAAATAAGGCTATCAAGACTTTAACCCACGTAGCTGGTGTTAACGTTAAAGATGCTCGTCGTCGTATTGCTGACAAGCTAATTGCTGATAACGTATATAAGTTCTAATCAGTTAAATAAGATAATAAATAGTAAAGGCTCCCATTGGGAGCCTTTACTATTTATTGCTAAATGTAATTTTCAACGTTAATCCCTTTTTGCTTAAGAATTCTGTAATTCGATCGAATTCTAATCAACCAGAATATCCTATCCTCCTGATAGAACTCTTTCGTATTTGGTATTTGACGTTTAATCGAATTGTAGAAGTAAAGCATTACTGATAGGGAGTGGTTTCCATTTTTCTCTTTTGTTNNAGGGAAAAGGCTTTTTTCAGTATTTCCATTAATGTGAGAATTGCAAAAAAGAAGATAGAGTATCCTAAACTCCTTATCACCATTGGTATACTTATCCCATCTAGCCACTTGCCAAAGTATGCTATTCGATTTTTTAACGTCGAATTGATTTTGATGAACATATAATTCCCACAAAAGCCTAGTTGTAGACTTTTCTTTACTATAACTACGATAGAAGAATGGTTGAATTGTAAAGTAGTTGAAATCAGAACTCTTTTTACTCCAGATTAAAGGAGCAAACCTGAAATAGCGATAATCTGCACCTTTATCTCTTTCAATAATTGGCCACAGAATGCTTAGTTCGGATGAATTAGGAGTGCTATTTCGACGAAGTAAAAAGAAGAGAATATCAAATTGCTTTCTCTTAGTGGTATCGTTATAGCTTGTAAATATTGGGAATAATATTTTTCTGTGGCTGAATTTGCTATCAAACTGCCAGTAGAGCGGTGAAACGGCAAGGTGTTTATTTCCATTCTTGTTCTCACCCTTCGAGAATAATGGGAAAAACGTATAGGACTTTGATTTGCCATTACTTAATTGCCACGATATTGGAAAAACAACATTTACTTTTTTTTGCTGGTTCTTAAACGACCAGATTATTGGGAAAAGCACAGTTGCCTTATCAGTTACTTTATTTGAAACACTTCGTTTGCTCCACCATAATGGGAATAAGACAGTACTTCTACTTTGACTGTTTTTAAAGTTGTAGAAAAGAGGAGTTAATACTAGATGCTTTGATGAGTTATCATAGCTGCTTCCGAATGAGAATAATGGGGCAATCGTTAACGATTTATAGCTGCTATTATCAATACTCCAAACCAAAGGAAATAGAATCAGATTATCTTGTTCAGGGCTTTTTAATGACCATATTATTGGAAAGATAACAGTGCTGCTATTTTTTGAATCGTCAAATCCATATTCTGAATGCCAATAAATTGGGAGCAAGGTTGTTGTTTTGCCATCATCGCGGTTGAAATGCCAAAATAATGGCGATATTACTAGATGGCTACTATTGGAATAAGTGCTTCTTCCATATGAGAAAAGTGGAACCAATGTAAAGGAGCTATAGTTGTGGTTTTTAAACCTCCAAGCAAAAGGAAATACAATCCGTTTAATTGTGTTACTATCTGATAATGAGAAGTAAAAAGGAATTATAAGATTGAATCGATTGGCTGGTTTTTCGGAATAATCTGTTTTATTCCACCACAATGGAAAAATCGTATTAAACGATCTATAAGAATTTTTAAAATGCCAGAATAGTGGTGTAATTGCGAGATAGTTGTTTCCCATCTTTTTATTATTCCCAAACGAATAAAATGGTAAAAACGTAAAAGAATGGCTGTTACTATTTCTTAAGTTCCATGCTAATGGGAAAAATCCTTTATGCTTTCTTTCAGAGTCGTTATATCGCCAAAATAGAAATGCAACTCTCGATGAACTTAAGAGTTCACCATCTTTTGTTCTGGAGTTTTGATACCAAAAAGGAAACAAAAGCTGGCCTTTACCCTCAAGGGTTTTAAAGCGCCAGTAAAGAGGAGTTATTGCTGCAAAAGATCTTTTTCCATCAGCGGATCTTCCAATTGTAGTTAATGAAAGGAGCGTGAAGGAGTGATAGTTTGCGTTTTTAAAGTTCAATATAATTGGGAATAGAATATTTCCCTTATTATCAGGTCTTTTCCATCCCCAGTAAAGTGGGAAAACAAAGTTGTTAACAACTGCATTTTCGCCATCTCCAATCTTTTTATATCTCCAAATTGGGAGAAGTGTATTACTGTGGCTATTGATCGTTTTATTATGCCAGAAAAGAGGTGTAATTATTAAGTGACTTTCATTTTTATTCGGGGAATTTCCAATGGATATAAGAGGTATAAAAGTAAAGGACCTGTATGAAGGCGTATTATTTATCCATACTAATGGAGGAATTATTTGTTTAATATTATTGTTCTCCCTGCTTGACCAGTAGATTGGGAATATAATTAAAGAAGAGTATTTTTCAAACTTACTATTCCATTTATTACTCCATACAATTGGGAACAGCGTTGTGCTTACGTTCTCGTATCGTTTAATATGCCAAAATATTGGACTAATTATTAAATGATTTCGTGTTGAATCCTCATTGCGCCCAACAGATAGGAGAGGAGCAATGGTTAACGATTTATACCTAGTATTCTTTAAACTCCAAATTACTGGGAAAAGAACCTTATTGTTTGATGTCCTATCTTTATAAGAATAATAGATAGGAAAGGCTAGTTTACTTGACAATGTATCTTTTGAAGTAAATATCCTTCTATTCCACCAAATTGGTAGAAAAAGGTTGCTGCTTCTGGTTGATGAATAGAACCTCCAATATAGAGGCGTTATTGCTCTATAATGATTCTTATTATTAAAATAGCTACCATACGAATATAGTGGTAGCAAGGTATAGGTTGATTTAGATGGTTTTTTAAATTGCCAGTATGCTGGAAATACAACAAAATAAGAACTCTTTGTTACAAGATTGTTTTTATACCATAGAAAAAATAGTAAGTTGTTCTGCATTATTAGTCCATCCTGCGATTTTTTAAACTCGAGGAGATTTATATAAGGTGCAATCTCAAGAAAAGTAAATGTTTTAGTTGTTTCTTTTTTATTTTTTGAGAAATGAAATAGCGATGGGTAGTAGATTGAAACAATTCTAAGGTTTTCGAAGTGTTTTGAACTGTCCTTCCAATAGAAAGGAATAAAACGAATGTTTTTTTCACCTAATCGTAGATTTTGATAGTTTCGGTAGATAGGAAATAGCAGCTGTTTATCAATTTCTATCTTGGTTATTGTTCGTTTATATATTGGCCAAAGGTTAATACTCTCATCGCGAGTAAAGCCAAAATCAAACGACATGCTTTTTTTTGTAGAGTCGTTTTGGGCAAATATTTGAGCTTCTGCAAAAAGGAGTAAAACTAGCAGAAGAAGTATTATTAATTTTTGATTGTTGAATTGCATTTTTACTTTCGAGAATGATAAACTAAAGGTATTTAGTTTTTCTATCAGATCAACGTTAGTAACGTTAAAAAAAGTTAGGCTACCTTGCTCCACTATTAATGTAACTATCCCACTCGTTTCTACTTCCATTAAAGGTATTTAGATCAACAAATCCTTTAATACCATCAATCTTTCCTTTGTGGGCGTATTGCCAGAATTTCCATTCTCTATCAATTGGTGGTACTTCATCGAGCGAGCATATCCATAAGGGGTTGCTATTGAAGTTTCCTTTGATATATTTATTGTATTCGTGCTCGTTGGTATAGATAATTACTTTTCGGGCAGAGCGAGCTTCAACGTAGTTGATATACTTTCGAATTTCCTTTATTACCAGTTTTGGGTTATTCCGATTGGTGTAATTGCCCGATTCCTCAACATCAATAATTGGGGCAAAATTAAGACCGCTTAGGTTGACCCTACTAAGAAAATTACGCGCTTGCTCAGCACCATCACGGTTAAACTTAAAAAAGTGATATGCTCCAACTCTAACCTTTATGCTTTTGGCTCCTTTTAGATTATATTGGTAGGTAGGATCTGGGCGAGTTTTACCTTCAGTAGCCTTAATAAATACAAAATCGAGTTTTTGCTCCCTTAGTTTTTCCCAATCTATTTTACCATTGTGCTTCGAAATGTCAATGCCCAAAATTGGGTATTTAAACTTGTTGATTTTGAATATATCTGACTGAAAAAAGGCTTTGTATATGATAAGACCAAGGATCAATGAGAAAACTAATAGAACAAGATAAAATTTCTTTTTAGGTTTTCTCATGAGCGAGCAGAGTTCATGGTTATTCTAATCATTATACAATTGCTTATTGTTTTGCGAAAATAAGAAATCTTTTAATCAATAAAGAATTGGCTAAACTCTTTTGCCACGTTGCTGTGCTACAGCAATGAGGAATTGAGGTTTTGAGATTTATTTTCCACCCTTTGCTCATACAATTTCATTGTTTTTAAAGGTTGCCATTTATTGTGCACGAAAAAAATTACAAAATGAAAATTAGCAATTCTTTTGTTTCAACTTTTATAAATAGCAATATGATTTTCTCATATATGTATAAATAGGACGTTTGTTTGATTATTGAAAATAATTATAAATATGTTGAGAATAATTTTATATATGTAATAAAAAAATTAATTTTATATAATAATTGATATAGTATATAATTATTACGTATTTATTTAATGATTTTAAGCAGTAAAGAGTGTATAGTGAAAGACGCAGCTGAACTATTGGTTAGTTGTGAAGAAAATTACCTCCAAATGAAACAAGCTGTTGATTCACTATATGAAATGTTCAAATCAATAACAGGTATCGATATTAGTAATTTGAATGAAGGTGATATTCATTTACCTTCAGGTAAAGCGATTTCTCCTTCTGGTGCAGCTCATTGTCTTCTTGAAATGAAACGAACAGCAATTTTTCTTCGTGGTATTAAGCAGGCAATCGATTCAAAGAGTAAAGAGGACAATTACTTTATTAGAATTCTCTATGCTGGTTGTGGCCCTTACGCTACACTAATTACTCCTCTACTCCATTACTATTCAGCAAATAGGGTAAGAGTTACCTTATTGGATATAAATAGCGTTGCCTTAAATGCAGCAGAAAAGCTCATGAAAGAGCTTGAACTAGAAAATTATGTTGAGCAATTTGTACTTGCCGATGCCGCAACTTATAGAGTTGATCAGCCATATGATATTGTAATCTCTGAAACAATGCAAGCGGGATTAAAAAAGGAACCGCAGGTAGCTATAATGCAGAATCTAATTCCACAATGTAAAACCGAAACTATATTTATTCCTGAGCAAATTACTATTGATGCCTATTTACGGAAAAGAGGCATTTGGGATGGAGATCAATTACTCGAAGAAGGTGGCGAGACGAATCATGTGTGTGAACTATTTACTGTAAATAAAACAAATTTAGATAGCAGTAACTATCGAAAAGTTGTAACCCTGCCACAAACTTTTAATAAACCATTCGACCTTCTGCTTTATACCACAATTAAGGTATTTGGTAATGAGATTTTAGGATTAAACGATTGTAGCTTAAATATGCCTTTAAGGTATTTTGAATTAAGAGACAATTACCCAAAATCAATTGAGTTTTGGTATAACCAAAGTAACAAACCAAGAATTGAATCTAAAATCTTAGATTATATAACCTAATTATTAACTAAAAAATGGAGGTAACTTATGGATCCTTATTTCGGACAGATAAATCAATTTGCATTTAATTTTGCACCGGTCGGATGGCTTCGTTGCGACGGGTCAACATTAAGTATTTCTGGTAACGATATCTTATACTCTCTAATTGGTACCAGGTTTGGCGGGAATGGTACTACTACCTTTCAACTCCCAAACATGACTAATTCCGGTCTTTTTTCCAGTCATATGTGCTATTATATAGCAAATTCCGGAATTTACCCATCTCGCAGTTAACTAACTTATTATTAACTAAATCAGAAAGGAAATAATTATGGATTATTTTTTGGGAGAAATTCAACTGTTCCCTTACGGATGGGCACCATATGGTTTTCGAATTTGTAATGGAGACACACTTACTATTGTTCAGAATCAGGCTTTGTACTCTCTTCTCGGCGTTAACTTTGGTGGCGATGGTCGGACTAATTTTAAAATTCCAAATCTTACTAACGCTTCAGTTCCTAATATGTCATACTATATATGTGTAGCAGGAATTTATCCAACACGGCAGTAATTAACAATTAAATTTAACGAAAGGAGTAAATATGGATTATTATATGGGATATATTACAGTTTTTCCATACACCTTTGAGCCAATGTTCTGGCTATGGTGTAAAGGACAGACACTTCCGATTTCTCAATACTCAGCATTGTTTGCTTTAATAGGGACGACCTATGGCGNNGGCGGCGACGGGGTAACCAATTTTAAAATACCTAATATGCAAGGTTTAGAAGCAATCCCCGGATTACACTATGCTATTTGTATAGAAGGGGTATTTCCTTCAAGGCCTTAATAAAAGAGCAGTAATTAAAATTTAGAAAGGAAAATAATAATGGATAATAATTTAATTTTAAATAAACCGGCACAGGCCAGCAATTCATTTGAACCTTTTACACCTTCCAAAGCGGTGAATGGCAATTTTTCGCCGGAAGATAGGTGGGCCAGTTCTCAGGTTCCCGTTTGGCTTTCTGTAGATTTACTCAGCAATTATTATATATCTAAATGGAGTGCAAGGTTCATGGGGGACGTTGGATGGCAATCCCCAAATTATAATATGACAGACTTTAAGCTCCAGGGTAGTACCGATAACGTTAATTGGCAGGATATGGATGTCATAACCGGAAATACCGCTTCCAATATTATCAGAAATACTACCCCTAAATTTGTCAGGTATCTGAGGATTTATATTACCAAAGGGCTTAATTGCAATAATGATGTATCATCAATTGTCGATTTTCAGGCAGCTGAGGTAGCAGGGGCACCGTTCCTGTCAAACCTTGTTCCCAATGTTGGGACACTCAACCCTGCTTTTAACAGCCGTAACTTGGTTTATTCAATGAATGTGGAAAATGGTGTAGACAGTATTGCTTTTACGCCTACCGCAGTACAAAGCAACATGGAAATAAAGGTAAACGGTACTGTAGTAGCCTCAGGAACCCAATCTGGACAAATAGCACTGGCTATAGGAAGTAATAGTATCCCTATTACAGTTAAATCGGTGGATGGTTCAATTTTAACTAGCTATACTATTATTGTAACTAGGGCGAATGCAGCAGCATATTTAAAAAGTTTAGTGGTTACAAATAATAGAAGTCAACCTGTTGCTTTAACACCTCCTTTTGCGAAAGAAACTCTTACCTATACAGCATCGCAAGGAAGTGGTATAGCAAGTGTAACAATAACGCCTACAGCCGTTGATTCGAGTGCAACTATTTTAGTAAACGGTACGTTAGTACCCAGTGGGTCAGCATCTGGCGCAATAACCCTTCAAACAGGACAAAACACTATTACTATTGTGGTTAATTCAACAACTACATACAATATCATTATTACGAAAGGCTAATTACGAATTAAACCCGGAAGAAAAATCAATCTTCCGGGTTTTTAATTTTTTTGTTTCATTCTTTCTCGGATACAATGCAAAATTGATTTTAATTCAACCGATTCGTCTTTAATATCCTATTCTCAAAAGTTACTCGGTTTTAAATATATAATTCATTATTTTTGAATAAGTTCAGATAGATATTATCTTATGATCTAATTTTAATTAGATTTTGGATCTGTTATTTATTTTTACAAATTATAAATATATGATTATGAAAAGAAATTCTACTTTTTCGATTTCATTAATAGTAGCATTGGTGTTATTTTGTGTATTGGGAAATATCTCGAATGTTATAGGTCAAACCTGGACATCTGTCGATGGAGGTGGGACATATGGGATAAATACCTCTACGGCAACATATTCACGAATCCCATCAACCGCCGTATTTAATGGTCTGCTTTACAGTGCTTGGCAGGAACAAAACTCCGGTGTCGATCAAGTGCATATTAAAAGCTACAACGGCACTACCTGGACTGCCGCTGGTGAATCCAGTTCATCGAAGTTAAATAGTAGTTCAACCAACGCTCTCAAACCTAAAATAGCATACTATAATGGGCCGCTGTATGCTGCATACGAAGAGTATGATGCAAGTATTTATCGTATTCATGTTAAAAAATATAATGGTACTTCGTGGTCACTCGTTGAGAATTATTCAGCAGGCGATGGCCGTACAACTATAAATAAAGGTGTTACTGCCAATGCTACGGAAGTTGACCTTATTGTGTACAACGGATACCTATATGCTGCATGGGCAGAAGTACCTACTGCAGGTGTATATAATATTCGTGTAAGCCAATTTGATGGTAGTTTTTGGACAAGTGTAGATGGTGGAGGCACGTATGGATTGAATTATAACACCTCGAAATTGGCTCACACACCCCGTTTTGCCGTCTATAATAGCCAACTTTACTTAACCTGGATTGAAGATGGTGGAGCGAGTTCGGTTTATCAGGTTCGGGTAAGGAGATATGATGGATCGAGTGCATGGACATTTGTCGATGGTAATGCATCCGCTGGATTAAACTATAACTCAGGCAAACAGGCATCAAACCCTGTAATGACCTCATATAATAACTCTTTATATTTATTATGGTCTGAACCATACGAAGAAACTTACTATGGTTATGGTGATATTGACTTACTTCGTGTAAGGAAATTCGATGGATCAAGCTGGTCATTTGTTGATGGTGGTGGAAGTACGAGTGGATGGAACCTGAATATCTTAGATGGTGCTTTTAATCCGGAATGTTTAGTCGCAAATGGTTTACTTTACGTTATATGGAATGAGCCCGATGATATGAACTTTTATAATCAAATCCGCGCTGTTACTTTTAACGGTACAACAAAATCTTTTATTGATGGAGGCGGGGTTACAAGTAACATCAATTACAATTCTCTCAACGATGCTGAACAACCAGTTTTGACTAATTATCTTGGAAATATCTATGCTTTATGGCACGAAGAAAGAACTTCAGGGTTGAATAATGATCAAATACGTGCAAAAAAAACCTTACTTTCCCCGTTTGTTGAATCTGTCAGTGTTCCTTCTGATGGAACCTATTTCACAGGACAATCTTTAACTTTTACCGTTAATTATAGCAAGGATGTTGTAGTATCAGGTGGTACACCTTATATTCCAATTACATTAAATACCGGCGGAACAGTAAATGCCAGCTATACAGGTGGTAGTGGAACAAGTACGCTGACATTTAGCTATACGATTGTTTCAGGCAATGTAGATACAGATGGTATTTTTGTAGGTTGGGAAATTACTTTACCCGGAGGATGTACCTTGCAAAGCGAAGATGCTACTCCACTTACTGCCAGTTTAACACTATACAACGTTAGTAGTACAACCGGCGTATTAGTAGATGCAACTGGTCCAACGGTTACATCAGTGAGTTCGACCACTGCAGATGGATATTACAATACTGGTGATGTTATAGTCATTACCATTACATGTTCGGAAGCTGCAACTGTAACAGGTGCGCCAACATTGGCACTAAACAGTGGAGGAACAGCTTCCTATACATCTGGTAGTGGCACAACGGTCTTAACTTTCAGTTATACAGTAGCAAGCGGCCATAATAGTGCCGACCTTGATTATTCTTCCACCAGCTCATTAAGTTTATCGGGTGGAACCATAAGAGATGCAACCGGTAACGATGCTACGTTGACTTTACCAGCAGTAGGAGGTGCAAATTCTTTAGGTGGTCAAAAAAATATTGTAATAGACAATGTTGCCCCAACAGTAACTTTAAGTTCTACTGCTACCGATCCTACCAATGCATCATCTATACCGGTAACAATAACATTCAGTGAATCGGTTTCCGGGTTTGTGGTTGGTGACATTACCGTGACCAACGGTACAGCCGGTAGTTTTACAACAGTCAATGCTTACACCTATACCACCAGCATCACCCCAACGGCTGCCGG
>DQHR01000157.1 GCA_003531155.1 Bacteroidales bacterium | reverse complement strand
TGCATAAAGAAAATATTGAACACCCGGTTTGCAACGTGGAAGGCACAGTTGTACATGTAGCTATTGATAGAATTTATGCCGGGTATATAATTATTTCAGACACCCTGAAAGATGATGCCATAGNNGCTTTTGTGGGCGATGGCATAAATGATGCCCCGGTAATTGCCCGTGCCGATATTGGAATAGCAATGGGTGCTCTTGGCTCAGATGCAGCAATAGAAACAGCCGATATAGTGCTAATGACCGATTCACCTTCTAAAGTTGCCATAGCTATTGATGTTGCAAAGAGAACAAGAAATATTGTCTGGCAGAATATCTATTTTGCTATGGGCGTAAAGCTGATTTTTATAGTTCTTGGAGTATTTGGAATTGCTACCATGTGGGAAGCGGTATTTGGCGATATGGGTGTTGCCTTAATTGCGGTTTTTAATGCTATAAGGATATTAAAAAGTTAAAAAATATTACTATGATTGAAAAAATATATCTCCTTTCGTTTTTGGTCGTTTACTTCCTTACCGTGTTTATTATCCCATCCGTTCGGGTAAAACGCAAAACAGGCATCAATCCCTACGTTTTCAAAAATACCGATACAGCACACGATTTTCTGGGAAAAGTATCTGCACCCATCACTTCGCTAATATTTATCGTAACGTTGGTAAATCTATTTTATCCCGCAGGTTTACAATATTTAGCACCTTTTACATGGCTCGAAATTTCTGCATTAAAAATCACAGGCTATGCAATTATTCACTTGGCTCTATTGTGGATAGTTATTGCACAAGTACAAATGAGCAACTCGTGGCGGGTAGGTATCGACCATTCGGCAAAAACAGAACTCAAAACCAATGGTTTGTTTTCCGTTTCACGAAACCCGGTGTTTTTAGGTATGCTCAGTACATTGGCAGGGATATTTCTCATTTTCCCCAATGCTATAACCATGCTTACTTTGGTTTCTTCAATTCTGCTTTTTCAGGTACAGGCGAGGCTCGAAGAAGAATATTTGAAAAATACCCACGGCGAAACCTATTTGAATTACTGCCAAAATACTGACAGGTGGTTTTAACTTTTTTAAAATTAATAAAATGAAAAACCATAAAAAAATTATAGCAATAGCAATGCTGCTATGCCTTACAGGGCAAATTTTCGCACAACATAAGAAAGAAATTAAAAACAGCGAAGTGGAGGGATTATATCTTTCACTTTCCGACTTCCATAGCTGTAAACTCACCCGTCCAACCGACATGCAACACGAAGGCGATAAAATCAAGCTCAAACAATTCTTCATTTCGCCCGACATTATCAGCATTGAAAGGGACAAAGAAACCATTTTTTACAAGGACAGCATTTTTGCCATCCGTTTAACCAATGGCGAAAATTACCGCTTTATAAACCGCACCCCTTGTTTAATTGCTGATACTTCATATTTGTACATTTACACCCACAAAACCTCAAAAACCGAATACAAACTATCGGGGCCAACTACTAGGTCTAAGGAATTACCTGTTACCTATTACTATTTCAGTACCGGTAACCAAAAAGCTGTTTATACCCTCACACTGGCAAATCTTCGCAAGTATGCCCTTGCCGACACATCGTTACACAAAACTGTTTGCGACAAATACACAACCGATGAAATGCTTTATAAAGTAAATCCGCAGACAGGCAGGTTTAAACTGAACGAAACCATACTTTCTGTTGTTAGAAACTAATTGAAAATATTCTAAATTAAAGCCAATAGGCCTTTATAAAAGTAAAAACACACTACGTTTATCCAGTCATATATAGAATTCTTTGGAAGTTTGCCTCATCTCAACAATGCTGAAGGCTTTAATATTGCTGTTTGAGCGGATAAAATGGTTACTTTTTAAAACACATTTATTTTTCCTCCAACCCCAAATCTTCCATTGGCTTTAGCTAAACCGGTTTCAACCTCGACAATCACATCCACATCGTGAGCAAAATCCTGTTGTCCCCGGAAATTACCTTCTTTGGTAGTATGGAAAATGAAAACAAAAGCAGTTTTGGGATTATCCTTCCTGAGTTTGGTTAAATCGTGGCTCGCTAGTTTTGCTTTGCTCACCGAATCAATAAAAACGAATTGATAAGGAGATAAATCATCCGGGATTTTTTCTGCAATAACCAGGTTAGGATGTATTGCTCCTAAGCGTTCGAACTTTTCTTTGAGAGTATAGCCAAATCCTTCCTCAATAGCAACATACAAAACCTTTCCGTGATTTTCGGCCAGGTATTTGGCAAAGTCAATACATAGGGTTGATTTACCACTTTTAGGTAAACCGAAAACCATTGCTGAAAAGCCAACGGAAGGGTCGCCTATTAATTCCCTGTACTTGCCTTTTAACCCAATGGTTTCGAAATCCATTCCGGCCAACTCCGAACTTGAGATTACTGTTGGCTCAGGAACTTCATTCAGATCTGGTTCTTGTTCTGTTTCAACTCCACGCAATCCTCTTTCGGTTTCATAAATCTTTTGAAGGTATTTAGCTACTTTCTTTTTTTGTTGTCGCCTGGCCATCCAGGACATGATGCCATTTAAGGTATTTTCAGTTATAACAGGAACTTTAGACTTGTTTGCCAAATAACTCTCCAGGGAAGATTTGATATCTTGTATTTCGTTCCAATAAGGACAGGTTTCAGGTATCTTACTGGATTCAATGGCTTTCTCAATCCGGCTTAACAGTGCTTTGGCTTTGTCCTTCACATCCTTTTTGCCATGAATACTGATATACTGCTTGATGTAAGTGACCGAAAGCATTGCCTTTTGACTGTGGGCAATTGTCGAGTAAGAATCCAGTGTATCTTCATCCAGTGTGACTTTGATGGCATTTCCCATTTGATTGTAGCATTTGATTAACTGTTTCTGGATATTCTCTATTTCATTTGCATAAACTGATGTCTTACGAATACGCTTTTCAATAATGGCTTTTTGAAGCGAGTTAAGGAGGTTAAGAATTTGAGATTTGTCCTTAGTCTTACCATGTAATCCAACGTATCGTTTTATAAAAAAAACCTCCAGACTTACTTTTTCAACGGCATTGGTAGTTTCTTCTGTAGGTCTCTTTTCAATAACGGGTTCTTTTGGAGCTTTCGGAGACTGGGACTTCC
>DQHR01000074.1 GCA_003531155.1 Bacteroidales bacterium | reverse complement strand
TATTCATGAGAGCCCATCGAAATACAAATAGCAGAGTTAATTGGGAAGACTTGATTGTTGATACTAAAACTAATAAAGTAACTCCATATAAGGTTGGATATCTTATTGGTGTTATTGTAGGAACTTGAATTACTACAAAATTAGCAGATACCAATAAACTAACATTTGATATATTCGGTTTTTATCTGGCTTATCTAGTAGGTGGTGCCGGTTGGATGGCTATGGTTAATAAAAAGCAAGAAAGCCGAAATGGTGGGATTAATGGATATGGCAATGGTGGAATGAATAATCAACAGCAATATCAAGAACCCGAACAGCCTAAAAAATTTGGTCCTCCACCACCAGAAAACGGTTAAGCACTCAACATTGGAATTAAGTGTTCTATTTTCTTAGAAACCTCTTTAAGTTTGTATTTTCCTATAAATCCCAAGAAATGAAAATGTGAATATTTTGATCTAGNNTTCAGTTACAACTTCAGCCATACGCCCTCTAATGTACGAAGGTTGTTGACTTAAATCCATTAGTAAACGATTTTCTTCATATAAATCTTCAACATTATATTCGTTATCGTTAGCATCTTTCCATGTATTTTTTAGCAAATTCACTCTTTCATATGAATCTTTAAATGCTTTTTCTAGAGTCTTTTTATGAACTCCAGGATATGCGTTTTGTACGTTATCGCTTTGATCACCCCTAAAGCATTTTTCAAAAAGAAAGAAATCAACGTCTATGTCTTTTGAAGTAATTACTTCTTTTGAAGCAGGATCTATAATTTGAACTGATTCGTTTTTTAAAAGTTGATAAAGGTCTTTATCCTGAGATATGATGNNACTATGCTAGTGTGTTTGCGAAGCAAATCTTCAAAATCATCAACAAACTTCAAATAAAGTTCATACCTCTCACGTTGAGACGGAGTTAAATTTTGACGACGGGTTCCCTTATATGCGCGTTTTGAGATACATAATTTTGAAGCCGTATAAACTTTTCGCCAATTATTTTTGCCATCAAACGCCAAAACGATAACATCTGGTCGCAAATTATTATAGTACATGTTTAAAGTTATGAAAGTAGACTTATAGGCTAATCCAACTAAGTTTTCAAACTCTTCTTTTGCATGCACATAAAACGTTCGATGGAGCAAATTTGAAACATCTACAATCATGTAGTGTTTTGGTAAATCAAGATCTATCATATTTTTTATAGTTTATTATTTTATTCGTACTGATTACGACCTTGAGAATTCAATTCATCAGAAGTTTGTTTCCACAAATCTACCATCCACTTACCAACAATAGTTTCATCGGCAGAGCCGGTATATCCACTTTGGCGAAGATAACGAATGAATGCATCATTCCAATTTAGCTCATAGTGTAATCCTTTTATAGGATCAAGACCACAAGCAACAACTTCAACCCAAGGTTCTTCTGAATCTTCTTTCGTGTCTTTAGTATCAATCTCTTCTTTTTCTTCTTTAGGTGCTTTTTTCGTAAGCTCGTGTAAAGCTGCTTTTACTCTTTCTAACATGGTCTTTCCTCCTAGCTAATACTATATAGCGAAGAAAAAAGACCATAGACCAACCCTATCAACTCTTGTATGCAGTACCAATATTTGGCCAATACATAACTTTTGAACCGACTGGAAGTTTACGATTTACAGATGTAGACTGAATATAGATATCATATTTTCCATGATCACCTGGAGCAACCTTAACAGTTCCATAATCAGNNAGACGATTTATCTACAATAGCAATTCGCTTGTATTCCTGAACTTCATTTTCAGTTTTAGTTAATTGATAAAATGCAGCACCTTTAAGGAAAGGCTCGTTTCTTAACCTACCTTCACAGAAAGTACGAATTGCAGCACCTTTTGCGTCTGTAACATCCCAAAACCTTACTTGTTTAGAAATATCATTTAATGCTTGCTTAACTTCGCGTGAACTTACACCAGCCATATCAGTATAAAATGTTCCTGTAGAATTAACACCAGCTTTAATATTTGAGTAATAAGTATCAAATCCTCTAGCAGTAGCTTCTGTAGCTACATTCATTCCACGTTCCGTTGTTTCCCATTCTAAAATATTTCCTGCTGGAATGCCCAATAATGTCAATTCTTTTTTATAGCCATGTGGCACACGGAAAGTAAATGACCAACGATCAGTTGCTTGCAATTTTTTAATCTCTGAACCAATTTGATATGCTGTATATTTTTGTGAATTATTTTCTTTGCCGTCTGTAATGACTGTAATCATAAAACTAACACTAGGGTCTTTTGCATCTGGCACATTTTTCATAATGTCAATGAGTTGTCCAACTGCATCCCATAGAGGAGTCGTTTGTCCNNATTTAATTACATTAACAATAACATCTATGCCCTTGTTTTCAGCGGCGGTTCTAATGCTGTCAATTGTTCTATTATAATCGTCTGTTGCTGCGCCTGTAATTGATTTCATAGAACCACTATGATCTCGGCTAATTCCTACGTAATTCTTCATAAAAAACTCTCCTGATTAAACTTGTGGCAAGACGTATAAATCTATACCATTTATTGTAACTTTCAACATTCCTTTTTTACCAACATAAAATACACCTTCCAAAATTCTTTTGAATAACGAAAGAATGACTTTCATTGGATATCTAACGGCAAACATATTATCTTTTTCTCCTTCGATATTCCTTGCTGGAATACCAAAAGTGTGAGACAAAACGTCACCATTAGACTTGTCTATAATTTCAAAGCTGACACCAGAATCATTGCTTATGAATGTTACAAATTCCATCTTCATAGCGGCTTCGCCACGATTTAAAAATTGCACCGTGTCTGGCGTGATGATAGCCGAATACTTCATTACATCATTCATTACCTTTGGAGCTAAAACCGCTCGTGGATTAGCACAACGATAATCCACTTTAGTTCCAGAACATTTAAACGTTAATTGAGAAACCGTATCATCGCGTTCTGCAACAGTCGCTTCAACCGAAAAATTGGGTTGACCATAAACCAAATTAAATCTCGAAACAAAGCGATCCATTCTGTTAATACCCAAGGCAGTAAATGGCATTGTAGGCACATCATGATCTTGGAAAATGATTACTTTTTTAGAATCATCAATACCTCGAATGAAGCCTTTTTCAAAAATTATATTTGTTATCTTTGCAGCATTTGCTGCATCTATTGCATTTCTAATGCAATCTATTAGTTCTTGTTCTAGTTTCATTTTTTACTCATGAAGTTTTAAACGTATACCAAAATTTGTTTGATAACGTTCTAATATTTTTT
>DQHR01000028.1 GCA_003531155.1 Bacteroidales bacterium | reverse complement strand
TATTGAGCCCAAGAGCATCAATCACAGTTGAACCACGATGGAGGAACGATTTATCGTTTCATTTATCAGGGGGAGTGTATTATCAACCCCCGTTTTATAAAGAGTTAAGAACTCTAGATGGTAAACTGAATGCCAATATCAAGGCGCAAAAATCAATCCATGCAGTACTTGGAACTGAGTATCGTTTCACTTCATGGGACAGACCATTTCGTTTTACAGCTGAGATGTACTATAAGTATCTTACAAACCTAATTCCGTACAGGGTTGATAATGTTAGAATTCGTTATCAGGGTGAAAATATTTCGGAGGGATATGCTTGGGGGCTTGATTTAAAAGTGAATGGTGAACTTGTTAAAGGTGCCGAATCATGGGCAAGTTTGTCGGTAATGAGAACATATGAAGATATTCTTAACGATCAATATGGTAAATTTCCTCGCCCAACGGATCAACTGATTAATTTTGGACTTTTTTTTCAGGATTACATGCCAGGAAATTCTTCATTTAGAGTTCATCTTAGTGGTAATTTTGGTTCGGGATTACCAGTGAATATTCCCAAAGATGGTCGTTACGATATTGTTACTAGAATGCCAGCTTACAAGAGGGTTGATATTGGTTTCTCGAAGGTTTTTAAAGATGAAAATGGGAATGATAGCGGAAAATTGAAAGGGGCTAAGTGGATTAAAAGTTTGTGGGTAAGCGCAGAGATATTTAACCTATTAAACATCAATAATACAATCTCCTATATGTGGATTCAAACTGTAGGAAATCAAGAGAATATGTCAGGTCGATATGCTGTTCCTAACTACTTAACATCTCGTAGATTAAATGTTAAGTTAACTGTAAAATTCTAGAAAAGCCTTGGGTGATCGTTTTCAAATTTATTCAATACCCTTGAAATAATTGCCTCTCGTAAGAACTTCGATTGATTTCTAATTTTATAACGTTTACAATATACATTAATAACCTCCATTTCAGAGGTGTTAAATAGTAATTCTTTGCGATGAACTCGTTTTAACTTATCGCAATTAAAGCCGGGTCGCTTATTCATTTTATAGTATGATGCATATTTATCGCAAATAAACTAAATACATATCTTATTAATTGTTTACCTCCTTATATATTACTTAACAATTTCAGCAAAGTTTTTAACAATGGAATGAAGGTACCCAAGAAATCTAAGGTGTTTGTAATAGTATTATAAATGGTATGCATTGATATTCAATTATTATTTAAATTAGTCAAGAATTTAATGCATTAGAAATTTTGAATATGACATTAAAAAGAATGATTGAATCAGAGCAGTGTAGGGCAAAAATGCTTGAAGAAGTTCAAGTTCTTCTTGGAGGAGGCTTTTGGTACTGGAATGTTAGCGAATCAAATGTTGTTTTTAGTAATAAAGTATTTAACCAACTGGGTTTTAATACTAAAAATTCTCCATCAACGGTAGAAAGCATACTCGATATTGTGCACAACGATTATAAAAACGTTGTTAAAGATGCAGTTTCAAAACTTGTAAATGGAATAGAAAGTAGTGTAGAGTTTGAATTTAAGGCTAAGGCAAAAGATGGTGACTGGAAATGGTTTTTAGGAAGAGCAGCAACGGCATCAACAAATGAGATGGGAAATGCTTCGTTAATTGTTGGAGCAACAATTGATATTAACCATCAAAAAGAACTCCTCAAGAATCTTGAGGTTAGTAAGCAACGGTTAAAGAAAACACAGAAGATTGCACACATAGGANNAGCTGGAATTGATTATTGGTCGGATGAGACTTTTAAAATATTAGGATTTAAAAAGGGCGATAAGGTAAAGCCTAGTTTCCAAATCGTAATGCCTTATATTGATTCTGATGACCTCACTGTTCTTAATCGTAAATTTGAAGATGTACAAAAATCATTTGATCGGAACATTTTTAATTCGAACTTTAAGTACTGTGGTCCCGATCAGGTTGGTAAATATTTAAAAATTACAGTAGAGGTTGAGAGAAATAACCAAAATAGAGTGATTAAGTGGCATGGTGCTGTTTATGACGTTACTATCAATACTTTAAATGAAAGAAAACTCAAAGAAGATAAAGAAAACATTATGGCTTTAGTGAGCAATCTTCCATCAATGGTTTTTGCAACTGGTCATAATGGAGATATCGTTTTCTGGAATAAGGCATGCGAAATTGTTACAGGGTATAAATCAAAGGAAATTATTGGTAATAGCAATGCGTTAAAGCTGCTCTATCCCGATACTGATTTAAGAAAAAGGGCTAAGAGTCAACTTGTTGATATGGGTGATACTTTATCAAGTTGGGAGCATAAAATAGCTCATAAAAATGGTAGTAAACGAATTGTATCATGGACGGTTTTTAGCGATTTTATTAGAGTTGAAGGTTGGAAATCAGTAGCAATAGGGCACGATTTAACACATCAAAGGAATAATGAACGCATTCAAAAGAACTATCAGTTTAAACTCGAAGCATTAGCCCAAACTGCAACTGAACTTGTAGGATTGCCTTTATCTGAAAGTATTTATCATTATGTTGGAACACAACTTGAGAAATTTGCTCCATCAGCACTTCACACCGTTGTATCTTTCGAACCTGATAAAAAAATTGTGAACGTAGAGGGTGTTTATGGCCTAAATATAAAGAAATGGTCTAAGCTGCTCGAAATACTTGGTTGGAACCCTGTTGGACGCCGGTTTCAAGTTTCGGATAAAACGATTGAACGATATACAAATAAGCGGTTAACTAGAGTAGAAGAGAGTTTGTTTGATTTTGCAGAGGGTAACCTTTCCTCTATAAGTGCAAAGGGTGTTGAAAAGCTATTAGCTATTTCAGGTATATATATTATTGGTTTTGTAAAGGAAACACATTGTTATGGCGGGGTGGTTATTT
>DQHR01000043.1 GCA_003531155.1 Bacteroidales bacterium | reverse complement strand
CTTACTTTAGTCAGCAGGAGTTTTCATTATGTAACCTCTTACTACAATTATTATTATAATGCCTACGATGGGTATAAACTTAGCCTTCGTAAAGTTGATGAAACTTTTAAATACAACTACTCTTCAACTCTTCCAGTAATACTTGCTGGAGACAGCCAAATATCGGGAATGGTTTCGGGTGATATGGATAGATCAATAAAAAAATGTACCGAACTAATCAGAAAACACTCTATTACTGTAAAGCCCGAAAGGAGCAAAGGGGTACTAACACCCAAGGAAAAAGAATTTATTAATAGAACGGAATATGTAAAATGGGCTCGGGAGGCATGGCTACTTATAGGTGAAGCGAGGGTTTGGAAAGGTGTTCTTGACGAAGCAGCTCAGACATTTGAATATGTACAACTTCAAAATCCAAATACTCCTTACGCTTACGAAGCACAACTTTGGCTTGCCCGAATTAGTATTATTAATGGTGATTTTATTAATGCTGAAGATAAACTTAGAACGGTTGAGGCTATTAAAAACAAACCTGATACAAGGCGATTTAAACATCTATTCACCTCTACTTGGGCATTCTTTTATGCAAAGCAGTCCAGATTTGCCGAAGCAATACCGTTCATCAAACGTACAATAGAAAAATCAAACTCAAAATATGAGCGAACTAGGCTAACCTATTTACTAGCTCAATTATCAGTTTTAACGGATAACAAGGAGGATGGAATACGATACTATTCAAAAGTTTTAAAAATGAGCCCTCCTTATGACATGTCATTCAATGCTAAAATTGGTCTGGCATCAATTACAGGGAATCTTGAGAACCAAAAAGAAATGCGTAAACTTCTCGTCAAACTTTCTAAAGACGAGAAAAATAAAGACTACCTAGATCTTATATACTATACCCTTGGAAACATTGAAAAGGCCGAAGGAAATATTGAAAAGGCTATTGAATACTTTAAACTATCTGCAACTAAAAGCACTAGCAATACATATCAAAAAGGGTTATCGTATTACACTTTAGCCGAATATTACTTTGCTAAACCCGATTACAAACAATCGCAAGCGTACTACGATAGTGCATTAACATCGCTCGATAATACTTTCCCAGATTACCAAAAGTTGGATGTTAAAACCCATAACCTGACCAAACTAGTCGATAATCTCAACCTAGTTACTCGCGAAGACAGTTTACAAAAGGTAGCAAAAATGCCAAAATCAGATAGAGACAATCTTATTGCTGGAATCATAAACAAGCTCAGAGAGGATGAGCAAAAAAAACTTGAGGAGGAAAATGCTGAACGCCAACGTGCAATTCTATATCAACAAAATCAAAGAACTCAACCAAGTGAACAACAGACTGGGAAATGGTATTTCTATAACCAAACTCAGTTAAGTTTTGGGCAGTCAGAGTTTCAAATGCGATGGGGTAAAAGAAAGCTCGAAGATAATTGGAGAAGAAAGAATAGACGAATTTCGACAATTGAAATGGCTACAACCAACCTTCAAATTACGGCATCAGACACTAGCAAGAACCCTCAAAAGGTTATATCGAATAAAAGCGCTGAATTTTATTTACAAGATCTCCCACTAAACGATTCGTTACTCGATCTTTCAAATAAAAGGATTGAAGAAGCAATGTTTAATGTAGGTGAAGTTTACCAAAACGATTTAAACGATTATTCAGAAACTATTTTAGCTTTCGAGAAGTATGTACAACGCTTCCCAAATAGTACTAATGCGGTACAAGCATACTACAATTTATATCAAGTGCGCATCTTTACAAATAAAAATGCTGAAGCAGAAAAGTATAAGAAAATTATTATTTCGCGTTTCCCAACAAGCAGTTTTGCAGTTATGCTCACTAATCCAAACTACTTAGCCGAACTGAATGAAAAGAAGAGCGAGGAGAATAGTTTCTACGAAGGAGCGTATGCGCTATACGAACAAGGCAATTACAATGAATCGCTCAGAAAAATTGATGAAGGTTTAGCAAAATTTCCTAACACAAAACTTGAGCCCCAATATAATCTTCTAAAAGCAATGTGTATTGGCAAAACATCTGATTTACGCTCATTTAGAAATAGTCTTACTGAGCTGACTCAGAAATACCCGAAAACAGATGTATCGGAAAGGGCTCAAAACATACTGGAATATATCCGTCGTCAAGAACTTCAACTAACAGCTGATGCTGTTACAAATATACCCACAGTTGACACATCTAACACAGCGGTTAAGCAAGCTGTTGAATACAATAAACCTAAAGGAGAACACATAGTTGCTATCTTGGTTCCTAAGAAATCAAACATGAATCAACTTAAGTTTAATATCGTATCATTCAATGTTGATGTGTTCATCAGTTTGGATCTTGAAGTTAGCAATCAACCATTTAACGATTTCTTTGAGCTGATTAAAGTAACTGGATTTAAGGATTCCCAACAAGCCATGGAATATTTTGATGCTGCAAGTCATAAGGAAGGGCTTCTTAATCCTCTCGCTCCTCAAGATTTTTCATCATTCGTAATAAGCGAAGAGAATTTTGTGCTTTTCATTGAGGATAAATCGTTAGCCGATTATCTGAAGTTTTTCAATTCAAATTATTAGTGATAGTATTAAATAGGTGATTTTATGAAGGTAACTATACTTTGGGTTGACGACGAAATTGATTTCTTAAAACCGCACATCATATTTCTTGAGGAAAAGGGTTATACAATTCTTACATCAAATAATGGACAAGACTCTCTTGATATAGTTAAAACAAGTAATTTAGATTTAGTTTTTCTCGATGAGAATATGCCAGGGTTAAGCGGGCTCGAAACACTGACTCGAATTAAAGAGATAAAACCTACTCTTCCTGTAGTTATGATTACCAAGAGCGAAGAGGAGAATATAATGGATCAGGCCATTGGCTCAAAGATCACCGATTATCTTATTAAACCTGTTAGTCCTAAACAAGTTCTGCTTTCAATAAAAAAGAACGTCCATAACCGCCAATTAATAACCGATAAAACATCCGCTGATTATAGGGCTGAGTTTGGTAACATTACTCAAACCATTAACTCTGCTAAAACATTTTCTGATTGGGTTGAGATACATAGAAAACTTGTACTTTGGAATATAGAACTTGCCGATTTAAACGATCAGAGTTTATCGCAAATACTTGAATACCAAAAAAACGAAGCTAATAGCGAATTTGCAAAGTTTATTAAGAACAACTACATCGAATGGTTTGGGAATAACGCTAGTGAAAAACCGTTAATGTCTCCTAACCTGATGCGCAATAAGGTGTTTCCTCTTATAGATTCTGGCCAAAAAGTTCTATTCATCCTTATTGACAACTTTAGATACGATCAATGGAAAGCAATTGAGCCAATAATATCGTCGCATTGGCGTGTTGAGAGCGAAAACATTTACTGTAGCATTCTACCAACAGCAACTCAGTATGCTCGAAATGCAATATTTTCTGGCTTAATGCCTCTTGAAATACAGAAACACTATCCTGATCTTTGGGTGTTTGACGAGGAAGATGAAGGGAAAAACCTAAACGAGGAAGAATTGCTTAGTAAACAGATTCAACGTCTTGGCAAAAACTATAAACTTCATTACGAAAAAAGCAACACGTTAAAATCTGGGCAAAAGATAGTAGATAATCTAAAGGAAGTTCTCAAAAAAGACCTTACAGTACTTGTTTTTAATTTTGTTGATATCCTCTCACATGCTCGAACTGAAATGGAGATGATGCGAGAGCTTGCCTCAGATGAGGCGGCTTATATTTCAATAACAAGATCATGGTTTCTGCATTCCGACTTTTGGGCACTTATAAAAGAGGCTGCAGAGCAAAACGTAAAGTTGATTATCACAACTGATCATGGCACTGTAAGAGTACAAAATGCTGTAAAGGTTATTGGCGATAAGGCAACATCAACCAATTTAAGATATAAGCTTGGGAGAAACTTAAACTACAATCCTAAAGAAGTTTTTGAAATTCGTAGACCCGAAGATGCACATCTTCCAAAACAAAATGTCAGCTCCTCCTTTATTTTTGCGTATAATAATGATTTTCTAGCATACCCAAATAATTTTAACCATTACGTAAAGTACTACAAAAATACTTTTCAACATGGGGGAATATCACTCGATGAAATGCTTATACCGTTTATTGAGCTAAAACCAATTGAGGGCTAATCGTACATCAAATTAAATTAATGCTATTGTAAATAAATGGATCAAATAATAATACATTCGCTTTCGGAAATTAGAAAAGCAGCTAAGGATATACTCCAGATGATTGGAAATAGCAGAATCATATGCTTTTATGGGAGTATGGGTGCAGGAAAGACTACATTAATAAAAGCCATCTGTAATGAGCTAGGAGTAACCGATAACGTTGCAAGCCCAACCTTCGCCTTAGTTAATGAGTATAGGGATTACAACTCAAAACCAATTTACCATTTCGATTTTTATAGAATCAATAAAATTGAGGAAGTTTATGATTTTGGCTACGAGGAATACTTCTATAAATCCGAAGGAATTTGTCTTATTGAGTGGCCTGAACTAATTGATGATATACTCCCATCCAACAATGTCTGTAAAATATCAATCTCAGTAAATTCTGATGGAACAAGGATAGTGTCAAAGCTATAAAAACCAATTAAATATTTCTTTTTTGTTGATAAAAGATAAACTTTACCATATATTTATAACACCTTCAAAAAGGTTGACACCGAGACCCTTTTCGAGGTAATTTTTTATTTTTATTATTTAAGTCTAAACGATTCGACGATGGGAAGAGTAACAAAACCCACACCTCAATTTCCCTTCTCAAAAGGTCTTATGCCTCAAGAGGAGATGCTGGAAACAGGCAAAAAGAATAAGCGAATTACTATAGGTATCCCAAAAGAATCTGACACCTCTGAATGTAGAATTCCGCTAACACCTGAAGCCGTAGAAATGCTTGTTGAGGAAGGTCACGAAATTATAATCGAAAAAGGAGCTGGTAACTTAGCTCACTATACCGACAACAATTATAGCGAACGTGGAGGTCAAATTGTTGAAACTTCTCAAGAAGTGTATAAAAGTGAAATCATACTAAAGGTGGCTCCACTACAGCTAAGCGAAACAGAATTTTTAAAAGAAAATCAAGTTATTATTTCATCATTGCACTTAAGTAACTCTGCAGGACAATACCTGCGAAACCTAATGCAAAAACGTATCACTGCAATTGCATTCGAAAGCATTCTTGATGAGGATGGGGCATTTCCTTTAGTTCAAGCCATGAGTTCAATTGCAGGCAGTACTTCGATTCTTGTTGCTGCTGAGTACTTAAGCAATGTAAACAAGGGCAAAGGGGTTATGCTTGGAGGTGTTACAGGTATAACTCCAACCGAGGTTGTAATTCTTGGTGCTGGAACAGCAGCTGAATTTGCAGCTAGAGCCGCATTGGGACTTGGTGCAACAGTAAAAGTTTTCGATGATTCTATTAAGCGGTTAAACGAATCATCGAAAACTTTTACTGTTG
>DQHR01000193.1 GCA_003531155.1 Bacteroidales bacterium | reverse complement strand
CGGGAATTTAACACAACAACTTCAGAGCAAACCCCGAATGAATTAATTGCTCCCATAAAAAATAGCTTTAACTCGTCTCCTTTTTTACCTGTTGATGATTTGGATGAAGGAGACCTTAATTGTTTTTTTGATAACGAAAAACGACACAGTGAAATAGAGAACGGAAAGTTACTATCATTCTTCTATGGTAAAAGCAACCATGTGATGCTGCGAGCCAAAGAAATAATGGCCGACCGTCCACATGGTCATATTATGCAGGCCAAAGCAGGTTATGTTCCTGATGAGAGAATTGTATCTACTACATCATTTGCTTTTGGCGTTTTTAATTCTCATCTAACACAAGGCAACACCAATTTCAATATTTTTCTATCTGTTTGCACCAGTCAATTTAACCAATCTCCCGAAACAGGTCAAAGAATCTTTGTTGAGATTGAAGGTCGTAAATACTTACTTGGCGTACCATCCGCTTTTGAAATAGGTCTTAACCATTGCCGTTGGATTTATAAATATCGCGATTACTGCTTTCAGGTTCGTACATGGACATCTAAAACATCTTCACGAGTCAACCTTGATTTCAAGGTTATTAACGGGGAGAATGTTAAATTGCTTATTACACATCATTTCGATGAAAGTAACGGTTGGACGGTAACTGCAGGAAACACTCGAAGGGAGTTTATTTCCAAACCCCTAGCGGATAGTATGATAATCAACAAATTTCCGCAAGCACAATTCCGAATCATTGTAAATAGCAATTCCGTTTATAATGCTCATGAAGCCGAAACTCACACTGTCAATAGCAAAAATCATGATAACTCACTCTTCGTTTTCGATGTTGATGAAACAGATGAGTTTTGCATGAGTTTCATTGGGGAAATTTTTGGACCAACCAAATTAGGTAAGATTGAAAATGCAGACAAACAATTTACTATTGACTGTGTTGATGCTCAATCGGATTGGAGAGACCTAAGTCTAAACCTTTCGTTTAAAAGTGATAATAAGGATTTAGCGGCTATTCAGGAAATTCTGCCTTGGTTTGGAATAAATGCAATCACCCATTTTCTGACACCCCACGGGTTGGAGCAATTTGGTGGTGCCGCATGGGGTACACGCGATGTTTCTCAGGGACCATTTGACTTACTGCTGACAATGGAGAAATATGATGCAGCTAAACAAGTACTGCATATCATATTCTCCAATCAGAATGTTGATGGTGGGTGGGCGCAATGGTGGATGTTTGATNNAGCTACTCGAATATTCGAGCAGGTGATTCTCACGGAGATGTTGTTTATTGGGTAATTATTGCGCTTAGCAACTATATAAAAGTAACTGGAGATATAGCGATTCTTGAAGATATTCTGCCCTTTTATCAGGAAAAAGATAACAACGTAGCCGATAAAAAACCAATTGGCGAACATGTCGATAGGCTTATTCGGATGATAATCAAATCATTTATCCCAAATACAGCATTTGTACCTTTTGGTGGTGGCGACTGGAACGATTCTCTTCAGCCAGTTAGCAAGGAGTTGGCTCAACGCATGATTTCCAGTTGGACAGTTGAGATGAACTATCAAGCATTTAGCCAATATCAGAGGGTATATGAGCAAACTGGAAATACTGAAAAGGCTTTAGAACTAAATAATATTTGCGAAAGGATTAAGTCTGATTTTAACAGATACTTAATAAAAGATGGTATTGTGGCGGGATATGGCCTAGTTGAAAAAGATGGAAATATTAGCGTACTGCTTCATCCTAACGATACCAAAACAGGCATACACTATAGCATACTACCAATGGATCGTGGTATTATAAGTGAAATATTTACCAAAGAGCAAGCGCTTCACCACCAAGAAATCATTGAGCAACACCTGAAAGGCCCTGATGGTGCCAGATTAATGGATCGTCCTCTCAAATACAAAGGCGGTATTCAAACAATTTTTCAGAGAGCAGAAAGTAGTACATTCTTTGGTCGCGAAATTGGTTTAATGTACGTGCATGAGCATATCCGATACGCTGAATCTCTAGCGATAATGGGTAAAGCCGATGCTTTTGTAAAGGCATTACGTCAGGCAAATCCAGTTGCATACAGGGATATTGTAACCTGTGGCGATATTCGCCAATCAAATTGTTATTACAGCAGTTCTGATGTTGCGTTTAACAACCGCTATGAAGCTGATGAGCATTACGATGAGATTAAAACGGGAAGTCATATTCTTAGGGGAGGTTGGAGGGTTTATTCAAGCGGACCAGGCATTTATATTGGCATAATTGTATCTCGATTACTTGGCATACGAACCGAATTTGGAAACACTATTATCGATCCTGTTATTCCTAATTCTTTGAATGGTTTATTGACCTCAATCAATTATTTGGGCTATCATTTAACAATCAGATACGAAACAAAAGTAAATAATTTTGGACCTAAAGCCATATCGATTAATGGCAAGAGTGTTAAATTCACATATGAGAATAACAAATATCGATGTGGCGGTGCTATGATTCAAACCGAACAACTAATATCAATGTTTAATAGTAAAGAGAATATTCTCAACATAGAACTTTAGAAGTTTTGTATTTGCTTTATTTTGAATGTCCCATGCTAAAGTATAGAGACGTGTAAAAAGTATTCCGTAAATTTTGTTTGTTGGAAGTTGAGTCACTCCTTACTAAATCAGAAACGCTTCAGCTTATGCTGAAGCGTTTCTGATTTTCTAATCTTATCTTTTCTAAATCTCTCCTAGTTACTCAGGAGATTTTTACTGAACTGCTTTGCGAGAATGTGTTATTTCTTAATCACTTTGTACTCTTGTACAAATGCACCATCAGTTATTCTCAGGATGTAAATACCCGATGGGTATTCTTCCATGTTCAGCAAAGCGTTTCCATTCTCAATGCGTCCCTCACTTAGTTTTGAACCAGAAATTGAATATAAACTGAAGTTTCCCTTTCCATCTGCTTTATTCATACTGATTTGTAACCATGTTGTTACAGGGTTGGGGTAAATCTTAATTACATCCCGATCTGTTACATTAATTCCTGTTGCAAGGGTTGTGAAGTTCTTGCTTGTAACCTCGGAGGCGTTGGATTGGTCATCAACCAATACAGCATAAAGGGTATAGGCTGTGCTTGCGGTCAGTCCATTAATCGCGGCGGTTGCACTAACATCTTTCTCTACTGTTTTATGATCTGAGGTAACAGCGCCCGCTACTCCTGTTCTGATTTCATTTGCAGTTGGGATCGTTGCATTGGCATTCAATACAGCATAATATACTTCACCATCCTTATTACATGTGAAGGATGCGTTGGCAGAAACGTCAGTTATGTCGTTTACGCTCAACGTAGTAATGTTTATTGACTCAGCGTAGTTTATAATACNNCATTTCCTTCAATAGAAATGGTTGGGGTTGCAGGTACAGGATTCACAGTAAGGCTTCCATTAGTATAGGTGAAGTTGTAATTGTTATCAGTCCCGCCAGACACTTCAATATCGTAAACCCCTGCAGGTGAGTTTTTGTTTGCGCTACATGAGGCAATTGGTTTGACATCAAGGATATTCTCATTTTCACCAATAATGAAACCACTGTATGTAAACTCAAACACAGGATTTTCAGCATTAAAGCATCGATAAGCATTTGTAGCAGTAACGGTTAATGTCTTTTTATTGACCGTTAGCACTTGTTCAACATTAGTGGCTGCAAGATATTGTTCATTTCCCTCTTGCTTAGCAGTTATTGTGGTTTGTCCAGCCCCAACGATGGTTACAACTTTACCTGATATGGTTGCAACAGTTTCATCTGATGAAGTATAACTTACAACTAGGTCAGAACTTGAGGTCGCATTTAATTCAAAAGTATTATCCCCATAAATAACTGGATTTAAAGGAGCAAAGGTAATGGTTTGGGTTTGCTGGCTTGAAGTGAATTCAACCTGCTCACCATAACTTGTACCTGCATCGTTTGTTGCATATGCTCTTACATAATA
>DQHR01000155.1 GCA_003531155.1 Bacteroidales bacterium | reverse complement strand
AAAGACGAATTGGATAATGAGTTTCATAAGAGTATACACCATTTGTTCGATCTCTTGAAACTGTCTTACGATAAAAACTCAATCGAAGCAGTACTTGAAAACCTAGAGGCAGGAACGGGCGAAAGTATTGCTTTTGCTGTTGAACTTATTGATACTTTCGTAGAGGAGGATATTAAACCGTATATAGTTCCTCTTTTGGAGGATAATAGTATTTCTAATAAAATTTGGGCCCTACAAAATTACTTCCCGCTTCGCGAACTCGATCCCGATGGGTTGTTGAAAGCTGTAATTAACCGTGATAACAACCTTATAGGTAAACAGGCAAAAATATATGCTTTAAATGCTTTTCCATATCTCGAGAATTTTAGTATTAGCGCCGATTTGGTTGCACAGATGTTCAATACAGATAAGATTTTGCGACAAATCTCTGCTCAATTAATTGAACAAATTGATAGTTCTCAATATTTAAAAGCAAAAAAACGACTTGGCGATAAGCTTAGAGTTGAGCTTGATCGACAGTTGAATAATTTGAATGTAACAGGTTTATCAGCAAACGATAAAATTAATTTTTACAAAACTTGCTTTAAAGGAACTGCAGAAGAAGAAGATATTCTGTTTATGCTATATCAGGCAAATGTGCTTAAACTTTCAAATCAAAATATATTTGACTTGGAGGTATTTAAGGATAGAGCGTATGTAATATTTATTGAGACTGGAACCATTAAGCTTTATAATGGAGTTAAGAATGAGAGAGATTTTGGTATTGGAGAGTCATTAAACACTGTAGGGTTTAAAAATCAAAGCTATAAACTAATACCAGAACAGGGTACTATTATTCATTATATCGATTATGAAAAGATTATAAACAGCATTTACGATTATGACTTTCTAATTAAATATATAAATAAACAACCGATTAACTTATAAAGAATTGAGATAAAGAATTTGATTATGAAGCAAACAACAGTTTTCCGGCAATTAATTTATAATATCGTATTCCCTGTCGTTATTACATTGATTCTTTTGGGAGTATATAATTTCCGCAATACTAGGATAATTCTTCGAGAGGGTAGTCAGACACGTAACTTTCTGATTTCAGATGAGATTACTCAGGTATTAAAATTTCAGGATGTAACACTTTTGGTACTTGAGGATAACCTCAATCCTATGCTAGGACAAGTTAGTAGTAAATTGATTGTCAATTATTTTTCGTCAACAAAAAACATTGATAAAGCAAATCTTGTCCAAATTCGTAATGAGCTAAAGTTAGATCCTAGCCTTTATGATATTTATATCATTGATACCAATGGGGTTGTTGTTAATACAACTTTTACAAAGGATTTGGGTTTAAACTTTTTCTCTTTCGGAGAGGAGCATAAGTCACTAATTAAGAAAATTTTCAAGGAAGGAGAGTTTAAGAGCGAGAAGTTCACCCTTGAAGCTTCAACACGTCGATTGAAGAAGTATACATATCAACCTACACTTGATGGTAAATATATTATTGAATTAGGTGTTTACTCTTCAACTGCTGATGAGATTGTAAATATAATTAAGGGTACGCTTGATGAGTTAAATAAAAAGGAAAAATCAATCGTATCGGCAGAACTTTTCATGAATGCTGATGACCCATTTTCGCTTACCAGAACCGATGAAATAGCTGCTGAGGAAAAAGATTACATTAAGCAAAGATTTGATAAGAGAGACAGTTCACTTATCGAAAAAAAGGTTGCTAATCGCCATCTTTCTTATCAGTACTTTTTCATGGATTCTCGAAACTCAGATCTATACAAAGGTTCAGTTATTAAAATTGTTTCTGATAGAACAAGTGAGATAAAGGATGAATATGTTAGACTATTCAGTTTTGTGATAATTTTTATTGCTGTATTAGTTTTAATTATTACTCATATATATCGACAAACAAGGAATATTACCAACCCTATTCGTAAGTTAGTTCATAATGTAAATCGTATTGCCGATGGCAATTTAAGTGAACGTGCTGAGGTTGCAGGTAATAATGAAATAACAACCCTATCGCAGAAGTTTAATGTTATGATTGAGCAGCTCGAAGAGCTCTATACCGATTTGGATAAAAAGGTTAAAGAGCGTACAGCCCAGGTAGTTGCTCAGAAAGAAGAGATAGAAACTCAGCGTGATGAGCTTGAAAAGCATCGTGATCAGTTAGCCGAACAGCAAAAGCATATCATGGATAGTATTACTTATGCTAAGCGTTTGCAAACGGCTATTCTCCCAACAGATGAATACATCAAAGATTTATTCCCCGAATACTTTATTGTTTTCCATCCTAAGGATGTCGTAAGTGGAGATATATACTGGTTCAATCAGCTCAACGGTAAGCGTTATTTTTCAGCAATTGATTGTACAGGACATGGAGTGCCAGGTGCTATGGTGTCGATGGTAGGGCACAATTGGTTGGAGTATGCCGTGAAAGATCTTAAACTAGAGCGACCAGTTGACATTCTGGGGGCATTAAATGAGGGTGTTACATCAACTTTTAAGGAAAAAGACGAGGATGGAGCAGTAAAAGATGGAATGGATTTAGCACTT
>DQHR01000047.1 GCA_003531155.1 Bacteroidales bacterium | reverse complement strand
ACTTATTATTGAAATCTCCAATCGATTATTAGTAGCACTATGAACTATTCCTTCATGGGAAATGATACTATTACTCATTGATATTCAAATTATTTTATTCAGAGTATGAGCAAGATTTTATCAAGAAAAGATGATACTAACACTAAATTAGCACACAAAAGTAATAAATCGTTACAATTAAATTAGTTTTTAAAACATGTTTTAACTTAATCTAATGATAATATATTTTTTTACTTTTAAAACCTCAAAATATTTTACAAATTAGAACTATAAATTATGATTGACCTCTCTACGAGTTATATGGGTTTAAAACTTAAAAACCCTATTATTGTTGGAAGTTCAGGATTAACAAAATCTGTTGATAGAATTAAAGAGCTTGAAGCTCAAGGAGCTGGTGCCGTTGTGCTCAAATCGCTTTTTGAGGAACAAATTGTACATCAAAGCAACGATCTAATTAGTCAATCCGATACTTTCAATTTGTACCCCGAAGCGGCTGATTATATCCAAAATGCTACCAAAACACATTCTGTTAGCGATTATATCCAGCTCATTAAGGATGCCAAAAGAGAGGTTAAAATTCCCATTATTGCAAGTATTAACTGCATTAGCATGAGTGAATGGGTTAGCATAGCTAAAGATATTGAGAATGCGGGAGCTGATGCGCTTGAAATTAACGTGTTCTTTTTACCTCACGATATAGACATTGATGGCGAAGGATATGAACAACGTTACTTTGATATAATTGAGAAAGTTAAGGCAAGTATAAAAATTCCAATCGCCCTAAAGATTGGTTACTATTTCAGCAGTTTGGTTCATACCGTTCGTAAGCTATCTTGGACGGGTATTAGCTCTTTGGTTCTTTTCAATCGCTTTATTGTACCAGATATTAGCCTTGAGTCAAGGAAACTACATGCAGCTAATGTGTTTAGTAACCCAAACGAAATAAATATCCCTTTACGCTGGATTGCTCTTATATCCGATGAAGTTGAATGTGATATAGCTGCCACTACAGGCATTCACGATGCAGACGGGGTAATTAAACAGCTGCTCGTTGGTGCAACAACAACTCAAATTTGTTCAACCGTATATATTAATGGGGCAAAACAAATTAGCGTAATTCTAAAGGGACTAACCGATTGGATGGAGCGTAATAACTACAAAACTATTGCCGATTTCAGAGGTTCAATGAGCCTTAAAAAGGCAAGTAATCCTGTTCTATTCCACAGGTCACAGTACATGAAACATCTATTTGAAGTTGAATAATATTTAAATCTCTTATTAAAGTGAATACAGCAATTTTATTCGCGGTAATCACCCTGAGCGCAATTGGGGTGTTATCTGCAATTATTCTCTACTTCATTGCTCAGAAATTTAAAGTTATAGAAGACCCTCGTATTGATCTTGTAGCAGAACTTCTTCCCGGAGCAAACTGTGGTGGTTGTGGTTTTGCGGGTTGTCGAAACTTTGCAGAGAATATTGTTAAAAATGAATCGTTGGAGAATATGTTTTGCCCTGTTGGTGGTAATGATTTGCTTAAGCAGATTGGCCCAGTTATAGGACAAGTTGCCGAAGAAAAAGAACCAACAATTGCGGTTATACGTTGCAATGGTTCATTTGCCAACGCTCCATTAAAAACTAATTATGATGGTGCACAATCGTGCTACTTCATGCACACTCTTTACCCTGGCGATAATGCATGCCCTTTTAGTTGCTTAGGTGCTGGCGATTGCGTTGTTTCTTGCCAGTTCGATGCAATGTATATCGATGAAACAACAGGTTTGCCTGTTGTTATCGAAGAAAAATGTGTATCGTGTGGTGCATGCGTTAAAGCATGTCCTCGTAAGATAATTGAACTTCGAAAAAAGGGTAAAAAGAGCCGAAGAATTTTTGTTAGCTGCGTAAATAAAGAAAAAGGAGCGGTTAGTCGCAAAAATTGTAACGTTTCATGTATTGGTTGTGGCAAATGTGTTAAGGAGTGTAAATTCGAGGCAATTACTCTCGAAAATAATCTTGCATATATCGATTTCAACAAGTGTACGCTGTGTCGTAAGTGTGTAGCCGTTTGTCCTCAGAATTCAATTCATGAATTGAATTTTCCTGAGCGGAGGGCCCCACAGCCAACAGCCGAAGTTGTTGAAGAGAATTAAACCGAATTATTATTAAACCTATTATAGGAGGATACTTTTTTGAAAACTTTTAGTCTAGGTGGTGTTCACCCAAAGGAAAACAAGTTATCCAGTAACCAAAAAATTAAGGAGATAGGTTTGCCAAAAACGGCTATCATCTCTTTAACTCAGTGTTTAGGCGCAGCTCCTGAGCCAGTTGTTAACAAGGGCGATAAGGTTAAGGTAGGTCAGCTCATTGCCAAGGGCAATGCATTTATATCGGCCAATATTCATGCATCTGTATCAGGTACAGTAAGCAAGGTTGATGATGTTATTGATGCTAGTGGATTCCGTAAGAAATCCATTACTATTGATGTTGAAGGTGATGAATGGATGGAAACAATTGATAGAACTTCTGCATTGAATAGCGATATCACTTCAACTCAAGAGGAGATAATTGCCAAAATTAAAGATGCTGGGATTGTTGGCATGGGAGGCGCTACTTTCCCCACCCATGTTAAGTTGATGATTCCTGCAGGTAAAGTGGCAAAATACCTTTTAATTAATGGTGTTGAGTGCGAGCCATATCTTACATCCGACCATCGTGTAATGCTTGAACGTGGCGAAGAGATGATGATTGGTGTTCGAATTTTGATGAAGGCACTCAATGTTCAAACTGCTTATATTGGGATTGAGAACAATAAGAAGGATGCAATTGAGTATCTTTCAAAGCTAACTGAGAAGAATTTAGGAATTAAGATTATTCCTCTTAAAGTAAAGTACCCTCAGGGTGGCGAAAAGCAATTGATTAAAGCAGTTGTAAATCGAGAGGTTCCATCGGGCAAACTTCCAATTGAAGTGGGTTGTGTTGTTCAAAACGTTGGAACAGCCCTTGCTGTATACGAAGCAGTTCAAAAGAACAAACCATTAATCGACCGAGTAGTTACTGTAACAGGAGTTTCAATTAAAAACCCTAGCAATCTGCTTGCTCGTATTGGTACACCAATATCAATGTTACTTGATGAGGCTGGAGGTATTCCTGATGATACTCACAAAGTAATTAATGGTGGACCGATGATGGGAAAAGCTCTAAATTCACTCGATGTTACTGTTGTTAAGGGCATGTCTGGTTTAGTTATAATGCCCGAAAGTAAGAGTAAACGTCCAGCAACGGTTAATTGTGTACGTTGTGCAAAATGCACATTTGCCTGCCCAATGGGATTGGCTCCATTCCAAATATCATTGATGGTTGAATCGGGCAATGCACCAATGGCTGAGGCAGAAAGAGTAATGGATTGTATGGAGTGCGGTTCATGCGCTTATACTTGTCCATCGGCTCNNGCAAAAAATAAAGTTGGATTAATAATCAGATCAAGAGCAAATTAACCTATATGGCAAATCTATTAACTATTTCAGGTTCACCCCACGATTATACCGATCAATCAACCAAAAAGATTATGTGGGGCGTAGTTATCGCCTTAGTTCCTGCAATGCTTGTTTCGTTTTGGTATTTTGGATTAGGCGCACTTTATATTACTCTAGCATCAGTATTAGCTTGTGTTCTTTTTGAATATTTAATTCAAAAATATTTATTAAAGCAAGAGCCTACCATAACTGATGGTTCGGCAATAATTACTGGTATTCTGCTAGCACTTAACGTACCAAGTAACCTTCCAATATGGATGATTGTTATTGGTGCTTTGGTCGCAATTGGAGTGGCAAAAATGACTTATGGTGGTCTTGGAAAGAATCCTTTCAATCCCGCACTTATAGGTCGTGTATTTCTTTTAATGTCGTTCCCTGTTGATATGACCTCTTGGCCAACAACTGTTGTTCAGCGTGCTTTACACCCCGATGCTCTTACTGGTCCAACAGCTTTAGGAGTAATTAAAGAAGGAGTTGCAAAAGGCGAAACGGTTCAACAGCTAATGCATAATATCCCTTCTTATACTGATATGTTTATTGGTAATATGGGCGGTTCGCTTGGAGAAGTTTCTGCTGTTGCAATC
>DQHR01000071.1 GCA_003531155.1 Bacteroidales bacterium | reverse complement strand
CAAATTTGCCAAAGGCGCAAAAATGATCACGCAAATTAGAATAAACCATTTTTGCGCCTTTGGCAAATTTGGCGCAGGATAGTGAAACAATTGCAGATACTATTGTACTAGTAAGTGGTAAGAAAGTTCTTGGGAAAGTTCATGGCGTTTCATCAACAAAAATAACTTATTACCCTCAAAATAAATCAAAACTCGAAGAGTTTGCACGTAAGCAAATTCAAATAATCCTTTATAGTACTGGTCGGCGTGAGTTTTTTAATAAACCAGCATTCGAAATGGTTGCCGAGCGCGATTTTAAAACTATTGTTCTTACAGATAACGAAGAAGAAGTTGCTGGTTTGTACGAATTAGGAAAGGTTGAGGCAAAATCATCCAAAAATGCACGTAGTGCAAAAGCCGCGCAGCAGAGTGCTGATATTCGAATTCAGAAAAAGGCTGTAAATATGGGCGCCTATATTGTTTTGATTACTAAACGTGAATCAAAGGGTGGATTTGGAGAAGTTCCTACCCATTTTGTAGAAGGAATTGCCTACGGTTTAGATCCCCCTAGTATACCTCCACAGACCAACAATAAAAAGAAGTAATTATTTTGCTAGAATAATCCTTTAATAAAATCCTCATTTAATATTTCAGGAATAAATTGGCTAATGTCAATGTTTTTTAATCTATTGGATATCTCCTGAGTTTCGTGTATGCATCCTTGTAAAAGTTGTTCTAGTTCTTTCACACTCTTTGGCTCTAAATGATTACCTTTTATTGATACTTGATTGATTAACCCTTTGTCAACATTAACAATAATATCTAATGTATATTTATTGAAATGAATTTGTCGGTTAAGTGTATATGATGGAGAATAGCCATAGTTCCAATTCCAAGTAACAAATTTTTTAGATATTAATTCGTTTATCGAAGTAATATCATTTTGATTTAATTGATAGTCAACAGCATTTGGAAATAACATTTTTACATGGTCTATTAGCAACTCTTTAAATTTGCCAATACTAATATCATCGTTTAAATACTCGTTTATATTGGCAACATGGCTTCGAATCGATTTTACGGCTTTATCAGTATAAGTATTCTTATTAACCTTTATTGATTCGTTAAGTTCATCAAGATTGGAGTTAAAAAGCAAAGTTCCATGATGCAGAACTCTGTTTTTATATATATGCTCGGCATTCCCCGATATCTTTTTATCACCTACTCGTATATCATTTTTTCCTCCAATATGAGCATCAACTCCCAACGACGTTAAAACGTCAATAATTGGCTTGGTATGTTTTTTAAAGTCAACAAGGTTTCCTTCGGAACCATTTATAATAAATGAATAGTTAACATTTCCTAAATCGTGATATACCGTACCTCCTCCCGATAATCGCCTAATAACAGGGACTCCTTTTTGTGAGACAAAATTGTGGTTGATCTCAGCCATTGTATTCTGATGCTTTCCAACTATGATTGAGGGTGTATTGCTATATAGAATAAAAATATCTTCGGAGAAGTTCTTGAGCAGAAACTCCTCCGAGGCTATGTTGAAATAAGGATCAGTTATTGACTGGTTGATGATTAGCATTGGTGGGCGTGTTTAGTATTTAGTGTATTGTGTTTAGTTATCAAAAACGATAAACTAAACACTAGAAACTATACACTTTTCTTCCTATTAATAAAATAGTTGGTTGGAAGCCATATGCTAATTCCAATTCCTGCACCAAGTATTGCTCCGCAAATCACATCGCCAGGGAAATGAACCCCTAAGTAAATACGGCTATAGGAGACAAATGCTGCCCAAAAAAGCAATCCATAGGTAGACCAACGGTTACGGAAAAGAAGCGAAAGAAAAACAGCAACTCCAAATGTATTTGCTGCATGCGATGATACAAATCCGTATTTACCACCACATTTACCAACTAAATGAATTAAACTTTGTAATTCTGGAGTGTGACAAGGACGAAGACGATGGAAAACATTTTTAAAAAGACCTACTGAAACTTGATCGGTTACAACCACTACCACAGCAATAGCTATAAGCCACCAAATGGTTTTCCAACTGTATTTACGAGCAATAAAATAGATTAGAAGAAGATAAAGTGGTAGCCAAGTTAACTTACCCGATGCAAAAATCATTACTGGATCCCAGAATGGAGAATGCAATCCGTTTAAGAACAGGAATAGTTGAGAATCCCACTTTAATAATGTTTCAACCATATTACTATTCATTATTTAGTTGCTTCCAGAGCAAATCTTTCAGTTGCGTAATTCCCAAGCCAGTTTGAGCCGAAATAAAAATATGCGGAACTTTTTTCGGAAGCCCCTTTTTTATCTCTCTCATCAGTTCATCGTCAATAAGATCAGATTTAGTGATAGCCAAAACCCTTTTCTTATCGAGCAATTCAGGATTAAACATTTTAAGTTCATTTATAAGAATCTTGTACTGTTTGTTGATGTCATCGCTATCACAGGGTATCATAAAAAGTAGCATGGAGTTACGCTCAATATGCCTTAGGAATCGAAGCCCTAGTCCTTTACCTTCGTGTGCTCCCTCTATAATCCCAGGTATATCTGCCATCACAAATGATTTGCTATCACGATATTCGACAATCCCAATATTTGGGACAAGCGTTGTAAAAGCGTAGTCGGCAATTTTTGGTTTGGCAGCTGATACAACCGATAAAAGAGTCGATTTGCCTGCGTTTGGAAAACCAACAAGGCCAATATCTGCAAGGATTTTAAGTTCAAGGATTACGTAACCTTCTTGCTCCGGTTCGCCAGGCTGAGCAAACCTAGGGGTTTGCAGTGTTGCGGTACGGAAATTCCAGTTACCCAAGCCACCCCGTCCGCCTTGCATTAACATTACCTGCTCTCCATGGTTCGTTATTTCGCAAATAACTTCTTGAGTTTCGGCGTTTTTTGCAACAGTTCCTAAAGGAACATCAATAATAATATCCTGTCCATCGGAACCTGAACAAAGTGCACCTGTGCCACTACCTCCACTTTCGGCAATTATATGTCGCTTATATTTAAGGTTTAGTAGTGTCCATATCTGATTATTTCCTCTTAGGAAGATGTGTCCACCTCTACCACCATTTCCTCCATCGGGTCCACCCTTAGGAATAAATTTTTCTCTGCGAAAATGAACACTTCCACCTCCACCTTTCCCTGAACGGCAGTATATTTTAACGTAATCTACAAAGTTTGTTATTGACATATTCCCTTCCCCGCGTATCTTTGGTTTGTTCTATTTGTGCTCTGTTATAGCTTTAGATATTCTTTCAAAAATCTCATCGATTGTGCCCATCCCATGAATAGAGACAAATTTGCCTTGAGCTTTATAATAATCAGCAACAACCTTGGTGTATTCACCGTAAACTTTAATTCGATTTTCTATGATCTCAACGTTTTGGTCATCGGGTCGAGCCGATTGAAGTCCTCTGTTCAAAAGTCTTTTAATCAATTCCTGATGTTCTACCTCAAGAGCCATCATTAGGTTAATATGTAGTCCTTTGCTATCAAGCATAGTATCAAGCTCTTTTGCTTGAACGGTTGTGCGAGGAAACCCATCAAAAATAAACCCTTGAGCATCCTTATGCTCGTCAAGCTCACGACTGATAAGACCAATAACAACATCATCAGGAACTAAATTACCTTTGTCAATAATTTTTTTGGCCTCAAGCCCAAGGGGTGTTTGGTTTTTAATTGCTGCACGAAGAATATCGCCAGTTGAAAGATGCTTTAGATTGAATTTTTCAATCAGTTTTTCCGATTGAGTTCCTTTCCCTGCACCTGGAGGGCCAAACAAAACAACATTAAGCATGAGGTTAGTTTTTAGGATTATTGATTATGATTGATTAGGCTAACGTGTATATATCGGGTAAATTCCGACCCAGCCCATCGTAATCAAGCCCATACCCCACAATAAAATCATTAGGAATTGTTTTTCCGATATAATTTATCTTCAGATTCCCTTTGTAGGAATCGGGTTTATATAAAAGTGTTGCTATTAGAATCTTAGCAGGTTTTTTCTTTTCAAGTTCAACAATAAGTTTTTCAAGTGTGCGTCCAGTATCAACTATATCTTCAATAATAATTACAGTGCGCCCTTCAATATCTTCCTTAAGTCCAATAAGCTCATTTATCGTTCCGGTAGATGTGGTTCCCTCATACGAAGCAAGTTTGATAAACGAAACCTCGCAAGGGTACTGGAATCTCTTAAGTAGATCGGCA
>DQHR01000055.1 GCA_003531155.1 Bacteroidales bacterium | reverse complement strand
ATCCTTAATTGGCGATATTGATGCTGCCTCCCAGTAATACTCTCCATTTTTCTTTTTGTTAACTATCTGTCCTTTCCATTCACAACCACTAAGAATAGTTTTCCACATTTCTTTAAAAAACACTTTGTCATGATACCCTGAGTTAAGAACTGCGGGTGTTTGACCAATTGCTTCATCGCTTGTATAACCTGTTATTTCAGTAAACTTTCTATTTACATACTCAATTGTTCCTGATATGTCAGTAATTACCACTGAAGCCGAACTTTGTTCTACCGCAAACGAAAGCCTCGCAATCTTTTCGCTATCCTTCTTTCGTTGAACAATGCCCCAGATTGAGCCCATTAACAGCTTCAGCTGATCAATATCGATCGAATTATAATCCGATTCTTTATTCGCAACACCAACTATTGCAACTATTTCGGAGTCTATAATTATTGGTAAAGAAAGGAATCTAGTTAACTCAACGTGCCCTTTAGGGTAACCTTTTTTGAGCGAGTGCTCCTCCATGAAGTTGTTTATAACTATCTCTTTTCTTTGTCGTACAACTTCGCCCCAAATACCCGTTTTATCTAACTCATAGCAAGTTTGAGGGTTTTCAATCCTACACTCCTCCATCACATTTTTCGACCAAGAGTTTAGGGTCAATTGCTTTTTGTCAGCATCATATAAATAAATGTAACCTATTTTACTCGAGGTAAGTTTAATGGCCTCGTCTAATGCAAGATCTAATGTACTTGAAATGCCCTCACCCTTATACTCAAAAATTCTAACCAAGGATTTCNNTCAGTATTTGTCATTAAAGCCTCTTCAGCCGTCATTCTTTCGGTAATGTCAGTAATTACACCGATAAGCCCTAGTATGTTTTTTTTGGAATCGACCATTGTTGCTTTATCGAAGATTACATTTCGTGTCTCTCCTTTTTTATTAATAACTATAGACTCATACCTTTGTCGTCCGGAGTTATAAAGCAACTCCAAATCTTTTTCATGATACTTAATTGCTTGTTCCTTAGTAGTTATTTCAAATACAGTCTTGCCAATAATCTCTTCTTTAGTTTTTCCTAGAAATTCACAGAAAGAGATATTGCATCCTAAATAAACTCCTTGATTATCTTTGTAAAAGACTGGTGCAGGGATTGTCTGCATTAACACCTCAAGAAGATCATTTTTCCCTTTTAAAAGCTCCTCATTTCGTTTCCTTTCGCTTACATCGTTAAAGGTTGTAAAAACTCTAAAAGGCTTTTTATCCCCTTCTTTAAACTCTGGAACGGCATTTACTAAAACCCATTTGTGTCTTTTTTCGATCGGATTGAATACTCCTATTACTACATCTTTTATAGTCTCGCCAGTCTTAAGTGCAAGCATAGATGGATACTCGTGACCAGAGAAATCCGAACCATCCTCTTTAATTGCCTTCCATCTTGGATCTATAGATGATCTGCCCAAAAGTTGCTCACGTTCTAATCCAAGAATTGATTGAGCGGCCTGATTTGCAGAAATAATTATTCCATTCTGATCGTGATACACTACACCTTGCTCCATTGTGTCGAATAGCCGACGGTACCTCAACTCACTCTCTTTTAAAGCCTTATCGGCATTTTTGCGATGGGTAATATCATCCATCATTTCCACAACGGCTACAACCTTGCCATTCTCATCGGTTACCGGAGTGGAAACGATTCTAAATACCTTTTCTCCTTTTTCTGTTTGTTTTGTTTTTTCAACTTNNGTAGGTGTTCCCATCCATAAAAGTTTTCATCACTGGGCATTCATCGCAAGGTTGATCTTGCTCTAAATGAGCAAATAAATGATAACATAAAGGAACTTGCAATACATCAACATTGGGAAACCACTTTTTTATCTGAGGATTAACCTCAATTACTCTCATATCAGGTGTAATTAGCGATACCCCTACGGATAAGTTTTTGAACAATGCCTGATATTTTATTTGACTGGATTTAAGACTTTCTTCAGCTATCTTTCGCTGAGTTATATCCATCATTGTCCCTCGAAGCCTAAATGGAGCATCATTTCTTTTTTCAACTATTACCTCTTCTCTTATCCAAACAACGTCTCCATTAGATTTAATAAAACGATACTCCATTTCATGGTCGAGCCCCTCCGATGTGCTCAAACTACATAGCTCTACTATTGAGTTCTTATCTTCAGGGTGGATTTGGTTAGCCCAGCTATCAAAATTTACCCAATAATTAACTGGAAAACCGAGCACAAATTCAACCTGTGGAGATATATATATCCATTTATTAGATTGTAGGTCGAATTCCCAAAAGATTGACTTAGTTGATTCTGTTAGCAGTTTATTTCGTACTTCATCGTGCGGTATTGATTGCTGGCTATTTAATTCACTCCTCGCTATACCAACTTTTTCAAGATTCAAAATTGTTGCTATAATGGATTCAAGAACTAATTCATCGAATTCACTCGTTGATATAGATCCTTTAACTTGCTCCGATGAAGTAATAATGATCTCACAAAATTGACTACCAAACTGAATCTCTTTCTGTACAATAACGAGCACTCCCAAGTCTCGTCCCTTATATCTATAATCAATACTATTAGTTTTAACATGTATCGCATTGATGTTAAGGTGCGAGTAACAGCTATTAACCAAATCGCAAATCTCGTCTAATGTGTTTACGAATGCTCTTTCTGATTTAAAGGTAATCTGTGATAACCTTAGTAAAAATGAATAACCTTCGTTATAACGATAAAATTTTTGAGTGAATTCATTAAAACTCTTATCATCCAACAAAGTTTCTTTTGATAAAAACTTCCTTTCTAATTCCATAAAATCACCTTTAACTTCATTATTTTCTTTCCTACGCAAATTATCGTCCATAGTTCAATCGTTGGTTATAAGTTGATAGCGCATAATACAAAAAAAAGCCTACTCTCAATGAGTAAGCATCCCTTTTTATTCTTTAAAATTTTTGATTGAAACTATGCCTTAAATTCTTACAGCATTTTTTTTAATATTAAACAATAAAGCATGATTTTGACACTCATTACTCTTATAAGCCCAAAAACCTTATCGGGTTATCATGCATAATTGAAAATAACTCATCGTCAGCAAAAAAGTGTTTGAAATTTTCGTAATACTCCTTCATTGTAACCCTATCGGTTAGATACATAACATCGAAATCAGTACCAAACATAAGTCGTGTTTTGAGTTTTGGATTTGAATCCCAAAACTCTCTCATTGGATTTAAATCTTTTAAGCTTGTATAGCACGAAAAATCAGTGTAAACGTTTTCATTCTCCCTTACTAAACGATCAACCGTGCGTGACCAAACCAAATCGGAACTACTACCCATATGGGCAAAATCAATCCGCAGGTTAGGATATTTCTTTACTATAGGCTCAAAGTTAATAGGATTACCAAATTCTGTATGCTTCCATTTTGTACCCGGAGGGAAGCCACTCATGCCACAATGGTAAGTTATGGGTATACTATTATCGCTACAGTACTTGTAAACATCATCCATAGGTTTGCACTGTGGATGATAACCCATACGAGGATATAACTTCACTCCGTAAAACCGTTGTTCGCCCTTAAAAAAATCTCCATTAAGTAAAGTTTTTATTATGCCAGGTCGACGAGGATCTATAGCAACGAAAGGGTAAAGCTCATCTTTCCGATTTTTAACCAGCGCCATCAACTCATCCATATGATAGCAGAATCCGTCGGTTCTATAAAATCCATTTAAATTAGAGCCCCTAATGTCTCGTATCTTTTTACTTAAGAACATCTCTCTAACTGAAGATTCCTCTTCAATAGCTTCTAATGCAAGTTTAATTTTTCTTTCAGCAACATACCCTTTTTTGGAACTAACCAATGCTTTTTGATTATTAAGATAGACTTTAAAATCAGAAATAACGTCATCCCATGAATCCTGAAATTCCTTTTCGTCAACCAATCCACTTTTAAGTCCAACCATTGGTGTAACATCCTGATCCTTGTCCAACGAATAAGCCAGCATATAAAAAACATCCATCATCAAAGGGATAATACGTAAGTTATCATCAGGAAACTCTTTCTTTTCCTCTTTCTGAAGGAATATTAAGTTCTCCTCCTCTGAGCTAAAGGCAGAATGAAGTAACTCATAGAGTTGTCTCAAAAAATCTTTTATTTCAGCAATTCGGTTTTCAGATGTTAACTGCAATGATTGCTTCGACGGGGCCTCCCAAGGATATGTTCTATTAATAATATCGTGCAAAAGGCTTTTTACCTCTTTTAAAATATATTTTAATGTAAAAATATGGCAATGTGCATCGAAACGAATATTATCATTCATGCTTTTTACTTTTTTTATATTTATTAGTAAAGATAATTAAATGATTAACACTATACTTTATGGTGAGTTTTTAAAAATTGATCGATTGGAATTGCTAATTTTTCGGGGTTTTGACTTACCCAATCGGTCACTGCATTGTACTGCTTTTCCTCCTGATCAAAATCGATAATTGGAAAATTACTTGCCATTTCAGGAATACTTATGTAAATATTTTTTGCTATTGCTGAACCTTTATAATTCCACGAATTTAACTTTTGCAAAAAATCGAGAAATCCGTTCATGGAAATGTGCTTGAGGTGATCTATAAATTTTGAAATATCATCTGCACTTGATGTGTTATTTTTTACAATACTTACAGCCTCTTCATGTCCATCTTCCGATTTCTCGCGCATTGGGCTAATAATATACATATTTTCGAATTGCCCGTTGGTCTTAACGTATTTGCCTAAATATTCATCAAAGTTATCGAAAGTGCCATGAGTACCCCCGTCGGCAAAGTGACCTTTCGGGAAATCCATTGTATGACCTGTTTCACAATGTATTTCTTGCCAAGGAAAAGCAACAGGTATGGCCGTTGACGACATAAACATGTCGGTTAAGTTGATATATTGCTGCCCTTCAACACGGCTGCAAGCCCAAAGGGTTTTTAACTCTCGCCACGAAAATGTGATTATATAGGAGTGGAACCCAAGATCGCCAACATTCTTACAGCCCATCGTATCAACAAATTTCTGAATGGTATTGCGTAAAGGGGTTGTATCGAAAGGTATGCCATCAATTTTATAAACATCGCTGTTCTTTAGCGGGAACAAAACAGTTTGTTTGTAGTATTTATCCCAATCCAACTTGCTACCCTTGGTAAAGCAAGCGTTAATGGCTGCAAGGTTTAACGACCCCGAACTAAAACCCACCAGTAGCGTATCGTCGGGCGAAACGGTAAGCGATTTTTGTGCACGAAGCTGATCAAAAAGGGCAACCTCCTGCGAAATACGCGCTGCTGCTCCAGTTAAAAGGATCGCTGTTTTATATTTTGTAGCCATCTTTTTTAGGTTTTATGATTCGATAACGAAAGTAGTGATTGATTATTAATAAATATATCACCCTTTTGGGGGATACTGGCTGTAACTAAAATCTTATAGCCATGGGTGAGAACCAAAAACGCGGTTTAAAGATAAAACTTAGCTAACGTTAGCCTGGTATAAAGTGTTAATGGCTCGGCCAAACTAGTAAGCTAAGGTTATGATCGTATCGAAGGATCTAATTGCCTGCTAAATAGATGCCTCACTTCGTTCAGCATGACATAACACAAAAATTATAGGTATTGATATTCTGAATGCAATTCTTATATGGAACTCACATTAACTATACTAGAAAATAGAATAGCAAAGCCTGAAAGTTCATGCCATTAGTGAGAACAACAGGAATGTTTAAATTTAACTTCTCGCCAAAAGTCGAAGCCCTGCTTTAGTTTCCAATTTAACATCAACCTTTGGATCTTCTGCATCGGGAATGGTAGCGCTAACATCAATAAATAGTATTTGAGAATGGAAAGTACTATCTACCTCACCAACCTCTATCAGCAATCCTAAAACTCCATGATCGTTGGTTTTGATTTTAGCCATTGTTGAGCTAGCCTCAACCAGCTTCCCTAGCAATGCTGAAAAAGGTTTAAACGATAATCCCTCAGGAGTGCTTTGAAGATTTAGCACAACCTCCTGATCACTTTGCAATATGCCATGTCCATTTAATACTTTTACTTCAAAATAGGCTTGGGTCCCAATTATACCATCAATAGCAATCGTAGCAGGGGAAATGGTAATATGTCCTTCAGGGTTAACAGAATTGTTTTCCATAGCTTGTTTTATGGGGCTAAAGCCCATTGATTTTTTTTAAATTATATTATTAGTATCAGACATAAGGATTAAAAGTATATAAGAAAGAGGAGAAAACAAAATAAAAAAAAGCAATAGGGAAATAGATAAAGCAAGTCTTGTCCCTTATCGCTTTGTTTTAAAAGATTCGTACTGTAAAAATAATCATACTAACAATTAACCATCTACTTTCCTTCATTTTCTAGTGCTTTTTTGAAAATAAAACTAATCATAACCAAGTATACTGAAATTACAAAACTTATAATTAGAGAAAGTGCAATACCATAAGGTATTGAATCCTTAGAAGAAAAGAAATAAAGGGGAAGACAAAGAATCGGAATAAAGAAAACAATTAGGAAGCCTGTATAAGCAATTCTGGTCAATCTAAAGTACTTTTTAGCCCATGAATCTCGAAGGTTGAATATTTCATACCTAGTATTAACCTTTACAAATGCATCCTTAATTAATTGTTCATATTGCTTAATATTATAGGAAAGATGAACTAAATAAGTCTGCTTAATCAGATCACGGAAAGCAATAATTGCAATAATAAAAACCATTAATAACATAAGGAAGAAGTATAATTTAGTATCGCCCTGATCATTGAAAATCTTTATTCCATTTTTCTCCAAAATTCCAATTATTGTAAAAATACTACCAAGTACGCCATAAAGCTTAAAATCTTCGAAAGTACTATCCAGTAGTTTATCATAACGTTCAACTAAACGTTTGTACTCTGAATAAATAAGGTCGATACTCAATTCACTCGTTGCTTTAATCTTAAATTGCAAAATACTTACTTTTAATAATCA
>DQHR01000140.1 GCA_003531155.1 Bacteroidales bacterium | reverse complement strand
GTAAAGCTGAAGCAATTATTAGCATAACCAATACTACTCAGCAATACAATGGTTCACCTAAAGCTGTAACAACATCAACAACCCCGATCGGGTTAACAGTTGTTGTAAAGTACACTGGGACAAACGTAACTTATCCAGAATCGGAGATAGCGCCAACTAATGCAGGAACTTACAGTGTAAGTGCAACAATTAGCGATGCTAACTACTATGGAAGTAATAATGCTACCTTAACAATTACTCCAGGAACAGGTGTTGATCCAAACGAGATAAATAGCATTAAGATCTACTCAAACTCAACAACTGTATTTGTTAAAATACCTGAAATTATTGGCAGAGCAACAATTGAATTATTCAACATTTTAGGCAATAAGGTGTATGAAAATAATAACCCAAGCCAAGGTGTTAATAGAATTGAAGGAAACTTTAATGCTGGTGCATATATCGTTAAGGTAATGATTGGCAACAAGGTTAAAACTGAAAAGGTGATTATCAAAAAATAATCTCATCTAGTGCTGTAAAAGAGGCTACCAATTTGGTAGCCTCTTTTTTTGTAACCTTCCCTTAACATTAATCTCAAAAATTCTAAAATTAAATTTTAAAAAAAGAAGTTAAAACTTACCTCAAAACATTTTATTGATAAATTTGCTAATTAACCCACTTGACCCTAATAGTTAACTTAAAAGTTGTTATGTTAAAAAAAATTACAAAAAGAACATTTCTCCTTTTGGTAGCCCTTACACTTTCATTAGTCATGAAAGCCAGCTACTTAAGAAATGTGCCGCAAAAGTTGGTTCAACCCAACGGGGAAATTGTAAACTGTTTTGCAACTGGTGATGAATTTTACCATTGGCTACACGATGAGGAAGGTTATACAATTGTACAAAGCCCTCAGAATGGTTATTTCTACTATGCTATTCTAGTTAATGATGAATTAATACCATCTCAACATGTTGTTGGGAAGATAAGTCCTTCGAAGGTTGGATTAAAACCAAGGATAAACATTTCATCTAAAAAAATGAACAGCATACGTACAAACTTTCTAAATCTTGAAAAACTGTACAATGCAAAAAATAAGGTTGTGTTTAATGGCTCACAAAAAGTTAACACAAACGGAACTATCAACAATCTTGTAGTATATATTAGATTTGCTGGTGAATCGGAGTACAGTACAAATCAATCTACCTACACCGTAAAGTTTAATAGTTCTACCGAAGGTACATTATCCCTGCATAACTATTACAATGAGGTTTCATATGGTTCTTTAAATATTACATCTACTTTCTTTCCAACTAACGATGGATCAACTATCGTTTCATATCAAGATTCTCATGATCGGAATTATTTCTTAAAGTATAACGCCTCAACAAATCCAACAGGTTACCTTGATGAAGATGGACGATTATTACGAGAACATACCTTACTAAAATCAGCCGTTGATTACGTTGCAAGTCAAGTTAGCCCTAGCTTAGATATTGATAATGATAGTGATGGGAAAGTTGATAATGTTTGTTTCATTGTTCAGGGCTCAGCTGCAGGATGGTCTGAACTTCTTTGGCCTCACAGATGGTCGCTATATTCTCAGACTGCAACGATTAATGGCAAAAGAGTTTATGACTACAACTTTCAGCTACAAAATAGTTTAGATGTTAGCGTACTTTGTCACGAAATGTTTCACTCGCTAGGTGCTCCCGATTTATATCATTACGAAGAGGGTAATCCTGATCCAGTTGGTGTTTGGGACTTAATGAATAGTGATAATGCTCAGCACATGACCCAGTATATGAAATATAAATACGGGAAGTGGATTAGCAGTATCCCTGAAATTACCACATCAGGAGATTATAGTCTTAATCCGGTGTTTACAAAGGATAATAGCTGCTACAAAATAAAATCACCATACTCTGGCTCGGAGTATTTTGTAATCGAATATAGGAAAAAAGAAAAACTCGATGCTGTTTTACCCAATGAAGGTCTTCTAGTATATAGAATTAACAACGACGCGGCAGGTCAAGGTAATAGAAATGGACCACCCGATGAATTATATGTGTACAGACCCAATGGTTCTTTAACTTCAGAAGGAAGCCTTTCAGAAGCACCATTTAGCGCAAATCTTAATAAAACTGCTATTAACGATAAAACAAATCCTGACGCATTTTTATCAACAGGAGGCGTTGGTGGTTTGAACATCTCTAACATCTCGGCTATTGGTTCTACAATCTCTTTCCATGTTGATATGGTAACTCCATTAACAACTGATGTTGCAGTTACTAAAATAATAACTCCTCAAAGCGGTTCTTATTTGGGGTCAAACGAAAAAGTCAAAGTCACTGTTTCTAATTTAGGGTCTTCGGATATTACCTCTGGAATTAAGGTAAATTATTCATTAAATGAAGGTAGTATAGTTTCTGAAGACTTTATAGGCACACTTGCTAATGGAGCAACATCAACATTTGAATTCAGCACGCCATTAGATTTATCTATTTCGGGCGATTTCACATTAAAAGTATATACAACGCTAACAGGCGATTTGAATACTGCTAACGATACCACTATTTCAGTAATCAGTAGTAATCCTCCTTTAGAATACTTAGCCTCATTAGTGACTACAAATGTAGGTACATATACTGAAATAGCATCTGGAACATTAATCACCGCTGATCAGGTTAAAGACGGATTCTCGTTACCTGTTACATTCCCCGATGGTTTTGTGTTTAACTATTGCTCAAAGGAGTTTTCAAAATTTATTTTAAGTACAAATGGGTTTATTAAACTTGGTGATGAGAATCCTTCTAGTAGAGCACTTTACTTCACAGCACCTCAAACTGCCGATGGTGGTATATTTAACAGTACAAATAGCGCTGATAATTACATCATTGCTCCTTTT
>DQHR01000186.1 GCA_003531155.1 Bacteroidales bacterium | reverse complement strand
TCATCAATCTCAGGTACAGGTTTAGGCTTAGCAATTTCAAAGTCGCTCGTTGAATTCATGGGCGGAAAAATATGGGTTGAAAGCGCTAAGGGTGATGGCGCTAATTTCCTATTCACAATACCAACTTCTAGCTAGCTTTTGTTGATTATAGAGTAGGTTTTAATACATTTACAAACCATAACTAATCTAACTTACTCTATGAAAGCAATATTCTCTGTCCTAATTGTAATTGCTTTTGGTTGCAAAAACAACAATGAATTAACCACTTCAACAAATCAAATACATGAGGGTGCAAAGCATATTATTCTGATGCACCCTACTACAAATAATATTAAAACTTTTAATTACCTAGTATCAAATAAAATCTTCTCACTCCCATCCGACTATAGTGTAATTGGCGTTTATCACTCAAAAGAAGAGTATGACTATACTGCTTCAATGGAATATTTGAAAAATGAGCACATCACAAACATCGCTCTTTTTAAAATCGATGAGCAATTATCCGACGATTTACTTTATAAGCACAATGCCTGTTCGGATACTTACAAATACTTATTCGATAATTCAAATGGGGCAATATTCTTTGGAGGTCCCGATATCCCTCCCGCCTGTTATGGAGAACAAACAAATACACTCACAGCCATAACCGATCCTTTTAGGCATTACATGGAGATATCTTTCCTTTTCCATCTTCTTGGAGGGAGTCAAGATTCTACATATATCCCTTTGCTTAAACAACGTCCCGACTATCCTATTTTAGGAATTTGCCTTGGAATGCAAAGCATCAACGTGGCAACTGGTGGCTCTCTTACCCAAGATATTCCAATGGAACTTTACAACTTAACAAAAGTTGAAGATATTCTTAAACAACCTAAAAATCAACAACATCGTAACTATAATGTAGATTTTAGCCTTGATGCTGACGTTACTTACTACCATTATCATCAAATTGCTATAGAAAAGGGCGCGCTCATTTCAGACTATATCTCAAACGATACAATACATCCTGTAGTTTGGAGCAGCCATCATCAGTGTGTAAAGAAACTGGGATCAGGTCTTAACATAGCCGCCAAATCAATGGATGGAAAGATAGTTGAAGCTATAACCCATACAAAATATTCAAATGTTCTTGGTGTTCAGTTTCATCCCGAAAAGAGAGAACTTTATAATTCATCTGAAAAAATAAAGATTATCCCCTTTAAAGCAGGAGAATACTCCTACCTTGACCTTTACAGTGGAGATAAAGGCGAGAACTTTCAAAGGGCAATTTGGCTTGAATTCGGAAAAAAATTTAAATAGTCCGATGAATGCTATTTCTTCTGTTTAAAGGTTTTAAACAGCTCATCCTCACTTTTATTTTGCTTTATTCCATTTACTAAAAGGTTAAGTAACCTATCAGTATCCTCATCGTTAAAGTTTGATGCAATAGCAAGGCGTTTAAATATTTTCACCTCGCTAGTAAACATTATGCCATCAGCTAGTGCCATTGCAACAATATCGTAAAGTTGATGAAATCTCTCTTCCAAATCAAAAGGAGGTGTATACAATTTTGAATCGCGCTTTTCGATTAGCATATCGATCTCGGGATCAGTAAATCCAAGTCGTTTACCTACCCTATGCAGTAAATCGCTCTCCGATTTATCTACAACCCCATCAGCATTAGCAACCTGAATTAAATGCATGAAATGCTCTTTGCTAGCTTTTTTGTCGTGATGATCGAAATAATTTATTAGTGACATATTCAATAAATTTTAATGTTAATACTCCACATTATAACAATTTTACATCAATCAAAGTTAAGAAAACTGTAGATAAAAAATAATCTTGAAAAAGATTTCTCTTTTTAGAAAACTTCTTACATTTGCAAAGTTATACTTTTTACTGCGATGAAAATTACAAACACAAATCGATTTACCCCGATTTCCCTTATCGTCTGCTAAGGGTTTCTGCCTTTTTTTACATTTTTCTAAATTCATTTTTTAAACCAATTCATTTTTACTAACAATTTAATTTTGGAGGATTTCCTATGAAACCTATTGTACTCAATTCAATCGTCGTGCTTTTTATGACGACCAATTTGGCAATGCCAATCAACTTTTCAAAAGAAAATTATGTTAAACACCGAAAACGAAAACGATATGAACCATAATAACTATAAATACTATTTAAGCAAGATAAAATCTTTTATAAAAGATATTTCCGATTCAATAAAGGGCACCGAAGCCGATTACACATCAATAAGTCTTCGCAAAGCACTTATGCTGCTTTCAATCCCCATGGTGCTAGAGATGTCAATGGAATCGATTTTTACTATCGTTGACATTTACTTCGTTTCAAAATTAGGTTCTGATGCCACTTCAGTCGTAGGGCTCACCGAATCGATGCTAACCATTGTTTATGCCTTCGGTATTGGTTTTGCCATGTCGGCAACAGCAATAGTATCGCGTCGTATAGGAGAAAAAGAACCTCGCAAAGCTGCTAATGCAGCTTACCAAGCGCTACTCGTTGCAGGTGTAACAACAATCCTAATATCTATAATTGGAATCTTCTTTAGCGATAACCTTTTAAGGCTAATGGGTGCAAATAGCGAGGTAATTGCAAAGCATGGAGTGTATACTAAGTTGATGCTTGGAGGGAACTTTACAATCATGTTCCTATTCATTCTTAATGGTATATACCGAGGTGCTGGAGATGCAGCAATCGCATTTAAAGTACTACTCTTTTCAAACACCATTAATATAATCCTTGACCCTTTGCTGATTTTTGGAATTGGTCCTTTTCCTGAATTAGGGGTTGCAGGTGCTGCAGTAGCAACCAATATTGGTCGCGGATTAGGGGTTGTATTTCAACTTTACACACTTTTTTATGGCAGTAGTAGAATTCAACTATTCCTTAAAGATTTAAGAGTTGATATTGAGCAAATAGTTGCATTTTTGAAACTTTCGTCTTCAGGTATTTTTCAGTTTCTGATAGGAACTTCGAGCTGGATTGTTATGGTTCGAATAATTTCGGAGTTTGGAAGCATTGCTGTTGCAGGTTATACCATTGGTATTCGGATAATCATCTTTGCGTTACTGCCTTCTGCAGGATTAAGCAACGCTGCTGCTACACTCGTTGGTCAGAATCTTGGGGCAGGCAAACCTCATCAAGCTGAAAAATCGGTTTGGTCAACGGGTATTGCTAACGCTATCTTTTTGGGAACAATAGGTTTGATCCTGATAGTATTCCCTGAATCAACTATCAGATTACTTGTTCAGCAAGATGACGTTGTAGCAAAAAGCGTTGAATGTTTAAGAATTATCAGCATTGGATTTATAGCCTATGGCTTTGGAATGGTTCTGGTTAATTCTCTAAATGGAGCTGGAGATACCCTAACACCAATGTTTATCAATATCTTTTGCTTCTGGCTAATAGAAATACCTTTAGCATATCTGTTAGCAATTAAATTGGGGATGCAAGAAAAGGGTGTTTACTATGCAATTGTAATTGCCGAAACAGCAATGACCCTAATCGCGCTATTCTTCTTTATGCGAGGGAAGTGGAAATTAAAGAAAGTATAGTTGACAGATAATGTAAAGGCTTTGTGAACTTTAGAGTTTACGAAGCCTTTTACTTATAGCACAAATGGTTTTATAAAAGTTCTGATATTTGAAGAATCTCCTCCATTTCCTTTTGCAGCAACCTTGCTTTTTGCCCTGCAACATCAGCAAAGCGCTCGGTATTATCGGCATAAATAATGCCTCTAGAGGAGTTTACTAATAGACCGCACTTACTATTTAGCCCATGCTTTGCTACATCCTTAAGGCTACCGCCTTGCTCGCCAACACCAGGTACTAAAAGGAAATGTTCAGGTGCAACTTTCCGAATATCGATAAACAGCTCTGCNNCTGCACGAGTTGCTCCAACCACATACATAATATTATCGGGAGTTCCCCATTTCGACGATTTTTCTATTACTTCTTCAAACAACCTTTTGCCTGAATCTTTGCTTTCCAGCATCTGAAAATCGGAATAGCTCTCGTTTGAGGTTAAGGCAAGTAGAATTGCCCACTTGTTGTTATAGTCTAAGAAAGGCGAAACCGAATCCTTACCCATGTAAGGCGAAATAGTAATTGAATCGCAATCGAGGGTTTGAAAGAATGTTCGAGCATACATCTTTGCTGTGCTTGTTATATCACCCCTTTTTGCATCAGCAATAAGAAATAGTTCGGGATATTTCTTTCTGATATACTTTAATGTCTTGGCAAGACTATTCCAACCTGCAGCACCATGAACCTCATAAAAAGCCAAGTTTGGTTTAACGGCTACAACATACGCCGCCGCTGCATCAATAATGGCTTTATTAAACTCAAAGATTGGATCCTCGCAAGCAAGAATATGCTGAGGAATTTTTGATAGATCGGTATCAAGTCCGATGCAAAGAAAACTTTTCTTCTTTCGGATCTGCTCAAAGAGTTGTTCGGAATTCATGGTTTTGAGTGATTCTAATCTTAATTAAAAATCTTTCAAACTTCAAAGGTTTGAACTCAAATCATCAATGGAGTATTGGAAAAATGGAATAATGGTTTTATAATTCATCATTCCAATATTCCATCATT
>DQHR01000018.1 GCA_003531155.1 Bacteroidales bacterium | reverse complement strand
TGCCAATACCTATCTCACCAGAAATCAAAACAGGAGAGGTTTCCAATGCAATTTTTTTAGCCAGTTCAACCGTTTTCTTGAACAGAACCGAAACTCCAATTATGTCATCAAAGGTATACGACGCCCAGTTTCCTGTAAATCGATTAACAACATTATTCACCTTTTTCAAATCGCGAAATGCGAGAATAGCACCATCTATTGTTGCATCAGGTAAAACAACAGGAGCTACACTAAGTAGATAATCTGAGATACCCGGGACATTAACTAAATCAACATTTATATTCTCAATTCTATTACCCAACTTAACTTTTTGCCACAAGTTGCCCCAAATCGGAAGAATATTTGCAATGTTTGTGCCTATAATCTCATTCTCAATCACTCCAAAATAGGTTGCTGCCTGACGACTAATGTTTATAATTATTCCATTATTATCAACCGTCAAATTTGCAAATGGGTGCTGATTGAAAACAGCATTATGGTATTCTTTAACGTTATGCAAATCGACTTCCCGTTTCCTATTTGCGAAGTTTTGATTTAATAGGTTTGCGGCTATGTTCACGAATTGCATGGTATGTTCGCAAACTGACGATTTAGGAACAAGAAATCCAAATGCCCCAATTGATTCATTATTCGTATCACGAATTGGAGCACTTAATGCCGACCACTCGCCCCCATTAGTTTTAACCAAACCAATTCCATCTACTCTTATGGGTTCGTTGCCAATGATAGCTCCGCCAATTGCCTTTGCCAAAATTGAATCCTCATCCGGGTAGACTCCTGGGATAATGAAATTTTCTTTAATTTTTGACAGTAGTTGCTTGCTCCCAAATATCTTAATCAAGCATCCTCCTGCATCTGCAATAAAGTAAACTTGATTAGAACTCTCCGATAGCGCAGATAACTCTTTCGTAAGATCCTCAGTAACACTCAAAAGGAATACAGAACTATCGAGTTTTTCTTGCACTTCTTTGCCAGTTAAAATTCTTTTGGCAAATACTTTTTTGGTTTTCTCTTCTCGGCTAAACCTCTCATTCGTTATTTCAGCCTCAAAATTTTTCTTTCTTCGTCCCATCTGAAAATTCGCTTTATTGAGCAATTATTTATTAGCATTTAAAAATATAAAAAAAACAACTGAAGTTTTATTTATTATACATCAAAACTAAACTTATGTGTCGAATAATGCTTTTAATTTGACAAAACAAAATTAAAACAGGATTAACTATTCCGATATTAGGGATAAAAAGTTAACCATTATTTTTTTGTATATACATATATTTAAAAAGATACAGCGTATGATAATTTCTTTAATAATGGCATCATTCTTTGAAAATAACGTATGCTTATTAAACAATAAATCTAAAAAAATTAGCGACCAAAATTCAACTTCTCAATAAAAGCCAACCTAACAACCTCATTCACATCAATATAATCACTGGGTTGTTTTTTAAACAGAGCAAGATACTCAATATTCTTCTTTTCATCAACAATAGGAACAGAGGTAAGTTTCGACAAAAAAAGTCCATTACTTCTTGCATCATCAACAATCTCATTTATAGCAACTAAATGAACTTTTGGGCTTTTCACAATTCCACCTTTATCTATATTTTTGACACCAACTTCAAATTGTGGTTTAATGAGTAAAACAATATACCCATCTGGCGTTAAAAACTGAGGCGTATGTTTTACGATATGTTTAAGTGAAATAAACGACAAATCACCCACAATTATATCAACAGTATTGCCAATAGTCTCCAGATTCAACTCCCTAAAGTCAGTATTTTCGAGAGAGGAAACCCGCTTATCCTCTTTTAATTCCTGCACTAGTTGAGCACTTCCAACATCAACAGCCCATACGAATTTAGCCCCATGTTTTAAGGCACAATCGGTAAATCCGCCCGTTGATGCACCTATATCGAGAACCGTTTTATTTTTAAAATCAAGGTTAAAAGAAACTATCGCTTTTTCAAGTTTTAATCCTCCTTTGCTAACATAAGGCATTATAGCATTTTCCTCAACCTCAACAACATCCTTATCGTTAACAGAAACAGATGATTTGCATACTACAACCCCATTCAACTTTACACCTCCCTTAAGCAATAAATCTTTTGCCTTGTTTCGCGAATTACAGAATCCCTTCTCAACTAAAAAAACATCAATCCTCATGCTTAAAATACATTTTCAATATACAAAAATGGAAAATCTTTCGTTTAAGGCATCAACATTTTCTATTTTTGTTTTCTTTTGATAATGAACAAAATCAAAATAATAGAAACGGCTGATGGCTCTAACACGCTATTCTCTGAAGAGTTTAACGCCCACTATCATTCGTTAAATGGTGCACTACAAGAGTCTCGACATATATTCATCGAATATGGCTTTAACTATTTCTCATCAAAACAGATAAGCGTTCTCGAAGTTGGATTTGGCACAGGCTTAAACGCTGCGTTAACCGCTTCAAGGGCTGAAAATAATAAAGTTAAAACTAGGTATAGTGGAATTGAATTATTTCCACTAAATAATGAAATACTTAATAAAATCAACTATAAATCTGTTCTGTCCCCCAATGAATTCGAACTTTGGACAAAAATTAATCATGCTCAATGGGAGCTAGAGAAAAATATATCTGATTTTTTCAGTATTGAAAAATTGAAAATGAGTATCTGTAATGCAAATCTCACAAAAACATTTGATCTTATATACTATGATGCTTTTGCCCCTGAAGATCAACCTGAACTATGGGATAAAAGCATTTTCGAAAAAATCTATAACGCTACAAATCCTGAAGGAATACTTGTAACATACTGCTCAAAAGGGATAGTAAAACAGGCGCTACGACATGCTGGATATAAAGTCGAACGGCACCCTGGCCCAATCGGGAAAAGGCATATTATAAGAGCAATTAGGTCAAAATAACCTATGGAATAGTGTCCTTATACTCATAATTTTTATTAAAATTTGATTAAAAAGTTATTGTTCAAATTCAAATAAGTATATTCGCAACTTGTCTTGAAAGAATTAAAGTAAAACATAAATTTTAACTAACAAACTATGAGATTTCTAAAACCAACCCTCGCGTTTATCGGCTTTGCTGTAATTATTTTCGGCTGTAACAGCCAAAAAGTTAGAAAAGTTGATTTAAAAACTGACGTTGATAGCTTAAGCTATGCAATTGGTATCAACCTAGGTCACAATCTTAAAAATAGCAACATTGAGGATGTTAACCTATTTGCTATTATTAACGGTGTTCAAGATGTTAAAGAAGATAAAAAAGATGCTTTAACACCAAATGCTGCTATGGAAATCATTCAAAAACACCTGATGAAACTTAGCACAGCAAAAGGGATGAAAAACAGTGAGGAAGGTAAAAAATTCTTAGAAGAAAACGCTAAAAACGAAGGCGTAATTGTTGACCCACAAGGTTTTCAGTATAAGGTAATTCAAGAAGGTACTGGCGCAACTCCAGTTGAAACTGATGTTGTTAAAGTACACTACAAAGGCACATTCATCGATGGTAAAGAATTTGATTCATCATACAAGCGTAATGAGCCTGCTGAATTCCCATTGAATGGTGTTATTCGCGGCTGGACTTTAGGTCTTCAAAAGATGAAAGTTGGTGGCAAAATTATGCTTTGGATTCCTGCAGAATTAGGTTATGGTGAAAGAGGTGGCGGCCCAATTGGTCCAAACCAAACCTTAATTTTCGAGGTTGAACTACTTGAAATCGTAAAACAAGAGGCTAAGAAATAATAGCCAACTGCTAATTATATAATCCAGCCAGACGCTATTGCGCTCTGGCTGTTTTTTCTAAAGCAAAGTAAAAACAGCCAGAGCGCAATAGCGT
>DQHR01000036.1 GCA_003531155.1 Bacteroidales bacterium | reverse complement strand
TAAAAAGAACGAACAGCCAACATTTTATGCTTGGCTGCATCAAATGTTGGCTGTTCGTTCTTTTTAATTTCTCGAACAACTTTCCCCTTTTTATCGATAGCAACTATTGCTCCAGCACTTGAAACGTTGCTCCATGTATCGATGAAGAAGCTTCCTTTAGGAGAGATCATTACATTGTGGGTACCACTACCATTTGTAATTTGTAGCATGTTTTTACCATCTAACCCAACTCTAAATGAGTGATTGTCGGTCGATTCTGGGCCAGTACCGGTGAAGTAAACCAATCCTGCTTGTTCATCAACCCTTTCAATACCTGTTACTCTCCATTTTACATTGGTTAGTTGTGCAATAAGTTTTCCATCCCAGGCATGGTGGTAAAGGTTCTCCCAATCGTTTCGATAGCTGCGAATGATGAAACCAGTACCATTTTTTAGAACATAGATATCTTCGAAGAAGTCAATCCAAGTCTTGCGTGTTTCGCGATAAATCTGAGTGTAATCACCAGTATTCGGATCGGCAAGGATAAATTGCATGTCGTTTTGATCGCGATTTAGAACCTGAATGGCTATTTTTTTGCTATCGGGCGACCAGAAAGGCCAAGCGATGTATTGATCAACAGAATAATCTGTTTTAACCCAAGTTGTTTGAGTTGTGGCGATATCTGCAATACCCATTTTTACCTTTGGGTTAGGATCTCCTGGTTTTGGGTAAGGGGTAACTTCCAATTTGCCATGAATACCATCCTCTTGATCTAAACGATTGAGAGTAAATAGTGGCACTTCGCTGTCATCAGTTCTAAGGTAAGCAATCTTATTTCCATCGGGTGACCACCAAAAGGCCGCGTAACGACTTGCTCTTCCTAAAATCTCTTCCATATATACCCACGATGCCCATCCGTTGTATATTTTGTCGGTAGCATCAAATGTTAATCGAATCTCTTTTTTTGTTGTTAAATCGTAGGTGTAAAGGTCGCGATCTTTCGTATATGCAATCTTTTTACTATCGGGAGAGAAAGTTGGATTCATTTCCTGCGCAGCATCGTCAGTGAGTTTTACTACCTCAGTTGCTCCGATGGTAAAATAGAATAGATTATTGTCTTTTGTGATGATTGCACTTTTCCCATCAGGACTTAAAACATCGGTTCTTGCTAAAGTGTAACCGTTTGGAAGAGCATCGGCAATTAATTCTCTGTTGTTTTTCTGATAAGGAACAACCACGCTTTTCCCTGTTTTGATATTCACTTTCTCAACTACAATCTTTTTATCTTTATCTGTAGATTGAAGAAGGTAGTTATTGTCATCAGCCCAACCTGTGATCCTTGGTTGTCCATCGTTTCGTGGCCCAAACTGAGCGTTAACGCCATTATGCAGTAGAAGCAATGCAAAAAGGCAAAGTAGTAGAAGGTGTATACGTTTCATTGGGTTTGGTTTTGTTTAATTCGGATTTAGATATTTAATTCAATAACTTACAATTACATTTGACTGTACCTGTTAACTTAGGTTTAAATGGAATTCGGACTTTTAGAACCTATTCTGGGGCATGTAATCTAAATCCAATATCTTCCTTGTAGTTCAAGAATTGACTAGGTGATTTGGAAGGAGAAATGGGTATTCCAAGCCACTCTTCAAGTTTGTTGTATACTAAAGTTGGGTTAGAAAGTTTTGAGATTTTTGCTCCGTGGTTTTCGCCATCAATCATAAAGAAAAGAGCATCCGCATCCCCAGTTAGTTCAATAGCTCCAGCCGACCAAGGGTCGTTTTTGCCATATATGTAAATTATTTTATCACCATGGTTTTGAAGCCAATTATAAATTTCAGGAATTGTTGTAGAATTAAAATAGTTGTAAGTAATGCCTTTCGGTGCTAGAGACTCAACATTGGGGTTTCCTGCTGTATTAAGGTCAACTTTTTTAAGTAAGCCATCATAATAGTTTTCGTATTCAATTTGTCCCAACTCTGTTAATGACTGATAGAAATAGGGCTCATAGTAAGCAATAGTGTTGTCGGAATACATACTAAACGAAATAATACTATTGATATGATCAAATAGTGTTGTTGGGGTTGTGGATGTTGTATCAGGAATTGATGAGCAAGAGTATTTATAGTATTGCCAAAAGGTGAATGGATAATCCATTATATTTAGTTCAAGAATTAACTCCTTATCTACTGAATAGGTATTGCTTACATCGGCCTGAATATATTCATTAAGCAACGCAAGAAATTCATTCCTATGCTTTAGCGTGTAAAGTTGAACCATTTTTAATTTTTCAAAGCAATCACCACCCCCAATGTTTTTTAAGTATGCTAAGTACCTACTATCCTTAATCCCAAAAGTAAAGGGTGCAACATAGGCAATAGTAGCATCAACGTCGTCGGGGTAATAGCGTTTATGAAATAATGCTGTTAATCCGCTCTTGCTGCCACCGCTGCTAATCCATTTGCCTTTATAGATTTTTTTAAAAAGAGAAACGATTTTGTGGTGGTCATCTGCAGCTTGCTTTATAGTTAAGTATTGCCAATTGGTAGGGTTTGGTCTTGAGTCGAGGAAGTATCTATGTGAAACGTGTAAGCAGTTAGTTTGAAGTACTCCTACTAATTCTTGCGATGATCTTGCCGATGACTGATAGCCATTTGGTGCAAAAATCATTGGCATTGACTCGTCAACGTGTGATAGGTAAGCTCTTTGAGTAAACTTTGGTCCATTAGGGTTGTTATGATCTACAGGTTGAGTAATATCTATTTGAAATTCGCGAGGTGCTCCTGTTTGCGAGGGGATTTCTGTTACTGAAACTCCATCTAATGTTTTTAGTTTACTCAGGATGTCAAGACTATCAAAATCATCACTTTTGTCCTTCTTGCAAAGAGTAAAAGTTATTACTATTAACCCAAATAGTGCGGGCGTTACTATGGATTTTAAATGAAATTTTGGCATAACAAACATTTTTTGATTGTATTGCTAATTTAGCTTTTAAAAGCCACAAACAAAAAGCCCATTCATCATAAAAGATGAATGGGCTATGAGTTTATTTTAATATCTGTTATATGAAAACCCTATTTAGTTAAACCTATAGGCAAACTTAACTAGAAATACATTGTATGGATATGTATTATATAAATTTTCAATATCGTTATTTATTGAAGAACTAGGTGTTTGATAAAAATCTTGCTTATTCATGGTCCAAACAAAAAATAGTGTGGAGCCAGGCCTATATTCCCATCGAGCAATGAAAGTC
>DQHR01000171.1 GCA_003531155.1 Bacteroidales bacterium | reverse complement strand
TGGATTTCTGGTGAGATAGGTATTGGCAAAGAGGTGTTTGCTCAGGCAATTCATAACGCAAGTGTTAGAGCTGAAAATGGCTTTGTTAAGTTATCGTTGCAGTCAATCCCTGTTAATGAGATGGAATGTGAACTGTTTGGTTTCGAGGAAGGAGTATTTCCTGGAGTTAAAAAGGCTGCACAACCCGGGAAATTTGAATTAGCTCATGGAGGAACATTGTATATCGATGAGGTTGGTAATCTTCCGTTAGGTTTACAAGAGAAGTTACTTTCGGTAATCAGAAAAGGAGTTATAACTCGTGTTGGAGGTAATAAGCCTATAAAAATTGATGTTCGTGTTTTTGCCGCTTCAAGTAAAGATTTAAGATTACTAATACAGGAAGGAAAATTTAAACTCGATTTGTTTTACATATTAACTGAGAATCCATTAACAATTCCTCCTTTGAGAGAACGTAGGCATGATGTTCCGTTGTTTATTAAGCATTATATGCAGGTTAAAGCTCGCGAGTNNCGAGTTAGGAAAGAGTGAACCTAATCTGCCAAAAAAGATAGTGAGGATTTTGGCTCGTTATGAGTGGCCTCAAAATGTTCGTGAGTTGGCGAAATTTATCGAATACGTTGTTAGTGTTGATGGAAATATAGGTAATGATGTTAAGAATGAGAGAGAGTTTAAAAAGAAATACCTGTTTAGCCAGCAACGTGAAGCTGTAAATAGCATTAAAACTATTGAAGATATTGAAAAAGAAGCGATTATTGATGCTCTTTCAATTATGAAAGGGAATATGAGTAAGGCAGCGCGTAAGTTGGGAGTTAGCAGGAATACACTTTATCTAAAATGCAAACGATACGGAATTGATTTTTAAAGATTAAATCACTACTCAATAAGGGTGTCTCAATATACAGAGATACCCTTTTTTATTCCTATTAGGTTTTTTGCTATAAATCTATTATAGTGTTTTAAAATTAGCTATCAAAAATTACCTTTGTAACAACCCTAAAACAATACAAATGGATAATCGATATAGAAATTTTTTGTCGTCCCTGAAGTACCTTACCTTCCTAGTGTTAATTGGGATTGTTCTTTTTTTTATTGCTCGATTAGTTTTTCTATTCTCTTTTGGAAACATATCTGATATAAGCACTAACATTTCTGAAATTGCTCGATCATTTGCTGTTGGTTTTAAATTTGATTTTAAAGTGCTAATGATTGTGTTTTTACCAGTAGCTTTACTTAGTTTACTACAATTACTAAATAATAGGGGGAAATTAATTTATGGATTTTACTATCGATTCTCCTTGGTATACGGAACAATTGCTTTAATGCTTCTTACTTTTATTACAGTCGTTGATTTCTACTTCTATAAATTTTTCACAACGAGAATTAGCGTCTTATTTTTTGGTGTTATTGAGGATGATACTAAGGCCGTTTTGAAATCGGTATGGACTGACTATCCTGTTGTTATTATTGTTTTATCGTTGATTGCGTTAACAGTACTTTTCTATTTGCTTCTAAAGTTCTTGTTTAAAAGGGAGATTAAATGGGTATACGTTCAAAGTTCAATTTTAAGAATGCTTATTGTATTGCTTTTTCTTGGTGTTTACTTTCTTGGATTACGTGGTAGCACAGGAATGAAACCTTTAGGTGTGAGACATTCTACAATTTCAAAGAACACTTTTATTAATACGCTCACATTAAATGGGCCTTTTTCTCTTAATAATGCTTATAACGATAAAAAAGATTCAAAGATTAATACTGATATTCCTGATATGTTGAAGCGATACGGTTTTGCATCCCCAAAGGAGGCTATTGAGGCATATATAGGAAAAGGTGTGAATGATTCAATTGGCTTGGCGAATAATCTGCTTGAAACGACACCTCAGGATGATTTTTTAGCATCTAACCCTCCGAATGTTGTATTTGTCCTAATGGAAAGCATGAACGATTATTATTTTGAGTTGAACTCGCCTGAAACCAATGTATTGGGTAAACTTGAAACTGTTTTACCCAGTTGTTATATCTTTCATAATTTTTTATCAGCATCAAAGGGTACAATTTTTTCGCTCGAAGGAATTTTAGCGGGAACGCCTTTAACCCCAATATCACAGTCGGTTTATCAAAATCGAACGCTTTCATCATCTGTAGCAAAACCTTTTAAGGATAAGGGCTATTCGACTTCGTTTATTACTGGAGGGGAGATGGGATGGCGCAGTCTCGATAAATTTATTTATAATCAGTATTTCGATAATGTTGAGGGTGGTTCAACTTTGAAGAAATTGTATTCAAATGCCTCTTTGTGTGAGTGGGGTGTTCACGATGAGTTTACTTTTAAAAGAATATTGGAAATTTTAAAAAGTGCTGATAGCATTCCTCAGTTCGTTGTTGGTTTTACAATCTCAAACCATACTCCGTACGAAACGCCATCAACATATNNGCTCTCCCGAAATAGTTGGGCGACTTAAGGTTAGTTCAGAGATGGCTGAAAGTAATCTTTTAACTTATCAGTATGCTAATAATTGTTTAGGTCAGTTTATCGAAGACGTGAAAAATTCACCTTTAGGTGAAAATACTATCATTGTTGCAACAGGAGATCATACAAATAATCAATTATTTGAATTTGCCGATAAGGATTT
>DQHR01000162.1 GCA_003531155.1 Bacteroidales bacterium | reverse complement strand
AATGCCTTCGTAAAGCGATTATCGAGTCAAAGAAGATTCGATTCGAGGGGAATGGCTATAGCCAAGAATGGATTGATGAGGCTGCAAAACGAGGATTATCGAATTTGCCTAATGCAACAGAGGCATTTAAGACTTTTCTCACTCCATCAACAATCAAGTTGATGACCGATAATAAGATACTTACTGAACGTGAACTGGAGGCTCGGTATGAAATTCGTAACGAGATATTTGTAAAAAGAGTGCAAATTGAAGCTCGCGTACTTGGTGATTTATCGTTAAACCACATTATTCCGACAGCAATAGCTTATCAGAATGTTTTAATTACAAATGTAAAGGGCTTAAAGGATATTTTTGCTGATGAGAAAGAGTTCTTCTCTATGGCCGAAAATCAAATTGATACTCTGAAAAGGCTATCGGAGCATATCAAAGCTGTTCGTGAGTTAGTGCCATTGATAGACGAAACCCGTAAAGAGCTGAATCTAATTGAGGATTTCCCAGAGCGAGCACAAGAGTATGCCAAAAGAGTTAAGCCTTTCCTTGAGGAGATTCGAACTCACATCGATAAGCTCGAACTAATTGTTGATGATGAGATGTGGCCCTTGCCTAAATATAGAGAGTTACTGTTTATAAGATAGATTTTAATCAACAATTGTTTCACACAATCCTTCTCATTATTGAGGTAGGGTTGTGTGAAACTTTTTTGTATCCACTAATTCAACCCATTTCTTATTTTAGAAATATTGCTTACTTTTACACAGTTTGTGTAAAACAATAATAAATTGTTTACACCGTTCTTGATAATTATCTAACAAATAGCCATTCTAAAGTTTTGGCAATGAAAAAATACATATTAAGTTTCGTATTCTTCTTAGTTGGGTTAACTGTTGTTGTACAGGCACAAAATGCTAAACTTCAAAAAGCCGATGTTCTTTTTAAAGCAGGTGCATATTTTGAAGCAATTGATATTTATAAAGGTGAACTTGATAAGGTACAGCAGGATAAAGCCGAGTTATCCAAGTATCTCAATAAAATTGCTACTTGCTATCGATTAATTGGTAATGCTCGTCAGGCTGAGCTTTGGTACGCAAAGGCAATTCTTCGTAATACTGCTGACCCAAAAGCGTATTATTACTATGCAGAGATGCTTAAAATGGGAGAGAAGTACGATGTAGCACTCGAAAATTACCAAAAATACAAACAGCTTGTTCCAAACGATAAACTTGCAGATGTCGGTATTCGCTCATGCGAACTTGCAAAACAGTGGATCGCTACTCCTTCAGGTTATGAATTGACAAATGTTAGGAGCATTAATACAAAGCAAAGCGAGTTTAGCCCTGCTTATGGCTCAAGCGATTATAGTTCTTTATTCTTCACTTCATCTCGCGATGGAGCAACTGGAGGTAAGGTTTCTGCAGCAACTGGTGAAATTTTTACCGATATTTATTATACCGAACGCGACGCAAGAGGTGTTTGGAGCGCTCCTAGACCTATAGATGCAGCCGTTAATACTGCATACGATGAAGGATCTTGTTCATTAAGTTCCGATTTTAACACTTTGTTTTTTACCCGCTGTAGGGTTAGTAAACGCGAAAAACTTGGTTGCGAAATTCTTGTTTCGAAAAAAAGCGAAGGAGGATGGCTTACACCAGAACCAATAAAAGTAACCGCTGACAGCATGATAGTTGCTCATCCTTCACTCTCAAGCGATGGATTAACACTTTATTTTGCAAGCAATATACCAAACGGTTTTGGTGGAATAGATATTTGGAAGGTTACTCGTACAACTGAAACAGACAATTGGGGAGAACCAATTAACCTTGGTGGAGATATCAACACTGCAGGTAACGACATGTTCCCATTCATACATACAGATGGCACTCTATACTTTTCTTCTGATGGACAACCTGGAATTGGCGGATTAGATATATTCAGAGCAAAACCTAACGACAAAAATGGTTGGAATGTTGAGAATATGAGGTTCCCTATAAACTCACCCTCTGACGATTTTGGAATTATTTTCGAAAAAGATCGTGAGGCTGGATATTTTTCATCACGTAGGGCAGGAGGTAGAGGTGCTGATGATATTTATTTCTTCTATTTGCCTCCTATTATTTTTAATATGATTGGGCAGGTAAATGATGATAAAACTCAAAAGCCAATTGCGCAATCAACTGTTAAACTTGTTGGTAGTGATGGTATTATTACAACCTCAGAAACTGGAACCGACGGTTCGTTTAAGTTTATGCTCAACCCAAATACTGATTATGTTGTAATAGCGTCTAAGAAAGGCTATTTGAACAATAAGGCTAAAGAGACTACTCGAGGCTTGAACCAGATCAAAGACTTTACTGCAACAATTGCATTAACATCAACTGAGAAACCAATTGAGATTCCTAATATTTTCTACGATTACGATAGCTGGCAACTTAGACCGGAGTCAATTACCGCGCTCGAAAGGCTTGTTGAAATTCTTAACGATAACCCAAATATCACCATTGAGTTAGGCTCACATACCGATAGTCGTGGTTCGTTGGAATATAACTATGACCTTTCACAAAAACGCGCACAATCAGTTGTTAATTATTTAATTGAGAAAGGAATTGCAACCGACAGATTAAAAGCTAAAGGTTATGCTCAATCGCAACCAAAAGTTGTTGATGCTCAACTTGTAGCACAATATCCATTTATGGTTACTGGAGCTACTCTAGACCAAAAAATTATAGATGGATTAGATAACGATAAAAAGGAGGTTGTTTACCAAATATCTCGTAGAACCGAATTCAAAGTTCTACGTACAGATTATAAAGCTGCTGGCAAGCAATAACTTTTTCGGCATAAAGATTTAAAGGAGCTTTCGAGCTCCTTTTTTATATATCAGTTGGAGAGTTTTGTGATGAATCGCTTTTGTATGCTACTGTTTTTAATATCTGCATTGACTTTTAGGGGTCAAGCACAAAGGTATTTTGAGGTAAGCACTATCGATTCAGCTCAAGTAAAAGTTTATCCTGTCGACAAACCTGAAGATGCTGACTTGCTTGTTTTCTATGTTTACGAAGCCAAAGATGTTACCAAGATTGGTTTATGGATGCAAGTTTCAACCAAAAAGGAGGCAAACTTTTTTTTAATTTTTGTTGATGATGAAAACCAGGCTAACATCAAAATTTTCCTTGTAGATGCTGCCGATCAGGCTGGTTTAAAGAATGAATCAAAAAAGGATATGTTTAAGATAGAGTGACAAGTAGCAACTTGTAAGATATAATTATCAATTACTTTTCTTTTTATATTTTTGCACGACTTTATACAATTACGATGACTAATACATCAAGATATAATCAACGTGGAGTTTCTGCTTCGAAAGAGGATGTGCATTCTGCAATAAAAAACATCGACAAGGGCTTGTTTCCTAAAGCATTTTGTAAGGTTGTTCCCGATATTCTAACGGGAGATGAGGAGTATTGCACTGTAATGCATGCCGATGGCGCAGGAACAAAATCGTCATTAGCATATATGTACTGGAAAGAAACTGGCGACATGTCGGTTTGGAAGGGCATTGCACAGGATGCAATCGTTATGAATCTTGACGACTTGCTTTGTGTGGGCATTACCAATAACATACTACTTTCATCAACCATTGGTCGGAACAAAAACCTTATACCAGGCGAGGTAATTTCTGCAATTGTAAATGGTACAGAAGAACTTTGCCAGCAGCTGCGCGAT
>DQHR01000191.1 GCA_003531155.1 Bacteroidales bacterium | reverse complement strand
CTTTTAGCGTAAAAAAATCATCCCATGCACTCATACTGGGATGATTTTTTTACGCTAAAAGGACTGAAAGATGCCACCGAGATTCAAAGGATTCTTGGTGAAGCATCAAATTATGAAAGGGTAAAGAAGATTCGTGATGCATTCAACGAAAATCTTTATAATTCATTGCAACTTGCAATGGAACTAAGGAAAATCAACTACATTCCCGGTTGTGTTGAACTTGGCGATTTTGATGCAACATCAACAACTATCGCATTAACACCTTGTAATGAACTAAAAAACTTACCAAAGCCTCAGGTATACAACACTTTTGAAAGGTATTACGAGTTTTTCAAAAATAGGCGCGACGGCAAAATTGATTGGATTAATTATACCCCTTATGAGAATCGCTTGATTGGTTCATTCATTATGCTAGATCAACCTGAAAGAGCACATGAGCTGATTGATTTTTTCTTAAACGATCAGCGTCCGCATGGATGGAATCACTGGGCAGAGGTTGTATGGAAAGATTATCGCTATCCGGGTTATATCGGCGATATGCCGCACACGTGGGTTGGTAGCGATTTTATCAATGCAATTAGGTCAATGTTTGTTTATGAAAATGAGTATGATCAATCGCTTGTATTGGGCTCTGCGCTTTATCAGGATTGGATTGATGCCCCCGATGGAATGTCTATTCAAAATTTTCCAACATACTACGGTGAAATTTCATATTCAATTAAGAAGGATATCGATAAATACCATTTTTCAATATCTGGCAAATTAGAACTTCCGGCTAATGGTATGAAGATAAAAAACTTCAATGGCTCGAAATTCCCTAAAAGAGTAACCGTGAATGGAAAAGAAATTAAAGATTTTAATGAAAAAGGAATTACAGTAAAGGAAATCCCTGCAGAGGTAGTTATTTATTATTAATCATTGTTTTTATAAAATTATTATAATTCAAAAGTGCCATAATGAAAGAGCCGAAAAATAGTTCGAATCAAAACATAGTCGCCGAAGGGCATATACCCTTTGCGCAGCTAGCGGCCTATGGTGCGGGAGGTATTATACCAATAGCACTTTTCAATGTAGCTGGAATACTTGTAGGATTGATGGGCAATATAAGCCTAGGTCTGAGTGCCTTTTGGCTAGGGTTTATTTTGATTATTCCTCGATTATGGGATGCTCTTTCCGATCCTATCATCGGACACATATCAGATAACACCAGAACCCGTTGGGGAAGGCGTCGCCCTTATTTGCTTGTAGGTGGAATTTTGGTTTCAATCACTTTTGTAATTATGTGGTGGATTCCCAAAGGCGAATTGGTGCAAACTTGGTTTCCATCTGAATCGAGCTACCATGCATTTCAGCTAGTCTATATCCTTATTACACTTCTTCTATTTTTTACAGCTGTTAATATTTTTGAGATCCCTCACGGTGCTCTTGGCATGGAGATGACCACCGATTACCATGCCCGAACACGTTTATTCAGCGCAAAAAGCTTTGTTGGTAATCTTTTTGCCATGAGCACACCTTGGCTTTTTGCCATTGCCACAATGGAGGTTTTCAAAGGACCTGGAGGAAATGAGGCCGATGGAATGCGCTATGTGTCTTTGATGATAGCAGCCATTCTTATTCCACTCTCATTCTGGTGGTTTTTTAAGTTGCGCGAACCAGGATTTCAAAAAGTTTCAAAGCAGGAAAAGACCCGCTTTTGGAAGGATATGAAATTAGTAGTTTCGAATAGAAACTTTGTAATGCTAACATTGACAGTTTTTACACTTGCAATGGGCTTCAATTTCGTACAATTGCTTGGCTCTTACATCCCAATTTTTTATGTTTTCGGAGGTGATAAAGTTGCTGGGGCAACAATGCTAGGAATCAATGGAACAGTATGGGCTATTACTGGCGTGCTGGCTGTATTCCCTCTCAACTGGATAAGCCCTAAATTAGGTAAACGAAATACGCTTATTATCGCAATGGTTCTCATGAGCCTTGCTCAACTATCTAAAATTGTTTGTTATAACCCTCAGTATCCATACCTAATTATTATACCAACTATTCTGCTTTCGGCAGGTATGCTTTTCTTCTTTACTCTTGGTTCGTCGATGGTTGGTGATATTTGTGATGAGGATGAACTAAACACAGGCAAACGCTCCGAAGGGAGCTATTATGCTATATTCTGGTGGTTTATTAAAATGGGTACTGCGCTTGCCAGCTTTGTTGCAGGTGCACTCATCGTATTCACCATGTTTGATGAAGCTCAGGTTACAAAAGTTGATAGTTTGCAAGGTAATATAAGAGAACTTCGGAGTAAGGTTCAAATCTGGAATGGAGATCATGGCTTTAACGGAACAACCGAATCTCTGCTTGAAACTACCAAAAAGCAGTGTGCAGATGCGCTAGATGAATCAAAGATATATGTTAGTTTCCTTGAAAAAGAATCTGCTAAAAAGGAAAGCGAATCAAATCAAAATGTAGCCAAGTATCAAATTGATAAGAAATCTGCTTTGCTGAATGCATTGTCTGTCACCAAGTCTACGGTTGTTGGACTTGAGCAAATTCAGTCACAGTTAAAAATAATAGGATCTAAACCTTCCGATTCTTTAGTTATTAAACTTTCAAATCAAGCAGTATCACTTACGCTTCAAACTAAATTCGAGAAAGCCAAGATGAACTCATTCGAACTCATCTCGCATTTGAATTCCAAATCGTTAGAACCCAAATTCATAAAAAAAGAAGAGACAGATAAACACTACGATGTTATCATGAAGGAAATTACCGGAGTACGTGATCGAATTGCCGATATCCAAACAACTTCTTCCTTAGATTCATTGGATAAAAATCTTGGAACTATCGAAAAAGAAATTATGCCTTTAACACAGCAAACTCCGTATACCCTTTTGATGATGCGCATTGTAGAGATCGGGTTGCCATTCTTATTGAGTTTAGTCTCTATTTTCTTTGTGCTCAAATATTCACTTACCGAAAAACGATCACATGAAATTAAGGACCTTCTCAAGAAAAGAAATTCGGAGCGTTCAAATGGAGGAAATAGTGAAGAACCATCAATAGCTTAACAAGAAAATAATAATAGAATGATTTTTAGTATCAAAGACGACAGCTTTTATCTCAATAAACAAAAGGTATTTCTTAACTCGGGAGAGATACATTATTTTAGAATAAAACGTGAACTGTGGGATAAGCACTTAGATGCAGCCAAAGAGGCTGGCTTAACCACCGTTAGTACTTATGTTCCCTGGGCATGGCACGAAAACGAAGAGAATATTTTTGATTTTGATGGCTCATCCTGCCCTGAGCGTGATCTTGAAGGTTGGTTGCAACGATGTCAGTCTCATGGGTTGAATTGCATCGTAAAACCCGGGCCATTTATTTTGGCTGAGTATCGTGGTGCCGGATTACCCGATTGGTTCATGGATCGGTATAGTAGTGAAGTTAAAATGCGTAACAGCAAAGGCGGAATCGTTGCGAGCGATGGGGTTAGCCTTTTTAACAAAATATATCTGGAAAAGGTCTCTTTGTGGTATGATCAGATTATGCCTTTCATCAGCAAGCGCCAGATATCCAATGGTGGACCAATTATTATGATGCAAATTTGCAATGAAATTGGCGTTTTTACATGGTTGGCACATCAGGCTGATTACTGTGACGAAGTAAAAGATCGATTCATTTCATACCTATCGCAAAAATTTCCCAGTATTTCAGAGGTGAATAAATTATGGGATGCTGACTATAAGGATTTTGCGTCCGTTGAACTTCCTCCTGATGGGAGAAACGCTTATGCCTCAAAGGCTGATCGTGCTCGCGACCATGAGTGGCATCTTTTCTGGAGAACATACTATGGTGACTACCTTAGAATGCTAACTAAAATGGCAAGAGAAAGAGGTGTTACTCTTCCTTTATACCACAATCTTCCGGGTTGGATTTATGGAAATGGTTATGAGTTTCCAGTGAATATTACTATGTATGAAGATCTATTCGAAGATAAGAGTGAAATAATATTTGGTGTTGATCATATCCCTGAATTCGTTTCGTACCGTAACCTACATGATGATAGAATTATAAATGATATTACCCTAGCCATGCAAGGCAATAAACCGTTGTTTGCTGCCGAATTTCAGTGTGGTTCTCGTGAGCATCATGTGGAGACCAATCCCCGCGAAATGGAACTCTTCTACAAAGCAAGTGTAGCCAATGGTTTGGTTGGATGGAACTACTACATGTTCTCACAGGGTCGTAATCCAAGGCAGAAGGGCTACTCAGGAGAAACTTTTTACTGGTTCAATCCACTTACACCAGAAGGTGAGCAAACCAGCGCTTTCCCATTGGTTAAACGGATGAATAAAATTGTAAACACCTCCCAAAGCCTTATTGTTGAAGCAAAACGTAAGGCTGAGGTATGCGTTCTTTTTTATCCTCCGTACTATTCAACAGAACTTGAGAGGCCAGTTGGAAATGAATGCGAACTTACATTCTCATATTCTGCCATTCGCCGACCTGCCTATTTCGATGGATTGCTTAAAGTCCTTCAAATTCTTAATATCGATTATGACATGGTGGATTTGAATAAGGCTACTGCTGATACTTTGATTAAATACAAACAGGTCTGGGCATTTTGTACCGATGAGATGAATGCAAGGGAGCAGCAAACTATTGTTGACTATACTAAAGCTGGTGGTAATATGGTTATTTTTCCATACCTACCCGATTGGGAAATGTCGCAAAAGCCATGTGCTATAATTCGCGATGCCATTTCAATTACTCCATTAAGAACAGTAACTATTGATTCTCCATTGATTGATATATATAATTTGAAAGAGATCAAGTGCGCTAATCCTCAAGTTCTATATGATGAAAAATCACTTTCTGGAGCAGAAGTTATTGCTCGTACCATTAACGGAGATATATGTGGTTTCTCTAAACCTTTAGGGAAAGGTACTTTGATTCATCTTGGTGCTTGGATAGGATTCGATACTGAGGGACAAAAACCAGTTTATGAGGCAATTCTGAATAAATCTACTGCAAAACTACGACAAGCAAGTAGCAGCAATTATCATATCAACGTAAGGGAACGTTTTACGAATGCCCGTTCAGCTATGCTTTTTGTTGGAAATTATTACAACGAAGAGCATAAGGGCAGTGTAACTTATACTCATCCCGAAAGCAATGAGCCAATTACAATTCCATACTCAAAAGGTGAAATTTTGTGGCCTGCACTGTATAGCGTTTTAAGCCCAATTTGTCTCCCTGTTTCTGATGGATTAAAGATTTTGCACAGCACTTCTGATATCCTTGATGTTAAGCAGTTGGATAATCAACTTGAAATAATTCTTTACGGAGATCGTGATTTGGCAGGAGAAATTGTTTTTGAAGGCGAGCATGTTAAAAGAATAAAGTCTGCAACAATTTCTGGCGTAGATGTTCAGATGGTAACAGATGATAATCGGATTGCATTTATTTATAGCCATAAACATCGGAGTGAAATGATTCTTAATATCAAATTGAGTTAGATGAATATCAAAAATTCCCACGGTCTTTCGTTCGATTTCTTAGAAAACGGATCAGTTCAACATATTGAGGTTGATCCTATCAGAATAAGCCTTAAATCAGCAACCTCTTATTCCAAATTAGGAGCAAATCTCTATATCAGGAAAAGAGCAAATCCTATCGAGTTCAGAGCGTTATTAGGCCCCGAAAGCAATAGCCATTTCCAGATTACGCAGGATAGTTTTATAGCTAAAGGCAATTGGGATGGTCTCGATTATAAATGTGTGCTCCAACTTTCGGAGAAGAGTCTTAGTTGGCAATGGAGTATTGATATTACAAATATCTCTGCTGGCAATGTTGAACTTGATATAATATATGTACAAGATGTTGGTTTAAAGCAAATTTCAGATGGTTTGGTTAATGAATACTATGTTAGTCAGTATCTTGAGCGACTTATTCTTGAGGATTATCAATACGGTTCAGTTATTTGCTGTCGACAGAACACAAAGGAATCGGTTGGTAATCCTTGGTTAATGATTGCATCTAGGATTAAGGCAGCCTCGGCAAGCACTGATGGAATGCAGTTCCTCGGTAAAACCTTCCGTCAAACTGGAATAGCCGAAGGCTTGCTTGCTGATAAACTTGGCGGGGAGTATTCGGGCGAATCTTCAATAGTTGCAATACAAGAAAAACCTTTTAAACTACTTGTTGGAAATAATCATAAAAGTGCTTTTGTGTGCTCTTATTTGCCTGATCATCCAGCCGCAACATCGGATTTGGATTTGAAGCTAATACCTAATCTGATGCGG
>DQHR01000001.1 GCA_003531155.1 Bacteroidales bacterium | reverse complement strand
ATTTACCCTTTGCCAAATTAATAATTGTATTTACAGCAGCATCAAGACCCTGATAGTATTGATTCTGTTTAAAGAACGGTATCATCTCGAGGTCGACAATATGATTGGCTGTGATATCAGGGATTACATCCTCTAAACCATAACCAATTGCGATAAAGGCTTCGCCTCTCTCTCTTCCTGATTTAGGTTTAACCAGTATTAATGCTCCATTGTCCTTACCCTTTTGACCAACCTTCCATTTCTCGGCTAAACGAATTGCAAAGTCTGATTTATCGTATCCAAGCAAATCGGGTATAATAGCAATATATATCTGCGTTGACGTGGTATCGAAGTAAGTATATAATTTAGATTCTAACCTAGCCGCTTCATCCTGACCAAGCAATCCAACAAAATCGTTAACCAAACGCGGAGGACTCATGGGCTCGGGTAACTCCTGTGCAACGATAATTGATGATGCAAGCAAAAATGCTGAGAGTATGATATATTTTAATATTTTCATCGTTTTGGAGTTTTTTATTTGCCGAATGATATTTCGTCGGATAGCTCGTTTACATCATCCTTTTGGTAAGGGAAGTGCGCTTTAAGCTTTTCACCAGCCATCAGAATCCCTTTTACAAGGCCCTCTGTTTGATTTCCTTGTTTAAACTGTTCGAAAACGGTTTCTTTAACCGATTCCCAGAAATCACTTGGTACTTTGCTGTTAATACCGGCATCGCCGAGAATAGCGAATTTTCTATCCTCGATTGAAAGGTAAAAGAGAACACCGTTACGGAGTTCTGTTTTATGCATCTTAAGCATTGCGAAAACATCAGATGCCCTGTCGAGAACATCCTTTTTGCAGACTTTCTCGATATGTACTCGTATTTCGCCAGATGTGTTAAACTCGGCCTGCTTAATAGCCTCAACAATCTGTTTTTGCTGTTCTTTGGTAAAATGATCGACTGGTCGCATTATAAAAGTATTGAGTTTAAATATCGTCCTTTAAAAGAACAAATAGCACACAATAAAATTACTCTTTACTGCTTGCCATCTGCTTATATATCTTCTATTTTTTTAATTTTTGAAGTCTACCTTTGGGGCTTTCTCAGCACCTTCTTCGGCTTCAAAGTATACTTTCTTTTCGAATCCGAATAAATTCGCCCAAATGTTTTTAGGGAATTGACGTATAAAACTATTATATTCTTGCGATAAATCGTTGAATCGTTTGCGTTCAACAGCAATTCTATTCTCTGTTCCTTCTAATTGAGCCTGTAAATCCAAGAAATTCTGATTTGCTTTTAGGTTAGGATATTGTTCAACAACCATCATCAACCTCGATAGCGTGCTACTTAGTTCTCCTTGCGCCGATTGGAACTGTTTAAGGCTTTCTTGATTAAGATTTTCAGGCGAAATTTTTACCTGTGTTGCTTTTGATCTTGCTTCAATAACATCCGTTAATGTTTTCGACTCAAAATCTGCATAACCTTTCACTGTGCTAACGAGGTTGGGAATTAGATCACTTCTACGTTGATATACGTTTTCAACATTTCCCCATTGCCCTTTTACAGCCTCATCTTTCTGAACCATTTTATTGTATGAGCCACTAATTGATGAATAGATAAGAATCACCACAAGGATGATAGCTCCAATAATAATCCACTTTTTCATAGTTGTCTTTGTTTAGTTTTCAAATATACAGGGTATTTCTCAAATAACATGCAAAATTCATTTTTTGTTGAAATGAGACATGGTGTCATCTGTTTTTACTTCAATTTATTATACTTTTGTAGTGACAAACCACACCAAAAATTACTATTATACTATGACAAACGAAGAGTTTAAAAAAATTATACTTCAGGGCATACCTGATGAAATACCCACAGCAAAACCATGGGATTCAACAATAAACCATGCTCCAAAACGTAAAGAAATTCTGTCCCTCGAAGAAAAGAAACTGGCAATAAAGAATGCATTAAGATATTTCCCTCAAAAGCATCATGCCGTTTTGGCAGAAAACTTTGCTCAAGAGCTAAAAGAGTACGGTAGAGTTTATATGTATCGTTATCGCCCTGATTATAAGATCTATGCTCGTAGTATAAATGATTTCCCTCACAAATCAGTACAAGCGGCATCTATCATGCTTATGCTAAGCAACAACCTAGATTATGCTGTTGCCCAGCACCCACACGAACTAATTACTTACGGTGGCAATGGCGCAGTATTCCAGAACTGGGCGCAATACCTTCTTAGCATGAAGTACCTTGCCGAAATGACCGATGAGCAAACCCTTGTTCTTTACTCTGGTCACCCAATGGGTCTTTTTCCATCGCACAAAGATGCACCAAGAGTAATTGTTACTAATGGTATGATGATTCCAAACTACTCAAGCAAGGATGATTGGGAGAAATTCAACGCGCTAGGCGTTACGCAGTATGGACAAATGACCGCAGGTTCGTTCATGTACATTGGACCACAGGGTATTGTTCATGGAACAACGATTACCGTAATGAACGCTGGTAGAATGAGGATGAAGGCAGGTGAAACCGACCTTCGTGGTAAAATATTCATCTCCTCAGGTTTAGGAGGAATGTCAGGTGCTCAGCCCAAAGCGGCAGTTATTGCAGGAATGATTGGTATTATTGCCGAGGTTAACCCTAAAGTAATTCATACAAGGCATAGCCAAGGGTGGGTAAATGAGGTGTTTGAAAATCTTGATGAGATGATACCTCGCATCCGAAAAGCAGTTGCTAACAAAGAGGCTGTTTCGTTGGCATATCATGGTAATATCGTTGATCTTTGGGAAAGATTAGTTGTTGAAAAGCTACATATTGATTTAGGAAGCGACCAAACATCATTACATAACCCATTTGCACGTGGCTACTATCCCGCTGGCTTAAGCTTCGAGGAATCGAATAAAATGATGGCTGAGAATCCAGCCCTTTTCAAGGAGAAAGTTTACGAAAGCCTTCGTCGCCATGTAAAAGCAATCAATGCAATGGTTGATTTGGGGATGTACTTCTTCGATTATGGTAATGCATTCCTATTGGAGAGTAGCCGTGCTGGGGCCGATATTCTTAAATCAAATGGCGATTTCAAATACCCATCTTACGTTCAGGATATCATGGGGCCTCTATTCTTCGATTATGGTTTTGGCCCATTCCGGTGGGTTTGTACTTCATCAGATCCTAAGGATTTGGAAACAACAGATAAAATTGCTGCGGATGTTCTTGATGAGATTGCTCGTACAGCACCAAGCGATATTATTCACCAACTGAACGATAATATCCATTGGATTAAAGAGGCCCAAAAGAATAAACTTGTTGTAGGTTCGCAGGCTCGTATCCTTTATGCCGATTCTGAAGGTCGTATTAAGATTGCAGAAGCGTTCAACAAGGCAATTAAGGATGGTAAAGTTTCAGCTCCAATAGTACTTGGTCGAGATCACCATGATGTATCGGGAACCGATTCGCCTTACCGAGAAACCTCAAATATTTATGATGGCTCACGCTTTACTGCCGATATGGCAATTCATAATGTTATAGGCGACTCGTTCCGTGGTGCAACTTGGGTATCAATCCATAATGGTGGTGGAGTTGGTTGGGGAGAGGTAATCAATGGTGGATTCGGTATGACACTCGATGGTTCTGCTGATGCAGATCGCAGATTAAAGAGTATGCTGCTTTGGGATGTTAATAATGGCATAGCACGCCGTAGCTGGGCTCGCAACAAGGGTGCTATGACTGCCATTCAACGCGAAATGGAGCGTACTCCATTACTAAAGGTTACAATTCCAAACATTGCTGATGATAATATCATTAGTAAATTTGTAAAAGAATAATTTTCAAAACCATGAGACGCTAAACAAATAAACGTCTCATGGTTAATATTAACGTCAAAGCCATGAGAATAAAAGCAAAGTTTATGTTTATGTTATTGGTTTTACTACCAATAACATTTTTTTCGCACGAAGAAAATGTTATTGGTAGTAAAACCAA
>DQHR01000063.1 GCA_003531155.1 Bacteroidales bacterium | reverse complement strand
AGGTTAAACTCCTCGTTTTCGTAAACCACCTTTTTGGTCATACCATAAGTATTTAATGGCTTACCACGTAACGAGAATACTGCCTGAGTGTTAACATCACGAGATTTAGTGATTGAACCACTAGCCGAATCACCCTCGGTGATGAACAATGTTGAATCAATCCCCTTTTCATCTTTAGAATCGAGATGAACACGACAATCGCGAAGTTTTTTATTGTGAAGGCTTGATTTCTTAGCGCGTTCACGGGCTAACTTCTTAATACCTGAAATCGCCTTACGTTCCTTCTCTGCCTCAAGTATCTTCTGTAAAAGTATCTGAGCCGTTTCTGAATTACGATGTAGGTAGTTATCGAGCGCGGTTTTTACAAAATCATTGATATATTGCCTAACCCCAATTCCATTAGGCGACATATCTTTGCTACCTAATTTTGTTTTGGTTTGCGATTCAAAANNATACGAACACTTAAAGCGCATATGATTGAGGTACGAATATCTGATGCATCAAAATCTTTCTTATAAAAACCACGAACAGCGGTTACAAATGCCTCGCGAAAAGCCGTAAGATGTGTTCCCCCTTGGGTTGTATGCTGACCGTTTACAAATGAGTAATAATCCTCTCCATATCCATTACCATGGGTAAGAGCAATCTCAATATCCTCGCCTTTAAGATGAATGATTGGGTAAAGTCCTTCCCCGCTCATATTCTCATTTAGCAGGTCATGCAAACCATTCTTGGAGATAAATTGTTTATCGTTAAAATTGATAACCAGCCCAGTGTTCAGGTAAGTATAGTTGCGAAGCATTGTTTCAACATACTCATCCTGAAAGTTGAAACTTCCAAAAATTGTATCATCTGGAAGAAATTCTACGATAGTTCCATTTTTCTCTCCATTGCTTTCGAAATCTTTTTCAGAAAGCACTTTTCCACCAGAAAACTCGATGAGTTTACCCTGTCCTTCTCGGATACTTTGAATTCTGAACGAAGTTGACAGAGCATTTACAGCCTTAATACCAACACCATTTAGACCAACGGATTTTTTAAAAACCTTTGAATCGTACTTGGCTCCAGTATTCATCTTCGACGCAACATCAAGCAACTTACCAAGAGGAATACCACGGCCATAGTCGCGAATTCGCACAACCTTATCGTTTATGGAAACGTCAATACTTTTCCCATATCCCATCATGTACTCGTCGATGGAGTTATCGAACACCTCCTTTAAAAGAATATAAATTCCATCATCGGGTTGAGTGCCATCTCCCAACTTCCCAATATACATCCCCGGACGAAGCCTAACGTGCTCCTGCCATTCGAGCGTCCTAATATTATCTTCTGAATAGCTAGTATTTACTGACATTACAAAAAAGTTTGATGCAAAAATACAGAAATATTCACCTTCAAAACTAAAGTTGCAATAATTAAATATCAACAGGGGCTAACGACTTATAAACCGCGTTGTTATAACTTTTAGATTAATTTTTAATCATTCCTCTGACTATTTTAAAATTAATTTTATCCAGAAAAAAGTTTAACTTTTTGTTCAACGAGGCTAATAAAAATAAACTTTATTATTTTTTTGTTTTAAAATAGAAACCTACTTTTGTTCCGCAAATCAGTACTAAATTTTATATGGACGACGACCCTGCGATATGTTTTATTAACCCGCACGCAGCGAGGTAGATTGTCAATTGCCAACTACCTGCTGTATGTAAAATACTTAGGAGGTAGATATGGCAAATCTTTCAACTTTTTATTTAAGCCGTATTATAGGAAAAAGGGTTTATGATGCCGAAGGCAAAAAAGTCGGTATTGTAAAAGATTTATTGGTTGATACCCTTACAGCCAACATAAACGATGCTTTTGATAAACCAAGAGTTATTGGCGTTAAAACTAAAACCGCAAAAGGAACAAAAATTTACTCTTTCGAGTTTGTTGATGTATTTCGAATTGAAGGACGGTTAACTGTTAAGTGTAACAACTTTGTAGAACTTACAAGTGATGCTGTTGAGAATGGCTTTTTTCTGGCCAAACTGATGCTCGACAAGCAAATTGTTGATCTTAATGGTCGTAAACTTGTTAGGGTGAACGATATCCGATTAGTTGATATAAAAGACGGAACATTCGCAGTTGCTGTAGATATTGGGATCGAGGGGTTACTTCGCCGTATTGATATTGAAAAGCCAATCAAATTCTTCCTATCATATTTAAGAGTAAGCATACCCGCCAAATACATTCTTTGGGACGATGTTCAAGCAATCGACTTCTCAAGCCATAGCATCAAACTTTCAAAAGTTTACTCAAAATTAAATACACTCCACCCATCAGACTTAGCCGATATTATTGAGGATTTAGGTAGAGCAACTCGTACAACTCTTTTTTCTGCCTTGGATGAGGAACATGCTGCTGACGTTTTGGAAGAACTCGAACCTGAAGCACAGGTTCAACTTGTTGAAAGTTTACCCGTTGATAAGATGGCTGACGTTCTTGAAAAAATGCCAGCTGATGAGGTAGCCGACATCCTTGATGGTCTTGAAGATGAAAAGGCCGAAAGCCTTCTTAAAGAGATGGAAGCCGAATCGTCGCAAGAGGTTCGCGAGCTACTTGAATACGAGGACGATTCTGTAGGAAGTATAATGACTACCGATATCTTAGCCTTTAACCCTGCTAAAACAGTGGAAGATGTAATTAAGGAAATTCGTGCTCGTAAACCTGAGGCAGTTGAACTCTACAACCTTTTTGTTACCGATTCAAAAGAGGAGCTGATTGGATTCTTTACGCTTCGCGATTTGATTATCTCAGAACCAGAAACAACCATCAACCAGATAATGAAAGAAGATCCCATTTATTTATACGACGATCAGGGGATTGACGACATTGCTGAAATAATATCGAAATATAACCTATTGGCAATTCCCGTAATTGATAAGCAAAACCTATTACAAGGAATGGTTGTAATCGACGACGTTGTTGAGGATTTGGTAAATAAGCGTAGAACTTTCAAACGGTAGGCAGAATGACTTTAAAAATAAGCAATAGCAGAATATTCAAACGCTTAGCTATTTTCCTAGCCATATTAGGGCCGGGGATAATCACTGGAAGTGTTGATAACGATGCAGGGGGAATAACGACCTATTCCGTAGCAGGTGCTTTATATGGCTATAATCTAATTTGGACACTAATACCATCCTTCATTGTGCTTATTGTTATTCAGGAAATGAATGCCAGAATGGGAATTGTAACAGGCAAAGGTTTAGCGGATCTAATCCGCGAAAGCGCTGGGGTTAAAATCACCTTCTTCATTTTCTTAGGCCTGTTAATTGGCGATATTGGAAATACAACCACTGAATTTGCCGGGGTTGCAGGAAGCATGAATGTATTTGGCGTTAGCAAATATATTACAGTGCCAATTGTAGCAATCCTTGTTTGGCTATTGGTAGTAAAAGGAACATACCAGATTGCAGAAAGGATTTTTCTACTCTTCAGCGTATCACTATTGATGTATGTTGTATCGGCATTAATGGGAAATCCTGAATGGAGCGAAATTGGAAGTGCAATTATTCGTCCTCAATTTGAGGTGAATGGGAAAAGCATTGCCATGATTATTGGCTTAGTAGGAACGACAATTGCCCCTTGGATGCTTTTCTATTTACAGTCATCGGTAATTGAAAAGGGGTTAAAAATGAAAAATTACAAATACTCTGTTATAGATATTGTAGTTGGGTGTGTTGCCACCGTAGTCGTAGCTTTTTTTATCGTTGTTGCCTGTGCATCTACACTTCATAAGAGCGGAATTCAAATTAACGAAGCTAAGGACGCTGCATTGGCGCTTAAACCTTTAGCAGGAGCAATCGCTTCGCAGGTTTTTGCATTTGGGTTATTTGTGGCATCAATCTTTTCGGCAACAATTCTTCCTCTTGCTACCTCGTTTTATATTTCCGAGGCTTTTGGTTTCGAAGCAGGTATTGATAAGAAATGGAAGGAGGCCCCAGAATTTTATACCCTTTACACAAGCATTCTTGTTATATCGGCGGGTATTATTTTACTTCCTAACGCTCCTTTAATTCAAATCTCACTTTGGTCGCAGGTGCTCAACGGATTACTCTTACCAGTTGTTTTAGTTTGCATGATACTCCTTGTTAACAAAAAGGAGTTAATGGGAAAATATGTAAATAAACCGCTAAATAATATTATTGGTTGGACAACCATTTCGATACTAATAGGCCTATCGTTAACATTACTTATTATGACATTTTTCGGAAATAGATAGTTCAATCTAGAGTTATTGACCCGAGAATTATTTCTCGGGTTTTTTATTTCATTAATAAAATATCATATAATTTGATAATATCCTTAAATTTACAACTCGTTTAGAATTTGGATAACAGTTTATCAGAATCATGATAAAAGCTAAACTACCCCTCTACTTTTTTGCTTTTTCTATATCCATAGCGTCGCTATTAATATTGCATCTAACAATGGTTGAACTGGAGGAGAATACATCCTATCCATCTAGTTCGAATGAAGGGGTAATAAATATCTCTGCCTTTGATTTGACAAGCACTAACCTCATAGGAATTGTCGGAGAATTTGAATTTTATTGGAATCAGCTATTAACGCCATCGGACTTTAAAGATTCTTCAAAGATAAAATCCAAAAAATACATTCATCTACCCGGGCTCTGGAATGGGTACGAATGGAATAATAAAAAATTATCTGCAGATGGTTATGCTACATTTAGGGTTGTTATTAACGTACCCGATGAAGATCTTTATTCTATAAAAGTAAAAGAATTCGATTGTGCTTACAGACTATGGATTAACGGTTTATATACCGAATGCGGTAAGGTTGGAACGAATAAACAGGAAGAAGAACCATCGTGGAAAAGAAATGAAGTAATCTTTTTCGCAAAAGATAAAAAGGCTGAACTTATCATTCAGGTATCTAACTTTAACCACCGTAAAGGTGGTCCTGAGGATTTAATGCTTTTAGGTAAATCAAAGTCTGTTGTAATTTATAAGAACAAGCAACTAGCTATTACCTATTTTTTAATAGGTATATTTTTTATCATGTTTGTTTATAATTATGGGCTATTTATCTATAGAAGAAAGGAGAAATCCCATTTATTCTTTAGCATTATTTGCTTACTAATAATGCTCCGAGAATCTACTACGGGTGAAAAAGTCATCTACGATGTTTTTCCAAACATCAACTGGTGGGTGATGATTAAGATAGAGTACTTGTCATACACTTTGGCTATTCCTTTATTTTACATGTTTGTTAGAACGCTAAATTCCGAGTATCTCTCTAAATTTTTCGAAAAACTTATAATTACAATAAGCTTAATAGTTGCTTCAATAATACTATTTGCTCCTGTAAAAATCTTTTCCTACACCCCAATTTTTTACCAAGCAATTGTGGCATTAGCTGCCATTATGATTATAGTCAGTTTGACGAAAGCTGTTTTAAACAAAAAAGACGATTCTATTATTATGCTCTTTGGGTATTTCATGCTATTTGTTATTAGCATAAATGATATACTCTACTACAATAAAATATTAAACACCACATTTTTAATGCCCTTCGGGTTATTCTTAATTGTTTTTATCAACGCGTTTACACTTTCTAAAAGGTTCTCGAATTCATTTACTATCATTGAAGGGTTAACAGAGGAGTTAAGCCAAAACAATCTTGAACTTGAGAAAAAGGTTACCGAACGAACGCAAGAGGTAGTAAAGCAAAAATACGAAATTGAAAACCAAGCCAAAGCATTACAGGAAACCAACAAAAAGATAATCACCTTAAGTAATTTTAAGGACAGCATGACCCACATGATAGTCCATGATCTTAAAAACCCACTAAATACTATCATCAACGCTTCGATAATGGATGATATTCCTGAAAAAAACAATCTTATCCATGAAGCAGGAAGAGAAATGAATAACTTGGTAATGAACATCCTTGATGTTTACAAGTACGAGAATACAACAATGGTGCTGAACAAAGGGAACATTGATCTAACTGAACTAATTGAAGATGCCATTAATGATGTTGCTTTCCTTGGTAAGTTAAGAAGTATTGCATTTAGCATTGTTATTAACGAAAATATTGAGGTAAATGTCGATAAATCCATTATGCATCGCGTTTTGGTTAACATTCTCACAAACGCTATCAAATTTTCGCCCATAACAGGAAAAATTGAGATTAGTACAAGCCTTCATAACTCTGATTTCATTAAAATATCAATAAGAGATCATGGTCCTGGTGTACGACCCGAAAGGCAAAAAGCCATTTTCGATCGCTTTCAATCCGAAAATCAGAATGATAATCTCATTGCTTCGACTGGATTAGGACTTAATTTTTGTAAATTGGCTATTGATTCGCATGGAGGCGATATATTCGTAGAATCGAAAGAGATGAAAGGCTCTACGTTTAATATTATAATCCCTTTGACTGAGAGTTTTGAAAAGAATACTCAAAAGATTCGTCGAGAGATAAACTATCAGCAACAAAAAGAAGATGTGCTAACTAGCACTGATAAATCTGTAATACTTCCATATTTGGATGAACTAAAGAATTTTGAGGTATATCAGATTTCCGATATACTTAGGGTGTTGAACAAGTTTAGCAAGAATGATAGCGAATCGCTGCAAAAATGGATACTAATGGTTACTGATGCCGTTCTACTATCCCAGCAGAACAGGTATATTGAGCTATTAAATAATGTTTAAACGATGAACGATTACAAAATACTCATTGTTGATGATTTGGTAGAATCGCTTAAGGTTATAGTACTCCACCTTCAGCGTTCAAATCCAGAATACTCTCTATACCAATCAAATTCAAGTAAAAAAGCCATTGAGATAGCCCAAAAGGTGCTCCCCGATTTAATAATTACCGATTGGGATATGCCAGATATTAATGGGATTGAGTTCATAAAAACCCTTAAAGGCATCGAAGCCACAAAGGATATCCCCTTTGTGGTTGCATCGGGAGTTATGATAACATCCGAAAACCTTAAAATTGCTTTAGAAGCTGGAGCTGTTGATTTTCTTCGTAAACCAATTGACCCTATTGAACTACAAGCTCGAATCAATTCTGCATTACTAATTTCTAAGTACCATAAGGAGAGCATTGCTCAGAAAAACCGTGAGCTTATGGAGATAACGCTTAACCTAACTAAAAATAATGAATTCAATATTGATATAAAAAATAAACTTCATCAGATTGTAGGTAACAAAAAATATATCAATGAGTCCTCACCTGATATTTTTAAAATAATCGAACTTTTAGATGAGAAAATAAGAACAAGCGGCTGGGATCAGTTTACTATTGCTTTTCATAATGTAAAACCTAACTTTAATAAAAACCTCCTTAGCAGATTTGATGACCTAACCCCTTCCGAAATAAAACTTTGCGGTCTGATTAGCCTTGGAATGAGCATTAAAGACATATCATCTCTTTTAAATCAAAACCCTGATAGTGTAAAGGTTTCACGCTCTAGATTAAGAAAAAAACTCTGTTTAGATACAAATCAAAATTTAGAATCCTTTCTGGCTTTATTTTAATATCCTTCTTAAGCCCTTCGGTATATAAAACTGATTCAAATCATTGTTATTCAGCAATGTAAATTATCAGAATAGCATAAAGGTCTATCAATAATCTAACACATCTTTTTTATATAACGATTTTATGTAACAATAAATATCGTTAATCAGCCTATTTATATTCTTGGTCATAATTGAACTCAATGTTTACTTTCTGCTAACCTCAATGAGAAAACAAATGATGGGGCCAGATGTATAATAGAACAAATTTAAAAACCTGAAAAAGGGATTTTTAATCACCTCTTATTCAGCAAAAAAGTACTCTATGATAAAAAAAATCTTACTAATACTGCTTATTTTAAAGGCAAGTATTCTTTTAGCTCAAACTCCGGGTATGGTTATAAAATCAGTAACCGCGCCGGGCAAGGCAATACTAGATCCTGATGGAGATGGTTATGTTTCTATGAAAACATCAGGGGTACAGATCGGTTTCTTGACAAATGATATCGCTGAGAGTGAGATTCCTTACGCTCCAATCGTAAAGCCCGATCCACAAGGAGATCCATTAGCTGGTCCATCTTGTTTGTATAATGAAATTGTTGGGACAGATGCAGCTGGTAATAATGCTGTTATGTCGTATTTTGACGGCACCAATCTGCTATTTCGATTCAGGCTTGGTGGATACGCAGCCAACTCGAAAGGATATTCCTTGCTAATCGACACCGATCAGAAATTTGGATTTACAGGTCCGAATGCTGACCCAAATGCGGTTGTTGGGAATCCTGGTTTTGAAGTCGAGATTGTACTTGAAACAAACTTTGGGGTTGAGGTTTACAAGGTTGATGGGACTGCTTCGCCCATTAATGTAATTCCATTTTCAACCAACCCTTACTCAACAAACTGCCAAAAATCAATGGCACTTACAACCGCCTGTTCCGATCCCGATTATTTTTACGATTTCTACATTCCCTTTTCGCAACTAACTGGTATTCCGGGGTTAACTATTGATGCTAACACTCCTCTTAGAATGGTTGCTGTTACTAGCATGAGTCCTCATCCTGCTATTGGGAATAGTGCAATATCAGATGTTGGTGGAGTAACAACAGGTAGTAATCTCGATGATATTTACTCAAGCATAATTGATGAAATTACTCCAACATCTACGAATAATATCAACAATGATGGACAATTAGATCGCTCAACTTGTCCTTTTATTGATCCAGTTGGGATTTCAAATACAGCAATAACTGGCACAACCACTGAAACATCAGGAACAGTAACTGTGTACGTATATCAAAGCAACGGAACAAATCTACTGGGCAGCGCCTCAACTGCATTCAGTGCTGCAGGAAATTGGTCGATTAATGTATCTTCTTTGAGCCCTTCAGTAATTCTTGCTGCTGGACAGGTCGTAAAAGCAACAGTAACCGCAACAGGCAAAGGCATTTCATACAGCAACTGTAATCCCGTTATTGTTTCAGATTGCTCGGTTCAAACGAGTACACCTTTAGCTTCAGAGATTACAAAAATATCGAGCGGCAAAGGATATTCTTTAACAATAAGTAGGCCGATTGGGACAAAAGTATATTTATACACATCAAATTATGCTTTACGTACTGTTAGCGATTTAAAAAATAGTGTAACAAATCCTTTTATTACAACAACAAACCCTCAAACATTCACATTTGAATGCCAAACAGGGAACTGTTTTGGATCCGATGTATACTATTTCAGGTATGAAGAGCCAGGGAAATGCATATCTCCTTACTATGTTTCTTGTCATTATGCATCGGGTGGTACAAGTGCTACTCCTACTATATCAACAAGTACAATTACAACGGCTACAACAAGTATTTCAGGCAATGGTACAGCAGCAAGTTCGCAGATAAATATTTATGCAAACGATATCCAAATTGCAACTGCAACTTCAGGTGCTTCAGCTCCATACGCTTGGACAGCAAATGTATCATCCTTAACAACATGCCAGGTAATTACTGCTCGACAAATAGTTAGCGGGCAGTGCCTCTCTGACCCATCAGCAGGAGTTACTGTAACTCGTTCAGCCATTAAACCAACCATTAGCTTTAATGGCTGCTCTGCTACATCTCCTGTTACGTCAATTAGTGGGTATTCGTCTGAAGCAAATGGAACGACAATAATGTTATACACTCCTAATTCTTCTGGCACGTCACTGGGTTCTACAACTGTATCTTCTGGAAGTTGGACTAAGACAGGGTTAAACCTTACCTCAGGAACTATAGTAGCAAAGGTTACATCAGGATCTTGTCTATCGCCAAGTCCCGACTCAGATCCAATAACTATTTCTACTAAAACAGATATTTCGGGATATTCTATTGCAATTAATCCTGCAACCGAAGGAGAGACCACTGTAAGTGGAACTATTTCCGGAGGAACTTATCCCGTTACAATAAAAGTTTATGTTGATGAAACGTTGGTAGGAGCTGGTATTGCTGTTAATAGCGCTGGCAGTTGGAGTGTTTCTGGATTAAACACTTTTGATTTGGCAGTTGGAAGCAAGGTTCAAGTAACATTGACAGGAACTGGTTGTGAAAGTTCATTAAGTTCAACATACCAAACAGTAGGGTGTTCTAATCCATCTGATAAAACAATTACATCAAGTTCAACAACAATTTGTTCAAATTCAAATGGAACCATAACAGTTCAAAATTCGCAATCAGGAGTAATTTATACTCCTGTACTTAATGATGGAGTAACATTATATGGCTATGGCATATGTGGTACAGGTTTCGATATAGACCTTGTAACATATGCTTTAACTTCGAACACTACCATTAAAGTAAAAGCCACAAAATTTCCTTCAACAAGTTGTAGTGCTATTTTATCTGGTAGCATATCATTTACAGTAAACCCAACCCCTCAGGCTCCATCTGGTGCATCAAATCAAACATTTTGTAGCAGTGGAACTACGACACTTGCTGATTTATCTGTAACAGCCCCTTCTGGATGTTCATTGGTATGGTATAACGCTTCAACGGGAGGTTCTGTTCTTCCTTCAACAACAAACCTTGTTTCAGGAACAACTTATTATGCTCTATCTCAAAATAACACAACAGGATGTACAAGTACAACCAGAACCGCAATAACAGTTCAAAGTGGAACACCTGCGGCACCAACAGCAGCAGCAAATCAAAGCTATTGCTCTGGAGCGACTGTTGATGATTTAACTGCAAGTTTATCTGGTCCAGGCACAATAAGTTGGTATGCATCTTCATCAGGAGGTTCAGCATTAGCAACATCTACAGCTCTTGTATCAGGTAGTACATATTATGCCGAGACCAATCACAACTCCTGTGTAAGTAGCAGCAGAACTGCTGTAACAGTTACACTTTACTCTTCTACAACAATTACAGGACAATCAACTGCAGCCCAAACACAGTGTCAGGGAGGAGCATTTAGTTCAATTTCTGTTAATGTAACAGGCGCAGGGCTTACTTACCAATGGTATAGCAATACAAGTCTATCTAATACAGGAGGAACCCCAATAACAGGTGCAACTTCTTCCAGTTATACTCCTTCTGCCTCAACCGAAGGGACTTTATACTATTACTGTATTGTAACGGGAAGTTGCGGCTCACCTGCGACTAGCAATGTTTCAGAAGCTTTTATTGTAAATGCTCTACCTGCTGCTCCAACTGCGACTGCAACCCAGTCGTTCTGCGGCAGCGCAACCGTGGCGAACCTTGCGGCAACTGCCCCTGTGGGATCAGCCGTGAAGTGGTACGCCGCATCATCGGACGGTTCGACTCTGGCAGCTGGTACCGCTCTAGTAAACTCAACGACATACTACGCTGAATCCGAGAATACAACATCGCTTTGCGTGAGCTCTTCAAGAACTGCCGTGACAGTTACAATAAATGCATTACCTGCGGCTCCAACAGCAACTGCAACCCAATCGTTCTGCGGAAGTGCAACCGTGGCAGACCTTTCAGCCACTGTACCTGTAAACTCGATCATGAAGTGGTACGCCGCTTCGTCAGGTGGTTCGGCTTTAGCAGGAGCAACAGCGCTGGTTAACGGGTCAACCTATTACGCGGAATCTGAAAATACAACAACGCTTTGTGTGAGCTCATTGAGAACCGCTGTGACTGTAACGATTAATGTGTTACCTGCTGCGCCAACTGCGACTGCAACCCAGTCGTTCTGCGGAAGTGCTACCGTGGGAAACCTTGCGGCAACTGCACCTGTTGGCTCGAACGTGAAGTGGTACGCCGCTTCGTCTGGTGGATCGGCTTTGGAAGGAGCAACTGCGCTTGTAAACGGGTCAACCTATTACACAGAATCGGAGAATACAACATCGCTTTGCGTGAGTTCATCGAGAACCGCTGTGACTGTAACGATTAATGCGTTACCTGCTGAGCCAACTGCGACTGCAACCCAGTCGTTCTGCGGCAGCGCAACCGTGGCGAACCTTGCGGCAACTGCACCTGTGGGATCAACCGTGAAGTGGTACGCTGCTTCGTCAGGTGGTTCGGCTTTGGCTGCTGGTACAGCGCTGGTGAACGGGTCAACCTACTACGCGGAATCTGAAAATACTACAACGCTTTGCGTGAGCAACTCAAGAACTGCTATGACGGTTGCGATAAATTCCTTACCTGCTGTTCCAACAGCAACCGCTACCCAGTCGTTCTGCGGAAGCGCAACAATCGTCGACCTTTCAGCCACTGCACCTGTAGGATCGACCGTGAAGTGGTACGCCGCTTCGTCAGGTGGTTCGACTTTGGAAGGAGCAACTGCGCTTGTAAACGGGTCAACCTATTACACAGAATCGGAGAATACAATATCGCTTTGCGTGAGCTCTTCAAGAACTGCCGTGACAGTTACAATAAATGCATTACCTGCGGCTCCAACAGCAACTGCAACCCAATCCTTCTGCGGAAGTGCAACCGTGGCAGACCTTTCAGCCACTGTACCTGTAGGCTCGATCATGAAGTGGTACGCCGCTTCATCGGGTGGGTCGGCTTTGGCAGAAGCAACAGCGCTGGTTAACGGAACAACATACTACGCTGAATCTGAAAATACAACATCGCTTTGCGTGAGCT
>DQHR01000080.1 GCA_003531155.1 Bacteroidales bacterium | reverse complement strand
TACCTCATACCGAATCACAACTGAAGGAGCACTTAATTAATAAATTAGGCTGGGCTGCCGAAATTAAAATGGGCACAAAAGGTGATGGCAAAATTGTTATTTCGTACCATAACGAACTTGAACTTCAAGAAATTATTAAAAAATTTAACAGTTTGGAGGAATAACAATTTCTCCTTTTCTTCGTTTTCTCCTAAAATCAAAAGAACGTTGAGGGTACACCTTTCTTCAAATATTCGAAAGATAACGATAGTTGGAATGGTATTAATGCTAATACCATTTTTCTCTTTTAGCCAACTGGCTAAAAACAAGCCAACAAAACACTTCTTCGACAGCCTTAAAACCAAACATTTATGGCTTGGATCTCAAATTCTACCTGGGTTTGGGCAAATCTACAACAAACAATATGGAAAGGCTGCATTCTTTTACGCTGGTATGGGAAGCATGCTTTACATGGGTATTAAAACGAATAACACTTATAAAGACTACCTTTCTGATTATAATAAAATAGATCCTGTTTTCTTTAATCGTGATTTTTACAAAAAAAGATACATAAGAGAAAAACAAATTAGGAATATGTACCTTGCTGGTGCAGGTGCATTTTATATTGCAAGTGTTGTTGATGCTTTACTTGTTTATAATAAGAATCAGCACTCTCCGGCAACAGCGACTATTCTTTCTACCGTTTTACCAGGTTCAGGTCAAGTTTATAACAAAAAAGCATGGAAAGTTCCAATTATTTACGGTGGAATAAGCACTATGGTTTTTATTGTTGACTGGAATAACAGGGGTTACGTTAAAATGAAAAGAGCCATAAGGCAGTATCCTAATGACGAGTTTAACGGACTTAGAACAGAGGAAGAATTGAAATTATACCGCGATATCTATCGAAAAAACAGAGACTTAGCTTTTGCAGGGTTAATTGGAATTTACGTTCTAAACATTATTGATGCCAATGTTGATGCGCACTTTTATGATTGGAATGTGAACGATGATCTATCATTTCGTGTTGAACCAACAATAATAAATAATAACTTTGCTTCAACAAATTATACATTACCTGCGTTTGGTATAAGTTGTTCATTTAATTTTTAACTATTAAAGATGAAAAAGTTTGTTATTTATACAATTACAATAGCCCTTACTTTAACGGTAAACTCACTTAAATCGCAAGTTTCAAAACCTGCAATTAAGGATTCAACTATGGAAAGGATTGGGCTATCGTCCGATTTTAACAATAATCTGGATAGTCTTTTAAATCTTTGGTACGTTCAACAATCGATTGATTCGGGAAACCTTGTAACAGGGATTGAAATTGACAGTACAATGCCAATAATCAATCTGCCTGATTCGATTTACACAAAACGATTGGCAAAAATCAACTCACTTATCGACTTACCCTATAATAGTATTATAAAGAGTTACATATCAATGTACACTCAAAATAAAAAAGAACTCGTTGGGGTAATGATTGGCCTTTCTGATTACTATTTTCCAATTTTTGAAGAAATTCTTGATTTATACCAACTACCACAAGAGTTCCGATTCTTGCCAATTATTGAATCGGCTTTAAACCCTCGAGCAGTATCAAGAGTTGGGGCTACAGGACTATGGCAGTTTATGTATGGTACAGGAAGAATGTATAAATTAACCATCAATTCTTACGTTGATGAGCGCCGTGATCCGATAGCATCAACACATGCAGCCGCTCGCTTTATTAAAGATTTATACTCCATCTATAAAGATTGGACTTTGGTTATTGCTGCATACAATTGCGGCCCAGGCAATGTTAATAAAGCTATTCGTCGTGCAGGAGGGAAAAAAAATTATTGGGATATTTATTACTATTTACCCCGTGAAACAAGAGGTTATGTACCTGCATTTATTGCGGCAAATTATGCATATTATTATCATAAAGAGCACAACATTAAACCTCAACCAATCACAGTTCCATTAACATCCGACACTTTAATGGTGAATCAACTCCTCCATTTACAACAAGTATCAGAGGTTCTTGGCATCCCAATCAACTTATTACGAGATTTGAATCCACAGTATAAGCTTGATGTAATACCTGCAAAGGATAGAGCTTTTGCTCTCAAACTACCAGCCGATGCTGTTGGTCCGTTTATCGATAAAGAAAAGGAAATTTATGCTTACAAGGATAGCGTTTATTTTAATCGTAAGAATAGCATAAATCCAATAAAATATACCTCATCCTACCAATACGATATACCTGCTGGGAGCGTTAGGTACAATTATCGAGTTCAATCTGGAGATGTTCTTGGCACTATTGCTGAAAGGTATGGTGTTACTGCCTCACAACTCCGCTCATGGAATAACCTGTATGGCAATTTGATTAGAATTAACCAGAAGTTAACTATTTACGTATCTCAAAAAATGGCTATTCAACTTGGTATTATTACCCCTACAAAACCAAAAGTTGAGAATGGTTATATTGTATATACAGTAAAACAAGGAGATACCATCTGGACCATTGCTAAACAATACCCAGGTGTTACTGGTGATGAGATTATTAAAATCAATAATCTTAAAAGTGATAGGGTTTACCCAGGACAAACATTAAAGATAAAAGCCAAGAGCTAGTTCGAGAGTTTTATCGACTCATAGGGTTTTACCAAATTCTTTTTACCTTTAGGGTTGGAAGCAATTATTTACACTCCAATACATGGTAAAACCCTATAAAACACTTTTAATACTTCTTCTCCTTTTTGTAGTTGTTTTATTACCTACACTCTTTTTCCCAAAAAATGGAATTAGGTTTGGTTCTATTACATTTCGTTATCCAAATATTAGAGACCTGATAGGTATTAATTCCTCGATTAGTAAGACCCAACTAAATCCAGAGATTGCTTTTCTCGATCGTATTGTTGATAGTACCTTTAATGCAAATCTATTACTTACTAAAAATTCTGTATTTTCTCTTTTAACCGATACTATTTATAATAACGATACGATATATAACATTGATTCATTAAAAACATTCACTGCTGATTATCTAAAAAGTAAAATAAACAGACTTGAGTTTGCTGATAGTACGAATAAGTCGTTGAAATCATTCTTTGATGCTTTAAAAAATAAACAATACAATAAAAAGGCGATAAGAGTTCTTCATTATGGTGATTCACAAATTGAAGGAGATAGAATTACGTCATATTTCAGGTCGAGGTTGCAAACCAAATTTGGCGGAGGAGGTGTTGGTTTAGTACATGCATTACCTCAGAATAATCAAACTACATCGCTATTACAAACAACATCTTCAAATTGGGAAAAAACAACTCTTGCCGATCATAATAAAACACAAGCAGGAATTAATCGATTTGGAGCACTCGAAGGGTTTTCTTCGTTTACATCTAGCAATAATATTTTCTCAAAGGGTACAAATGAAGCATGGATAAGATTTAAGCGAATTGGTGGTGAAACCCGAACTGCTCGACGTTTCGACAGAATCAGAATATTTTATGGTTATAACCCAAAACCATTTATTGTCGAGCTATTTTCTGATGGTGTAACTAACGATGCAGAATTAATTCCAAACACCAATAAGCTAGCAGCTATATCATGGGAAATAAACCAAAATACAAACATGTTCGATATTAAATTTAAGGGCGATGAAAGTCCTTTAATTTTTGGAATATCGCTTGAAACTGATAAAGGGATTGTAGTTGATAATATTCCAATTAGAGGAAGTTCAGGCATCGACTTTACAAAAACCGATATCACATTTATGACTGATATGCTACAGATGCTTAATGCCAAACTTATTATTCTTCAGTTTGGAGTTAATGTCGTACCTCACATTGTTGATAGCTACAAGTATTATCAGATTCAACTTTATAATCAAATAAAGGCCCTTCAGGCTGCTCTTCCTGAAACATCAATAATAATGATTGGTGTTTCTGATGTTGCACGTAAGGAAGGGCTGCAATACATATCGTACCCAAATATTGAGTTGATTAGAGATGCCCAAAAGCAAGCCGCCTTTAAAGCCAGGATCCCTTTTTGGGACTGCTATAAAGCGATGGGAGGGAAAAATTCGATGGCTGCATGGGAAAACGCAAACCCATCGCTTGCTTCAAAAGATTTTATTCATTTTACCTATCGAGGTGCAAATCTAATTGCTGAAATGTTTTATGCAGCACTGATGTCGGAATATGAGCGATATCTTGAAAATGAAGAAACACCTAAAAAGTCAAAAGTAGAGTGATAGATATTTTGCAATATATAGTAAAGATTTTCTCTTATGAAGAGAGCTCGCCTATCATATTTACAGCGGCCTCGTTCTGGGTATTCTTTACCATACTGCTAATGGGCTATTCCTTCGTTTACAAAAAACCTTATCTCCGAACCCTATACCTTTTACTTTTCAGCTTCTTTTTCTACTATAAATCGAGCGGATTATTCTTTGCACTGCTAATATTTGCAACAATTTGCGACTATACGATCGGGATTTTAATTCCAATGTCGTCAAGAAAATGGATGCGTAAATTGCTTGTAGGTATTAGCGTCTTTTTAAATCTCGGCGTTCTCTCGTACTTTAAATATGCATATTTTTATACAACATCAATTAATAGTTTGCTCGGAACAAACTATTAATTGATGTTGTATAA
>DQHR01000022.1 GCA_003531155.1 Bacteroidales bacterium | reverse complement strand
GGCCGTCCACCTGGCGTAGAGGGTCCTATCCCCGGTAGCGGTGGCGCTTATGGTGGATATCGCGTTCACGAAGGTCGGCTCGAGGTACCACCCCCCGAAGGTGTACCCCGTTCTGGAGGGGTCGCTCAGCGTCAGCCCGACGCCGTAGGTGTAGGTGGCCGTGTTGCTCGGGCTGTTCGTCCCCCCGTTCAGGGTGTAGGTGATGGCGTAGGTGTTGGCCGTCCACCTGGCGTAGAGGGTCACGTTGGTTGTTACCAAGTCGGTTGCAAAGTTCCATGCGTTCGTACAGGCTGCTTCCTTATACCAACCTTCAAAGGTGTATCCCGTTCTGGTTGGATCATCTGGAGAGATGATGATACCTGCAGGTGTCGTTAGTTTTGGGAGACTGTCTTCTCCCTGCAAATCGAATGTTACCGTGTACGTGAAAAAGTTATCCGTTGGCGTTTGTCCGCTATAGTGGTAGTCGTAGCTCTTAAGAACATTGCCATCGTGGTCTTTAATAAACTTTAACCGTCCAAAGCTATCGTACTCGTATTTAGAAATGATCCCATTAGGATCAATCTGCTTGATGAGTCCCACCGATGGATTGTAGATGAAGGTGGTGATCATCGCATCAGGCAAGGCAGTTCGGGTAATGGCTATCTGATTCTCTATGAATACATTATCGAATGATGAGGCCAGTTGGGATATGATCTCCTGTCCAAGTATAGCCTGCACCTCATCGTAGGTGGCGTTTTGGATCTTGGCGATGGGATTTAGCGAATTGTAGCCCCATAGGAGTACCGTATGCGAGTCGTCAACCTTAGAAAATTCCAAGGGGTTACCAAGGGTATCATACCGATAGTACTTTACTCTTGCTTCCAAAAGATATGGATTGGTTATCTCTCCCGATACTTTAATGGTATCTGGAAGAATGAGTGGACCAGTTTGGCTAAAGTTTTGTCCCCAATTTTTATAGATAACCCTTGTAGCATTTAAGATGCACTCATTCCTTAATTGTTCCGTCTGAATGGGACTGTTGATCATATGAAGGTTGTTCCTCCGCATGGAATCGATTGTACTCAGCTCCTGAGAGGTGATCCCGTTGATGAGGTTGGCGTTATCAGGGTAGTACGTCTTCGATGTTAATTGATTACTTTTGCTGTCTTTGGTAACAACTCTGGTAGGTAAGCCAGGGATCCCTATATCGTAGTAGATCTTCTGGTAGGTTACAATGCTATCAGTGCCAAAGTAATCTATTTTTACAATAGAATCTAATGAGTTCCATGTAGAATAACAATTATATGAGTTCAAACTAATATTGTGTACTCCACTTGGATTTACTAAACCTTGAAATTTTGTTTTCTTACCTACATAATTAGTAATACTAAAAGATTTAGAGGCATCAATCTTGTAACAATATTTTTCATCTTTAAGTATTTTAAAGATACCATTCTCCTTTTTAAAAACCCTTTTTCTTAATAATGTTCCATTATCCCATGCCTTATTTCCCCTGCTAGATGTAAAAATTCTGCTTCCTACACTTTTTTCACCAAATGGTTCTTTGTAAATTTCAGCAAATGGTTCTTTAGTTACTTTAAACTCTAACTCTTCACCTCCATTCTCAAAGTTATCTCCACCATAACTAATAGTGACATTAGGATACAAATTTTTATGAGAATCATCGACATAAACGTCAAGGATACTACTTGAATAAAGACTGGTGCGGTAAATATGTGCCCAAAAAGGAATTTCTTCAAACTCACAATAGGTTATATTATCTTCTAAAAATAAATAAAATTGTGTATTGTATTCTTGAATAACAGTATCATTAATATTCTCCTTCTTATTATAATAAAATCTTTTAATATAACCTAAATTAGTATTAGGTTCAGCTTTTTCTGTGATCCTTTTAATTCGGAGACCTAAGGCATCTTTGGGAATGAAGTACTTTATTTTAGCAGTTGCAGAGGTATATGTTCCTTGCTGATTTGAATCTCCGCTATCCATTATCAATTCAAACTTGTATAACTTATTCTTGAGTGTCTTACACTTAAAAAAATTATTATTATTGCTATAAGACCCAGGTTCATGTAATGAGCCAATACCTATAGAATAAAAAAACTGAATATTATCAGTCAAGTTTGTAACAATTAATTCAGCAAATTGGGCTCTTAAAACCCTCTCTGATGCATATGAACTTAATTCGATAATGATTGAATCAGTAACAATTGGCGAAAAATATAACCCTTCATTAGTATAAACTGAATAAAGACTCTCATTACTTGAGTTATATGAATAAGTATTAAGTGTTATGGGGTCATTGGTGTATTTGTAACCACCTTGCCCTGATTCGTATTCAAACTCTGATATACCTCCAGTTGGATATTCAATGCTAGAAAGTGAACCAATTTTAGCAAAATTAAAATCAGGCTCCCTATCGGCATATCCACTCCCTTCCCTGCTATCTAAAAAACTTGATATTCCCTTTGGGATTAATGTTGTACTGTATATGCCATTGTAATATCCAAAATAATCTTGAGCCAGTGCAAACTGCTTCGGCAGTAAATTTAACCTGTCATAACTCATTTTATAATTATTGCCTGTAAAACAATTTGCACTATCTTTTTCTTTAACATTTGTTAAAAAAAATCTACTATTTATTACCCCATTTTCATCATGAGGATATTGGTATATTAATTGATTTGATTTGTATTTTTTACCATTATTGTTGAAGTAGGCAATGCTATCAATCTGTAGAGCAGAATTATAGAATACTATTGAATCATTTGAAAGATTTGAATAAATCTTTCGTAATATGGCCTGTCCGTTATTGAAATATGTTAAATATCTGTCACCTGTTGTATTTGTATTGTCTATATTACTAAATTGACAATCTTTCCCTAAATCATTAATACTAATAAAACTTTGGCCAGTTTCAATTTCATATATTAAATGAAAATAATCAAATTCTACAATACTTCCTTTTGGAGAAATGATTTTATATAGATAAAGAGCCGTCTGTAAATTAGTTTCTGTTCCAGGATCTACATGAAACTTTCTTGTTGTTGTGTACTCTGATCCTTTAGTTCCCCCAAAAAAATAATTAAATCCATCAGGAGTAGTTATTTTTATAACTAAATGATTATCATTATCATAAATACGACTAATTTTTAATTCTGTATTATAATTAACTAAATGAGGGTTCATGTCTTGATCGAAAAAGAAACTCCCAGAATAACTACTAAAATTGAATGAATAGATATCGACCTCAGAATCAGCTGTTACATCATTTACCATTTCGTTAATAGTATTCGCCCAAACACCTTGGTCTAAATTCCATGCATTAGGCAATGCATTTAGTTCATCTATCTCAAAAAAATACCTATTAGAAGCTATTTTATCTTCCCTATCTCTTACTTCTCGTATTATAACTCCACCAGCCATTAGCGTCCAATTTATTCCTGTTAAACTAGAAGATTGATCTACTTTAACTCCATTCCCCGAGTAGTTCAGCGTCACTGGGACTGTAATGTCCCCTACCTTATAAGTATGCAGCGGGATGGAGTAGTTGATTGCCCCCGTGCTCTCGTTTACAGGTACCTGACCAAACCTCCCAATCTGGTAGGCGTTTGGGGACGGAGGGCTGAACTCTGGGATATCTGTTGTAATCTCAATGATTTGGCCGATGGAGTTGGCGCATGATGCCAGCACGAGAAGGGTAACAAGTAAAAACTTGATGTGTTCTAAACTTTTGATCTTCATGACTGTAGGTTAATTGTTTTTTATGTAAACCACTAATATTATCAATCTATAAAAATTGTACGGGACTGACCCCGCTAGCAGCGTTAACTGCAAAAAAGCAAGAAAGGAATTGGATTATAACGCTGAAACGCAGATCCTATAGATTCATATAAGTAATTCGATAAGAATGGGATCAGACGTTAAGCGTTCATTTTCTAACCTAGGATACTTTTTTACGAAAATAGCATTGAGATAAATATTTCTAGCAGCATTTGACATGTTTCACAACCATCGAAATAATTTGGTTTTGTCGATATTTTTTATTTATTAAGAAGCAACGTAGGTTTTACACCATGTTCTCCCGAAATAGTTGGCGTTCATACGAATTCTCAACGGAGAAAATTAGGATTTTGACACCCTTTTATCATATTTTCCTAGACGATTTCATAACCAAAATATTGGAAATAAAAATTGATTTACGTTATGTTTTGATGCTTCACTCTATATTTCTTTTACCTCCGAATTCAGCTATTGCATTTTTGTGAAACCTCAAGAAAAAACCTGTTAGAGATTTAATTCTAACAGGTTTTATGAGATTTTTATCACTGAATTTTTTTATTTCTTCCCTTTCCCTTTTTGTTGCTGTTGACCTTGTCCACCGCCCATGCCAATAATTTGATAACCTGCAAGGTTAAACGATTTTGGGTTGCTTTGCTTAATATCAACAACGGCCATATCTGAACGCGCTTTTGAGTCTTTATCGATAAAATGCCACTCCATAGCTGTTCCTAAACCGTAAGTTGCTCCTCCTGCTGTTAAGCCTGTAACTCCCATTTGTCCATAAGCCGATGAGTAGTCGAAAACAACATCTTTTGTTGCCCAAACCTCAGCACGACCTTCGGGGTTTTCGTAAACATACTCCTTGCAGCTATAGCCTGCAATGGTTTTGGTTCGGCCAGTTGCTTTGTAATTCGACATATAGTCGTTATAATCTTTCTTAGCCTGTTCTGTGCTTTGTTGGTTGCCTTGTTTTTGTTGAGCCTCAATTGTGGAATCTTTAGGTATCTCCATTGCAATGCCACTCTTTTCGCCACTCTTACCCCCTAAAATAAGCATTGCCCAGTTTTTATAGTCATATATGAATTGGCTTTGCTGTTTTTGCTTAGTCTCTTGATCAGTTGTTTCGAATTCCATAGCAAAACTGCGGCTACTCTTGTCGAAGAAGGTGGTGTAAAGAACTTTCTCTGATTTTTTACCCAACGAGTCGGTCGATTGCATCTCCATCGTCATGCTTGAGGTGAAATTGTACACTGTTTCGTGCTTAACATCTTTCATGCCCATCATTCCCATCATCTTTTTTTGCATGAAGTTGCCTGCAGGATTTGAATTTCCCTGATTTTGGGAGTTTCCTTGATTCTGTTGCTCTTGTGCCTTTTTCTTTTCGGCATCCTTTTTCTTGCGTTCCTCTTCCTCTTTTTTTAGTTTTTTGTCGAGCACGCTATTTGCTCCTTTATTTAGTAAATCTTTAAATTGTGCTGATGCTGGGTTCCCCGATATTAGTATACCACCCACTAGCATCAATCCGATAAATCTTGCTTTCATTTTGGTTATGGTTTTAAACGATTGTTTTAAGGTTTTCAATGATTAAGGCAAGTTACAAACTTTTTTTCGTTTCCAATTTTTATGGAATAGATTTGTATTCAACCCTAAATTTGTTGTTTGAATTAGTTCGATATAGCATATGGGTAGATTTTTTGCTCGATTAAACAATCTGATATGTTAAAAATAAACTTATTTCAGTAATTATGGTTTATTTTGCTGCACATTGAGTTGATAATGAAAAAAGGAAAAGAGTCGAAACCACATATTGGTATTTACGGTCGTCGTAATAATGGGAAAAGTTCACTAATTAACATGCTTGCTGGACAGAATGTTGCTATTGTATCAGATTTTGCAGGAACAACAACCGATCCGGTTAAGAAATCGTTTGAGATTACTGGCTTTGGGCCTGTAGTGCTAATTGATACTGCTGGTATCGATGATATAGGCGATCTTGGAACAAAGCGGGTTGAGAAAACGCTCGAATCCATTAATCATATCGATTTGGCGATACTCGTTTTAGCCAATAACAGCTGGGGTGAATTTGAAGAAAAACTAGTTGCTGAGTTTGATAAATCCGATACTCCTTTTATCCTTGTTCATAGTAAATGCGATATACAACCTTTACGAAACGATTTTAAGGTTATTACCCAGGAAAGATACCCGCGGCATAAAATTCTCGAAACCAGTACTTCAAACCCAAACTGTATCGAAGATCTAGTTTCGGAAATTAAAATCACTATTCCCGAATCGTCCTATAAAATCCCAACATTGTTGGGCGATTTAATCTCCTACGGAGATATTGTTCTGCTTATAACTCCAATTGATGTTGAGGCGCCTGCAGGTAGGTTGATTCTTCCACAAGTTCAGGCTATTCGCGATGTTTTGGATAACGATGCCGTTGCCATTGTGCTAAAAGAGAGAGAGGTGGATGCTTTTCTTCGAAAAACAGGAGTAAAGCCAGCGTTGGTTGTTACCGATAGCCAGATATTCGTTAAAGCAGATGCATCAATTCCAAAGGATATTCCTCTAACCAGTTTTAGTATACTTTTGGCAAGATTTAAAGGTGATTTTGAGAATTATATTAAGGGTACTCCAAAAATATCGGAGTTAAAGGATGGCGACAGGGTTCTTTTGCTCGAGAGTTGTACGCATCATACCTCCTGCGATGATATTGGTAGGGTTAAAATTCCTCGTTGGATTAGCAATTTTACAGGAAAGAAATTAGAATACGAGGTTGTTGCAGGGTTGGATAAACTACCAAGAGATATTGCCGAGTATGCATTGGTAATTCAATGTGGAGGTTGTATGATTACCCGCAAGCAGATTTTTAACCGCTTACGACCAGCTATTGAAGCCGGAATTCCAGTAACCAATTATGGAATGGCAATTGCTTATGTTCAGGGAATTTATCAACGTGCTGTAGCACCTTTTACTAACATTGAATCGGGGAAAAACAGCTATTTGTAATGTGGATTCTATATAAGATGTCATCCTGAGCAAAGAGTCTAAATGTTTTTAATATAGATGCTTCACTTCGTTCAGCA
>DQHR01000049.1 GCA_003531155.1 Bacteroidales bacterium | reverse complement strand
GGGTTAGCATATTTAAAATATCCTTCAAATAAGTTTTCTGATATTCAGTATGTGCCTCAAGTAAAGAGTTCGGTGATGAAAATTGTTGAGGATAAAGAGGGAAAGATTTGGGTTAGCACAAGTACTGATGGTTTCTACTATCTCGAACGAAAAGGCGATGTGTTTAAGGTTTTATATCACTTCGAACAGAAAGGAGAACGGAGTTATATTGATTATGCTTATTTAAAAGACAATAAAATATTTTTTATTTATAAGAACGAGTTTTGGTCATTTAGCCCTGATACATATGAACTTATACAGTCGCAGAACTTACTTTCAAATACTTTTAAAGATTGGAGTATATCTCTATTTTCAACTTATAAAGATTCAATATTTTGGTATAATCTTATTGATGAAAAGAACCAGATTCCTTTACAGGTNNATACCTAACTATAATACTTTGTTCAGAAGGTTGAATGGATTGGGTATTCGAAATGTCTATCAAGAATCTAGTGATAAAGTTTGGTTTGGCTCTTCAAATGGAGTCATATGTGCTCAAAATTTCAGTAATTGTAATTCGTATAATGTTAAACCTCTGCTATATATTAGAAGCATTACTGTAAATAACGATTCTTTAATTTTTGAAGGTGCAGGATCAAAGGGAACATATTCATTCACTATTAATGATAGCATAGCTACTATCAATCAAAAAATATCATATTCCAACAATAGAGTTACCATTTCAGTGTCGAGTCCATTTTTAATTGCTGAATCAAAGAGTCAGTATTGCCACTATTTAAAGGGATTTGAAAAAGGATGGAGTGAATGGTCTGATATTAAAGCATTCAATTACCAGAATTTGCCACATGGTTTTTACACATTGTATGTAAAAGCTCGAAATGTATTTGGTACAGAGAGTAGCACTGTTTCAGTAAACTTTACAATTACTCCACCCTGGTATAGAACAATATATACTCATTTGGGTGGAACAGTTTTGTTTATGCTGATAGTCTTTCTAACATTTAAGAGGATTCAAAGAAGGCATAATATTGAAAAGTATAAACTTGAGAGGATTATTAATCAGCGAACCTCCGAGATAATTAATCAGAAATCAAAAATACTTTCACAAATAAAACTTCTTGATATTTCGAATAAAAGTCTTCAACAGCTCTCAGTTGTTGCACAAGAGACCAATAATCCCGTGATAATTACAAATGCATATGGTGAGATTGAGTGGATAAATAAAAGTTTTTATCACTACAGTGATTTTGTAATGAATGATGAGGTTAAAACTAAAGTATCTGAACTATTTAATAACGATGATATTGATGAACGAATTACAACTAGTATACATCAAAAAAAACCAATTTCATACTTAGGTCAATTTTCAACAAGTCTGATGAAAAATATTTGGTTTCAAATAACGATTAACCCAATAAAAGACGATAACGAAAATATAACTAACTTAATTCTAGTATGTTCTGATATTACCAATGTAATTGAGCTTAATAAAACCCGCGATTTAATAATATCTGTAATTACCCACGATCTTAAATCACCTCTGCTTGGGTTTAAAATGATGGCAAAAAGCTTATCTGATAATATTGATAGTATTGATAAGGCTAAGATCAAAGAGTGGGTAACATCAATGCATTCAAACTCATCGGATATCTATGAATTGATTGAAAACCTGACACAGTGGTTTAAATCTCAAAGGGGCATGATTACTTTCTTGCCAGTACCTCTCGATTTGCACATGACAGTAAATGAAGTGTTTGCAGTTTTTGAACCTCAGGCTGCAACTAAGGGTATCAGATTAGCCAATCTAATAAAGAATGATACGTATATTGTAGCTGATGAGAATATGGTTCGCACCATCCTGCGTAATCTACTTTCCAATGCTATTAAATTTACTGAAATGGGTATGGTTTGCGTTACCACTGAGGATTTATGTGATGAGTTTGTTATATCTGTAACTGATGAGGGGGCTGGAATTGATAACGAAACCATAGCGAAGTTGCTAGCTAATGAATATAGTGATAGTATTGGGTTGATGATTTGTAAGGAATTTCTTCAGAAAAATGATGGAAGATTAATGATTGAGAGTAGCTCTGAGGGATCAACATTCAGNNAGTTTTGTTTTACCGAAACTATTTAAGAATTAAATACAGAAATGAAAAAAACTAGAATTTGTATTACCGATGATTCTCAGATGTTTTGCTATGGCATTAGGAGTATTCTCGAAGTGAAGAATAGGTTCGAGATATCAGAAGCATCATCGAGCAATGAACTTTTCACGTTATTAAAAAGCACAGCAGTATTACCTCAACTAATTCTTCTTGATGTTAGGCTTAAGAAATCAGGATCATTGAATGGTATACAAATTACTCGAGAACTAAAGAAAACTTATCCTGATTTAAAAATTATAATTCTAACAAGTTACGACGAAAGCGAAGTTCTCAAAGAAGCAATGGATTCTGGTGCCGATGGATTTTTACCTAAAGAAGCGGTGGCTGAAGAGCTTGTTGAGGCTATCGATTGTGTTTTAAGCGGACAGAACTATTTAGGCAAAACAATTCCATTCCATGCCATTAGCTATGCGTTTAAAACGCAAACTAAAAAACTCGATCAGCTTACCAAAGCCGAAAAGAACGTTTTCTTTATGATTTGTCGAGGAATGTTAAATAGCGAAATTGCTGATAATCTGCACATAAGTATACATACGGTTGAAACCCACCGTAGCAACATAAAAAATAAGCTGCTTATTAAATCAGATATTGACTATTTAAAAATAGCGATTGAAGAGAATGTTGAAGAGATTATGCAACTTTATAAAATTAGGAAAAACTAATTTATCAGTTAACCCTTCTAATCATTAAATTGACTATAATCT
>DQHR01000100.1 GCA_003531155.1 Bacteroidales bacterium | reverse complement strand
GAGGGCGAGCAAATGAAAATCAACCGCAAAGAAATTATGAAAAGAGCACACGAAATAGCAAAGAAAATGGTTGGCGACTGGTACGCAAGGTTGGCTCTGGCCCTCCGTCAGGCATGGATGGAGGCAAAAACAGTGGTAGAAAAAATCATCGATACCGCAAAAAGTTTAGTTATTGGCAAAGACTACTATGGCATTTTCACAGGCAACAACATTGACACAAAAGGCGACAAGGAAATGATTTATAACGGCGGTATCTCCTGGACAGCTAAAACAGGTGGCAAAGAAATGACCATGGATAGTCAAAAAACTACTGACGCAGCTCTGGAATATATCAACCGTCCGAGTTACAAAGTAGGTATCTAAATTAAAACTGGTTAGGTCGGGCGGGTTGCCTGGCCTAACCTAACAAAAAAAAATAATCGGTGTAGAAAGGTGGCTTTTAAATGTTTATAGTTTATAATGGTGACGTTATCCCTTTTGATGGCAAAAACATACCAGATACAGTTGCAGGTTTGCTGTGTGATTATGGACAGGAATGGGTTGTAGTCGATGCAACGGACGAGGTTGACGCATTAAGTCAGGCCGATTTATTTGACGCTGGCAGACACCCGGCAAATACGGAAATGACTTTGTTTGCTGTTACATTTACCAGTATGTATAAAAACGACGAGGAAGCAGCTTTAGCCTGGGCAGGTTGGGAAATATCGCTGGGAAAGTAGTTACCGCCTCCGAAGCTGCAGAGCTTTGGGGGTTTGATGTAAGCACAGTCAAAAGAGCCTGCCAGCAAGGCAGGTTTCACCAGCACGAAGCCCGGAAATCAGGCGGTACATGGTTGGTTACGCTGGTCGGGATGGAACGGGTTTACGGGCCAAAACCAGAATAGTTTTTTGCTGAAAATTATTCCACATGGAATATTCCACAGTGTCACTGAATAGCTTTTGAGTAACGCATTAACGAAGTTAAGAGTAACGCAAAAAAGCAGTAGGGCATTTCCAGCCTTACTGCTTTTTGTTGTTTTCGGAGGATTTTTTAAGGGTTTTAGTGGCTATGTCCTTGGCGGCCCGGTTGATGTCGTATTCATCCCGATCATAGACTTTACCTTTAAGTTTGTGCGTATCCAGCAACGAAAGCATGATAAACACCTCCGGGCATAGTATTTACTAATGGATTGTTGCATATACCTAACATGGGGGTGTTTTTTGTGCTAGACGATTTAAACCTGCCATCCGATGTTATGGAGGTATTAACGGCCATACATAAAAAGGCAAGAGTATTAAACCCTGAGTTAACGGAAGAGCTGTTTTTACATCAAATTATCGACGACTGGCTGAAGCCACTTAGAAGAACCAGAAACCACAGACCGATTACAAAGAGCAATATTGTAGTCAAGAACCGTATTAAGGAAGCTGTTAAGCTATCAGGAAAAACACAAGAGCAGGTGGCAAAAGAAACCGGTGTTAGTCGCTCATATCTAAACCAATTACTCAACGGACACTATGACACAACAATAACCACAGCTATGTTAATGGCCAGGGCCACGTATTGCACATTAGACGAGTTATTTTACATTGCCGGGGAATAATTTCCTTCGGCTTTTTTATTTTTGTGCGAATATTGGACAAGTTGGATGTCATATGTTAGGCGTATAAAACAAAAAAGTTCAGTTAGTAGAAAGTTGGGCGCAGTAAAACTGCATTATTTTTTTAACCATTGCGTATTACAAAGGGGGTGCAACGTCATACAGACCAAATTAGTGACCGTCAGGATTCCAGAAAACTTACTAGAACATTGCCAACATCGGATAAAAGAACTGTCTTTGCAATACGACATGGATATGAGTAAATTTGTTCGGTGGCTTATCCGTAATGATTCCCTATCCAGCGCGAAAGACAATGTAATACAACGTCGTACAGTAACCGAACTTAAGGAAAATATGCCGTCATGCAGTGTAATACAACCCGAAAAACCAGCTCCAGAACAGCAAAAAAACCAGCCCGAGAAGCTGGTTTGGAAGTTATAGGTNNGTTACAACACTTTATGCGCGGGAAGTCAAAAAGATTCCTGCTTTACCTCGGAGGGAGGAAATTATTTTATGGCAATTACAATAAGGCTCGCCAAAGCTGGCCGGTCCATAGTTACCCACTTAGAGAAAAACAAAAAGTTTTATATAACCATGGGCTATTCGTTGGCAGCATCTATTTTGCTGGATCCAAGTTATGCTTTTGCAGATATTAATGCTGGTGGCCATAGGATACACGCAAAACTATGTACTATCGGCAAGTGGGTTATTGTCGTTAAGGGTAGCATAGATACAATCCAATCCATTTTAAACGGTGATTTTGCAGCAGCAAAGCAGCATTTCTGGGCTTACTTAATGTCTTTTGCCGTATTACTTGGATTACCCTGGATACTGGATCAGATTGAGGGGGTTTTTAAAGAATGAAGGAGGCGTTTAAAGAAGCTATTATTGAGGCCTTTAAATCTATGTTTAGTTCAACGTGGGTTTGGTTTCAGCATTGGCTAATAGGAGCAAGTTTTAATCTAGCCTTAGTTGGCGGAACTATTTCAGTATNNAGTTTATAGGGTTTTAGAGGTTGAAACTGAATGGATGGAGGAAAACGGATTTATAGAAAAAGTTATAGATAATTAATAACATAAACTTTTGGGGTGATAGAATGATCAACATTATCAGACCGGAATATGTTTATTTAAAATTAACCCCCAATAACTCTATCAGAAACAATAATACTCATAAATTAGCTAAATCAATAAACTCCCTCTATAAGAACCCATTGCAGAATATTCAGCGCAGAGAACTAAAATATATCAATGTTATCGGCAATGATATATTATTTAACTGTAAATATTCAATAGTAATAAATCCTAAGGTTGTTTATTTTATTTACATTGAAAAGCAAAAAATAGAATTTTACTTCATTGTCCCTAAGCATTTTTTAAGTATTATTAAAGAAAAAATTAATGATGTTTGGCCGAGTATTACGGTTGCCCAGGTTGATAGCATTCCAATGTTCGGGGAGGCTGCAGTAAAACATCAGTTAGTTTACACGAAAGAGGATGGTCTGAGCCTGGCGAC
>DQHR01000184.1 GCA_003531155.1 Bacteroidales bacterium | reverse complement strand
TGTAGTATACTACGGTATACTACAGTATACTAGTATACCAATGGTATACTTACTTATTTTCAAGTGGTGACGCCCTTAGTTTTTCGTTTTTGCTGTCGGGCAGTCTCCCGTGGTAGTGTCTCAGTTTACTCCATTTTGCCTATGTTCAGGCGCACCACAAAATAATTTACACTCCCGTATAATCACAAAAATGCTTAATCCTCCACCGGAGGAACTTACTTTCCTCATCCTCCACCTAAGTGCTTTTGTCCATTACTATCTTCCATGGGAGCAAAGATGGGGCTATATGCTGTCTTCGTACCTCTCCAGCTAATATCAAATCCATACATAAGATTCTTCACAGGCAATTCTTGTACTCCCAAAACACCAGCGACCAACCCGGAGATATTACCGGTGTAACAGTAAACCACTATCTCGTTTTTTCCACCGTTAGATACATGCTTTTCCAACAAGCTTTTCAGATTTTGAATATTTTGTGCCTCGGCTATATTTTCAGCAGTAGCTACCCAGACAGCCCCGGGTATATGTTTTGTATCGTAATCTTCCTTCTTTCTCAAGTCCACCACCAGCGGGTCGTTGGCCAATTGGTCGCCGCCGTTGTGACCCTCACGGTAGTCGGCTAGATCGTTGTCTTTGTCGTCATCAAGGATATCTTTTAGATCGACAGCTTTGATTAAATTGTTATTAATACCTGAGTCTGTACTGTTAGAAAAATTTTGGCCTTTTAAATAACGTTCACTCTGATCTTTATTAATTAACACAGAGTAGTTCTTGTCATCCCAGACTACTTGTGCACCCAATTCCTCGGCAATAAATCTAACCGGTACAAATACCTGCCCGTCGCGAATGAAAGGCTGGGTCTCAACCGGATTCTGCTTGCCATTGATTATCAAACTTACTTTTTTATCCGCCGCTTCCGCGCAGACCGCTGAAAAAAGCAATATGCCTATTAAAGTGCATATGATATTTTTGAGCAATATAGTTACGTCCTTTCTTTTTTGATTGTAACTCTTAGCTTTCTAAGTACACGCTTATCCCCTAAAAAATCAATACAACTATTTAGTATCATCATTAGTTTATTATTTCTTAAAAAACATCCATATTAAGATCCATATGGTGCAAAGAAGCATGACAACTGCAATTACCTTATGCGCTAGAAATTCACTATTAAAAAAGAAGGCGCTGATCATAATATTTAAAAAACAATAACCATAAAATTCTGCTTTATTTTTTATAAATATCACCTGATTTCTTGAAAGATATCAATCAATATCTAAACAAGAACAAGATATGGATCAAATGAATTTTTGATCCATATCTTTATATAACATGATTCTACTGCGGAAAGTCAAGAACTGAACAAAAGCAATGTACATATTGCCAAATTTAAGAAATTACAAACCATATGTGGTACTGTTTTGCATCATAGCACAATAGATATAGTAGAACTTTAGAAAATATGAAGCTATAAGTCGTAACTATTTCAGCAAAATAGGGTTTTCGAAGTATAATCATAGCATATAAATTAAATGAATTATTGTCTTACCAACATTCATATAAACAATATGATAAACCTGATTCACAACCAATACATGCTATGCAAGCAGGAAGACCAAGAACTCCCCCACACCAACATGTGACACACGAACCTGCACAAGTGACCCAGAAAGCTACACATTGCCCTGTCACATAAGGACCGCACAAACAGTGCATCATGCAATCCGCCCACCAGCAATCCGAGCCCTCGCATCCTTCTTGGGTTGCATTAAGGGTTGTATTATCAGTTGGGATTTTAGTGCGGGTTTTTGATTCTAAACTGCCATCATTTTTTAATAAATAAGCCTTATTGTCATCGTAAGTAAACGCAATAATTTGACCGTCACTTGTAAAACTAATCAAACCTATGTTCTCGTTGTTCTTAGATAAATAAGCTACTACACCGACTATCTCTTTAGTTTTATTAGCAGAAGTATCATAAACTATTCTTTTTGATCCAGATATATTATCGTAATTGATTTCGTAACCTTTAGACTCTAACTGATCAATAAAATTGTTAACATATTCTTTATTAATCAGTTCTTGAATCATTGATTTTGATTCTTTTTTATCCATTTCAATGCCGACACCAGCGTATTCTATCGTTCCACCTTTTGCATATATTAAATCAACGGTTTTGTCTTGATTGCTAAACGGTACTGTTACCTTTTCAACTGGCGTATCTAGTTCTTGGCCATTTGGTAATTCTCTAATAATTTCAAAACTAGTCAACTCTATATTTGGCTTATAGCCAAGCTTTTCAAGTTTAGAGCTAACATCTTTAAAAGGTGTGCAGTTTTTAACTGTGTTCAATTGATCATTCATGTCAGATACGTTCGCAAAAATCGGTTGTGTAACCATCGTCAGGATAAATATGGCGGTCAATAATATACTTATAATTTTTTTTCTGTGCATAGTTTGTACCTCCCTCAATGAATAAATTTTTTCTCTTCCATGCTCACTCATTCACAACAATATTGTATACCCTAGACAACATTTTTTTACAAGGTTGGTTTTTGAAGAAATTATGAGAACATCTGGTTTTACCAATTCAAGTC
>DQHR01000056.1 GCA_003531155.1 Bacteroidales bacterium | reverse complement strand
TTTTTTTATTAAAAATGGGATAAAAGATACTTAGAACTAAAGATTAGTGATTCTTTTTGACCAAATGATTTAAGTCATCAAAACAAATCTTAAACAATTCGGTATTGGAAATGTTTTTAAAGATTAATTTTGAGAAAAAACGAGATGAAAGACGTATTAGAATTTGTTAAAGCACTTAAAACCAACAACGATCGAGATTGGTTTAACACAAATAAGGCTTGGTATCAAAAATCATCTGATGAATTCAAATCATTTATTGCAATGCTTATTGCAGGTGTTAATGAATTTGACGATTCCGTTGGATCCGTTGAGCCCAAGGATTGTATTTTTAGAATTTATCGCGATGTGCGATTCTCGCACGATAAAGCGCCTTTTAAAAGCAATTTTGGAGCATATATTGCTAAGGGTGGTAGAAAAAGCCCTTTTGCAGGTTACTATTTTCATCTCGAAACTGANNGATCTGATGTAATGAAGCGTATTCGTGAGGATATCGATATTTACTCCGATGATTTTTTGTCAATTGTAAACGAAAAAAAGTTTGCTCAAACTTTTAATTGGTTTGAAGATGAGAAGTTAAAACGAGTTCCCAATGGATTCGATAAAGATTCACCTGCAGCAGAGTTTCTAAAGTTCAAGCATATCACTCCTTTTCATAGCCTTAGCAATAAGGATATTGCGGATAAGGATTTACTAAATAATACTTTGGAGGTTTTTAAAACCATGAAACCTTTGGTTGATTTTCTCAATCGTTCGATTCATGGGCTAAAGGAGGAATAAGGTAGATAAAACAATCTTACAGTGCCATAGCTGCACAGCATCACATTTGTAACCTTGGATTGATAATAGAATAAATACTAAGGTTTTGGCGAACCCCATCCTTTATGATTGCATTCTTTAGCGTAGCCTCTTTCTTAAACCCATTTTTCTCAAGAACACATGCTGATGCAGTATTATTATCAAACACTTCAGCATAAACCCGATAAAGTTTAAAATCGTCAAAAGCTATTCGCAAAAGTTCTGCAACTATTTTTGTACCTATACCTTTCCCCCAGTATTCTTGTCCTATCCAATATCCTATTTCTCCACTACCCGAATAAACATCATCTTTAAGAATAATTCCAGCAGCTCCAATGGCTTCGCCATTAAAATCAACCGCAAACTCGGTTGAAGGAGAGTATGCTGTAACCATCTTAATAAACTGTAAAGCATCCTCTTCAGAGTATGGGTAAGGAAATCGATCTCTTAAATTCGCCCAAATAAGACGATTGTTTGCATTCAAGGCTATCGATTTGTAATCTGAAAGCTGAAATGGTCGTAGTATGGTATTAATCATCGTTTAGCTAATAGTACTTGATGGAACGGATAACCCTATGTTCAAGTTTTTTATCCTTTACTTTATTGTTTTTACCGAGAGTTACCTGATAAGTTTCTTTTTCTATCCAATTACCATTTGCATCGTACTTATACTCGTAGTAGTAACCCTGATCGGTTTTAGTTTGATAATCGAGCGATTCGAGCATTACATCTCCATTAGGATAGTATTGCTTCTCAATGGATCCTGACTGGAAAGGCTTTGAATAGTCAATAGGGTAGACGCTCAGGCTCGAAAACTTGCCTGATGCTCTTAACATCATCACCCTAATAATATTTGCATTTGGTGAGTAGCTTAGACGTTCAATTCCTTCGTAAGCACCCCTTTCGTCTAAAACTCTTACTTCGTAAGGGAGACCATAGCTATCGCAATACACCCTGCTTGAATATTGCATAACTTTGTTTTTGAAACATTGAATTTCTGATAAAAAACCGGTTGTATCGTTATACTTCAGAATGGTTTCATCCATCTTCCACCCAATCATATTTACGAAATAGGTTTGGGTCTTATTTGTTAATTTTTTGTTTGAATTATACGTCCAAACTGTTTCGCTTTGCTTTGCATCCATTGTGTTATATCGAGTTTCTGATAGAATGTATCCGTTGTTATCAAACTTAGTTAGAACTCGAAATGGTTTTGGAGAAACATCGTCAACCAATAGTTCATATTTTTCTTCAATACTCTCAATTGCACCACCCTTTGATGGGTAAGTGTAATTTGCTAAGTAGGTTTCGATTGTTGGCTGAGAGTATGCCGTAAATGTAAAAGAAATGAATGCGATGATGATGGTTAGCAATTTCATGAAAATGGGGATAATTATTTTGTTTTAGCGATACAAATTTAGTGAACAATACCTTAATTGGTTATGTAGATAGCTTTAAATGATATTTTTGCAATGATTTTTTGATAAAAGATTTTGAATTTGCATGATACCTAACGGGTGTGTAATAGATTGCCGAGGATGTAAACATCGGGAGTGGAGCATGAGCGAGAGCTTAGATCAAAAGTATAACTTTTTGGCTAGCAAGTTCTCTGCGTGGAAAGATGTTCTTTCGCCTGTAGTATCTGCGCCTGAATTGCAACGCTGGGGTTACAGGCATAAAACAACGCTGAATGCTAGGTGGAGTGAAAATGGATGGCAATTTGGGATGATGGCTCGAGATGAGCTAATAGATATTGCTGAATGTCCGCTCCATAAACAAGAAGTGAATCAAATTCTTGATATTTTAAAAAGTGTATTGCCCACTTTCAATGAGTTTCCGCTTGCATTCTATGTTCAAGCAACTGCTCAAGTAACATTGATAGTCAAATCTAACAGACCACAAAGTTGTGCTTGGTTAACTGAAGAAGCCAAACAAAAAATGAATGAATTTGGTGTTAAAGGTTTTTGGGTTCACTATAACCCATCGGCTGGACGAAGGCTTTACGAGAAAACCCACTGGGAATTACTTTTTGGCGAAGAAAGGTCAGCCGATTCAAATGGATTGCTTTATGGACCCGGTGCTTTTCAGCAGCTAATACCATCGCTTTACAACCAATCGCTTGATGAGGTTTGTAATTTTTTCAATCTAACAAACCTAAACGCAGTTGTTGATTTGTACTGCGGAACAGGCACATCAATGAATCGATGGGTTGCATTTGGATCCAGTGTTTTGGGCGTTGAGGTTAGTGGTGAAGCAATTAAGTGCGCAAGGCTAAATGTTCCTACGGCCACAATTCTTAGAGGTGCATGCAGACATCGTGTACCGCAAATTCGCGAATGGGTTAAAAAGGCGCTAGAATTTGGGAAAGAGGTTTATCTTTATGTAAACCCTCCTCGTACAGGTATAGAGCAAGAGGTTCTGGATTGGATTATTGGTGAGGGGAAACCAAAACGGATTGCATACCTTTCGTGTAGTGCTGGTACATTATCAAAAAACTTATGGGTATTAACTCAAAATGGGTATAGCGTTAAAAGGTTAATTCCTTACGATTTTTTTCCACAAACCATCCATGTGGAATGTTTGGCGCTTATTGAGAGATTCTAAAATCCATTATTCAGTTACAAATAGTTTTTCTATTGCTTCTCCCTCCTTCAGCCTAAGATAATATGTGTTAATTCCCACTTTCTTGGCTCCTTCTATGTGCTGCTCAGTATCGTCGATAAATAGTGTTTCCTCGGGTTTAAGATTATTCTCATTGAGAATTAGCATAAATGCTTCGCGATCTGGTTTTCTCATACCTATTTCATGTGAGAGATATGCCTTCTCGAAGAAGTGGGATAAATCCTTTACTCCATATGTTGCCTGAAGGTCTTTTGTGTAAACCTCGCAATGCATCTGGTTTGTATTGCTTAGCAGGAAGGTTCTATACTGATCCCTGATTTTCTCAAGAAGACTCAACCTTTCCACTGGAAAATCAAGCAGCATGGCATTCCAAGCCTCATCAATTTGATTATTATTTAGGGGTATACCTGATAATTCTCTTATATAATTGCGAAACTCCTCATGCGAAACCAACCCTTTATCGAGCTGATCGAATATTCCCAATTGGCTGGCTTGGGTAAACACAGTGTCAAAGTTGTTAAAACCTAACTTTTTGAATGCCTCGATGGTTAAGTGGTAGTCAATATTTATTATAACCCCGCCTAAATCGAAAATAATGTTCTTAATATTCAGGTGCCTATAAGGCTTAAAGATGATTTTTTGCATAAAAACGGTATTAGCTGTTGAAATTTCGGGTACAAATATGTAATATTGCAGTCCAATTAAAAAACCCCTAGTGGTTTTTTTGGGCCCATAGCTCAGTCGGTTAGAGCATCTGA
>DQHR01000039.1 GCA_003531155.1 Bacteroidales bacterium | reverse complement strand
ACGACCCAAGCAATGTGTTAAAGTATTTCTGGGAAGTTGAAAGCTTTGGTTTATCCAACTTTACAGGTAATTTAGTGTTTAACTATCTGGATGCTGATATTGTGGGTGGCCCTGAGTCAAGTTATATATCTGCACGATTGTTAACTCCTGGTACAAGCTGGAGTAAATTAACTACTGTTGATCCTGTCCTAAATACGTTCACATTCAATTATACTGGTACCGATAATGTAAATGGAGAGTATACAGCAGGGTTAGATCCAGCGTTCCCTGCCGATGTACCTGAATACACTTCAATTGCAGATGGTATTTGGACCGATGAAACCAATTGGGTACAAACAGGAGGTTCAACTATTTATCCGTGCCCAGTGGGCGGTCCTAATGGTTTTATAGTAAATATTAATCATATTATAACGGCTAATGCTGATTATTGTCAGGCCTACCGAACAGTTATTAATAGCGAATTAAAAATAGTATCTCCTTACACAGGTCATAACTTGGGTACGGTAACAGGTAATGGTACTTTGCTTCTAGAAAGTGCAACTTTCCCTGCTGGACGCTACACTAGTTTTCTAGATTGTTCAGGAAATGGCACCATTGAATATGGTGGCAATTCAAGCTATACAATTATTGCCGACCTATATAGTAGCGTGCCACGACTATATTTTACTGGAACAGGAACAAAAACATTACCTAACAAAGATCTTACAATTTGTAAACGACTACTTATTGATGGGGTAATGCTCGACAATACCCTAAATAACAGCAAATTGACTATTCAAGGAACAATGGAGCGCATTAACTCAGGAATATTCGCTAGCGGATCTGGGGCTAACGCAACAGTTTCATTCTCTGGATCTACTGCACAAACGGTTGGTGGTGCAACATTGGGTAACTTTACAGGAACAAGCGCTTTTAATAATCTTGAAATAAATAACTCTGCGGGTCTTACCATTAATAACCCAGGTTCAATAGAGGTTAAAGGGAACCTGCTGCTTACGTCTGGTCTGATAAATACCAGTTCAACGGCTACACTAACAATTACAAATACTGCTATTGGTTGTGTTACACCTGCTGGTGGTTCAGCAACGTCTTATGTTAATGGTCCGCTTACAAAACGTATCAATCAGGGTGATAATTTCTTCTATCCCTTAGGTAAAGGGGCAACTGCGGGTAATATGTTAACATTATCATCTACTCAAGTTGGTACCATTTTATGGACAGCTGAATACTTTACTCCTAACTCAACCTATACAAACTTAACAGCCCCCCTTTCCTATGTAAACTCAAAGGATTTTTGGACGGTTAGCGCTCCATCTGGCAGCCAAGCAATAGTAAATTTAAAATGGAATCCAACAAGCGATCTAACTCCGCTAATGACTCAGAATGGTTTATCAGATATGCGCGTAGCATACTATAATTCGGTTACTCCAAGTTGGGAAGAAGTAGCATCGAGTGCTTCTGGAGATGATAATAATGGAACCGTTTCCACTACAAGTAGAGTAACTATTCCTGCTACAGGCTCAAGTAATTATACCGTTGCATGCATAAATGTAACAAAGCCAAAAGCACGACTAAACCCAACAGGCGCCGTTTGCGGTATTGCAGGGATCCCTATTTCGTTTTCGGGAGTTAACGCAACCAATCTCAACTTTATTATAAATTATAAAAAAGGGGGAATAGCCCAAGCTCCAGTCACAGTAAACTCATTGCCATATAGTTTGCCTACCGATGCAACGGGCACAACATACCAACTTACAAGTTTTACATACAACAATCCTCCTCATTCTGCACCTGTTGAAACAGGGGTTGTTGACGCTTCAATCATTACAACCTATACAGTCCCTACAACTGCTAATGCAGGACCCGACCAGTCCTTATGCGGAGCATCGTCAGCCACTCTTGCAGGAAATTTACCTGTTATTGGTACTGGTTTGTGGAGCTATAGTGGAGCAGGTGGTTCTTTCGACGATCCAACAGACCGAAATACAGTCTTCCACGGGACTAATGGAACAGCCTATGTTTTACAATGGACAATAACAAATGGAGGATGCACCTCTTTCGCTGATGTGAATATTACATTCCCTTTGCTTGCCGTTCAACCCGCGGGATTCTCTGCAAGCACAACTCCCGTTTGCCAAGGAACATCTGGTGTTGTTTATACTGTGCCTAACGATCCTTTAGTAACCTATGTCTGGAGCTACAGTGGTACGAATGCAAATATTATAGGTTCTTTAAATTCAATTACTGTTGATTACTTAGGAAATGCTACTTCTGGTGATTTAAGTGTTAGGGCTCATAATGGTTGTGGTGACAGCGCCCCTCTTACTCTATCAATTACGGTAAAGGTAAGTCCTACGGCAACTCTAAGTGTTGATGGAGGCTTTAACCTCCTATGCGATGGAGACAACACTCAAATAACAGTAACGATAACAGGAGGAACCTCTCCCTATGATTTTGACATTTATAATGGTGCCGCTACTGAGAATTTTACCAATATAGTATCGCCATATACATTTATTCCCTCTGTAGCAAATTTTCCTGTTTGGACAGGACCAACGGCAAGTAACACTTATACATATTCAGTTCCCACGGTTACTTCGGCAAACGGGTGTAGTAATGCTGGATCGAATACTGTTGATGTTGTTGTTAATAAACGTCCTGAAACAGGACCACAATACCATATACCTAATAGTATGGGGTTATAATAATGCCATAAAAAAACAAAAAGCCTCTAGAGGCTTTTTGTTTTAATTTATTTTCTATACCTATGTTAGGTATTCTTTTCTTAAAATCCAAAATTCAATCCGGCTGTTACCACTAGATTATCTCCTTGAAACGATTTTGGAGTATATAAATCGAGATAATATTGCGCTGTATGTCCATCAATATTATAGCCTCTTATATTGCTTTTTGAAACATTGAGATAAAGCCATGAGTCATGTATGAACTCCCAGCGACAAGTAAATGATACTGTTATATTCATCCATGTGACGTCTTTCATAAAAGGATACTCATCTGCATTACTTCCAGTAATATATGCATACTCATTGCCATGACGAGCATAAGTTATATCTCCTCTCAATAGTAATCCCCGGAAAGGTCTTACATCTACACTTCCATAAATCTCTTCAGAATTGTCGCATAAATAGTGACCCAAATTAAACTGGTTTGTTTCGAAGGTGGTTGTCGGTACCCTATGTTTATAAACCACGGGGTTAGTCTTGGTATACTCAATCGTGAATGAAGTATTTCTGATTGGCCATCCCGATAGCCGAGAGCCAAATTTCTGTGAAACAAAGTTTAACCGATTGGAATCTTTTATTCTTGTAACAGAAAATTCGTCAATGAAAATAGTGGTATACAAATGAAGATATTTAATTTTTCTAATACTTATGTCAAAAAACATCTGCGAGTTCTGATTATCAATACCATGACTTAGGGTATGATCAATAGATTTATAAAACATTATTGGGATAAGGTACGCAGGTTGTACCTTTGAATCGGCATAAACAATTGAATTTCCAACTGAAAAAGCAATAGTCTCTATTGGTCGGAAAGTTAGCATATTGGCGGCAATATACTTTTCGCGGTAAACAGCTCTGAAATCGCCTGTTGTGGCGGTGTATGAACGGCTACTATCAATCACCTCCGAAACCAACCAACCATGAATATAGTTAAGTTCAAACCATTTAACAGGTTTAAGCTGAAGCTTTATCATTGCAAATGATGGCGTTCGACCCGAAAAAATGGATGCCCCATGATAATTAGTACCCCATTGTACCTGATCTTTTACTAATCCAAAGGAGCCCCACTTCCATCCATAAATCACGCCACCACGCATCTCGGAATAATCTCCCCCTTTTCGATTTGTTGGCGCCGACTTATAGTTTCCTCCTTCGTTTTGTGTGAAATAGGAAGTGTTTGCAAGGATCTCAGTTTGGGAGTTATCACGCAAACTCGCGTAAATTGATATTTTTCCAATACTACCCCAAGCCTCAGCACCGCCCCATGTATGCATTATCCTATTGCTTCCAGAGACATACTCGCGAATACCCCAAATGGGTTTTAACGAAAATGTAAACATCGAATCTTTATAGTGCAACCCCAATGGTACCAAACCAATATTTAGTTTAGGCTCTTTTGTAATAAGATTACCGTTTGTATCAGTATAAGCATTTCTCCCTTTAACTCCAATAAATTGATATTGCCTAAAATAAAAATCGAGTTCTCGTTGCTGACGAACCGATAGTTGCGAACGTAATCCATCCGCCAGAGTCAAGCATTCCAAAATAAAACTGTTCGGATAGGGTTTTACTGCCGAATTAATGGAAATTACTTTATCGTTGGCCAACTCGTCGAGAAAGGCATAAATCGCCTCATTACGGAAAGAAACAGGGACTTCTTGAGCAGAAATATCAAAAGTAACAAAGTTGAAGAAAAAAAGAGCTAATAGAATAAAATGTCTTTTCAATTTTTTTTATAATTAAAATTATTAATTACCCTCTAATTTGAGAGTTTATAATTGAAACCATTTTTTGAGCTACTTCCGAACCAAAGATTTGACTGGAAATATGAGTTGGAAGAAATGATTCAATCCGATCAACAAGATCTTTGGAGTATGCATCGAGTAATAAATTCCAGCCTTCAGAAACGGTTTCAACCCACTCAGTCTCAGAACGCAAAGTAATGCATGGTTTTTTTAATAAAAATGCTTCCTTTTGTATCCCTCCTGAATCTGTAATGATTCGAATTGAATTATCTTGAAGTTTAATAAAATCGAGATAACCCAACGGTTTACTTAAAATAAAGTTAGATGGGATGGATATTTTATTATTTTCAATAATTGATTTTGTGCGAGGATGGATTGGAAAAACAATTAATCTACTAAGTTTGCCGAGTTGATTTATTATTTCCGTTAGTTTAAGTGGATCGTCTACATTATATGGGCGATGAAGAGTTAGCAATGAAAATTGCTTGCTTTTCAGGTTTAACGCATCCAAAATAGTCGAATCCTTGGCTTTTTTTATTCCCCAGTTGAGCGAATCGACCATAATATCACCTGTTAAAAAGGCTTTTGATGTTAAGCCCTCTTTCTCTATATTAAGCATGGCGGTGCTAGTGGGTGCAAAAAGAATATCAGAAGTATGATCTGCTACAATTCTATTAATCTCTTCTGGCATGGAACGATTAAAACTACGCAAGCCCGCCTCAATATGTAAACAAGGAATACCTAACTTTACTGTTGCTAATGCTCCGGCTAGGGTTGAGTTTGTATCACCAAATACTACAACCAGCTGCGTCTTCTCTTTCATTAAAATATTTTCTATTGAAGAAATCATTTGGCTTGTCTGCTGCCCATGTGTTCCACCATTAATATTTAAATTAAAATCTGGTCGTGGAATTTCTAGATCTCGAAAAAAGAGATCGGACATCTCCTCGTCAAAATGTTGCCCTGTGTGAATAATTAATTCATTATGATATTTTCTTAACTCTCTTGAAAAGGGTCCTACCTTAATGA
>DQHR01000104.1 GCA_003531155.1 Bacteroidales bacterium | reverse complement strand
TGATCGAAACTTGCGTATGATTTACTGGAATGTACCGTAAATCATACGCAAGTTTCGATCAGATTCTTAAAACTCAAGGTAGTTATAAGGATGCAAAAGAACTTCGCGACGAAGCACTTGCCAAAGGAATGATAACAATTACATTAGGCAGCATCGAAAACAAAACTCGCATCGATGGCATAAATTCAATTGTTGAAAGTAAAGTTAAATCTGCAGTTAACGGCTTAAATAACCCATTCATAAAAATCATTGATAAACAGAATACAAACCAACTCATCGAGGAACAACAACGTGGCGTTAACCAAGGTTCCGATATTCAAGTTGGAAAGATATTAGCAGCGAAGGCTCTTTTTACAGGTGCTATAATGAAATTCAGTATCGATGCGGGCAAACTAAAAAAACAGGACAAACGAGGCTACCTTAAGGAGGAGTACATTGTAAAAGACCCAACAACAGGAGAATCGAAAAAAAAGTATAAATACAGCAAGGTTGCTTACACCGAATATACACAAGAAAATAATGTCACTAGCTCGTTCCAATATCAGTTGACCTCAACTGAAACATCTGCGATATTGGTTTCTGATGCAATGGATGTTAACGCTGTCGATTATATTCACTACGTTGCTTTTGATGGTAAAGCAAATCAACTTGTTCCGGGCTGGTGGGAACATTTCGATAAAGATTCTCCGAAGGACAAAATCAACGATAATTCAAATGATATTGACAATCTACGAGATCTTATAAAAGCCAGCAGAAGTATTAAAAGCATTGATGCCCTTAAAACCGAAGTTTACAATGGTATAGCATCACGCGTTGCTCGCAAAATAAACGCCTATAACCCCGAAGAATAACCACCATGAAACTAAGAATATTAGCCTTAATAGTAACCCTTGCTCTACTCGCAGGGGGCTGTGGCACCACAAAAAAAATTGAAAAAACGTATCCTCCAGCACCATCATGGGTGAAAAATAGACCTGTTTCTTCTGAATATTATGTTGGCGTAGGTTCTGCTAAGAAAACCTTGGATATGAACCAAACCATGCAAACGGCAAAGCAAAACGCTTTGGCTGACATGGCTAGTGATATTTCGGTTAATATTTCATCAAATTCCATTCTATCCACATTTGACTATAATCAAAATTTCAGTGAAGACTTTACTAAAACAGTAAAAGCACAAGCAGAACAGGATTTAGAAGGCTACGAAACTGTAGGAAACTATGAAGATCAGGGTAATTATTGGGTTTACTTTCGACTTTCAAAAACTGCATACCAAAAGATAAAAGAGGAGCGCCGCGCAAAAGCTATAACCAAAGCGCTAGATCTGTTCGATAAGGCTAATGTCTCTGAAAAAACGGGTGATATAAGATTTGCTTTTATAAATTATATTAAGGCTCTTGAACCTATAAAACCCTATTTTACAGACCCTCTACAGGTTCAATATCAGGGGAAAGAGATATTTCTTGGAAGCGAAATCTCAAAGGAGATAAACAAGATTTTAACATCAATAAAAATTGATGCAGGTAACAAGCAAATAAAAGTTAAACAAGGACAACAACCTCCTTCAGGAACATTTGATTTTAAGGTAACTTACGTAAATGGCACCCAGTTAAGCGGATTTACTCTATCTGCCTCGTATACAGAAAAACCATTAAGAAACAGTAAAGTTCAAACAGATAACAATGGTATTGCCTCATTTAGCATTGATGCAGTCCGCTCTAATAAAAATCTCGAAACAATCACGGCAACATTAAATATAGAGGGTATTGCCAATGAAGCAACGACAGACTACTTGCTTCGCAAATTAGTTAACAGATATAGGGTACCCGAAGCTAGCATTAGCATAATCGTAATTAAACCCGTTTTCTATATTATTTCTAATGAATCAAATCTCGAGAAAAAACTTAACAATAACCCTGTTAGCGAAGGTTTAAAACGAAAAATTATCGAAAGTGGATACTCTATCACCAATAAAGAAGCAGACGCTGATTATTCAATTTCAGTTACAGCAACTACTAAAAACAAAGGAGAAACAGGTACCTATAAGCAAACAGCCTTAAATGCAACCATTTCGGTAAAAGATAAATCAGGTGCTGAACTTTATATCAAACAAATCGATAACATCATAGGATCGCATTTCGATTACGCACAAGCAGGTTTGGAAGCTTATAAAGAGGCAACCAAAAAGGTGGAGAATAGCATTTCAAGAGAAATTGTTGAAATGGTTGTGAAAGGAAAGGTATCTTATTAAAAACGGATCATTCGTGCAGATTAAACTGGTATATTAACCCAACGTTAATACCAAATCCTCGTGGTTTAATAGTTGTATTGCCCATTCCTTTTAAGTACCATTTATAGTATGGTTCAAAATAAAAATTCCATCTACGGTTTATAAAGTATCGGTACTCTAATCCAATTCTAACATTACCAAATATGTCTATATTAGTAAATGGAGACGGCTGATCCTTAAGAGTAAACTTATCTGTTTTTATTATCCTGCTGTATTCGTAATACTCCGACTGCATAAGCACTGCTGCGAGGTAAGTATTTAAAAATATTTTAGATTTTCCAATTCCCATAAACTGCAACTTGAGACTCAATGGAATCTCAAAATATCTCCAACGTCCTTTCCACTGATGAATTGAATCAACTACATAATGGAATGAGGTATCAGGAAATTCATTCATTTGAAGGGATTTAAATTTTTGCTCTTTACTCCAATCATACTTTCTTAGATTAAATCCAACACCAACAAAAACCCTCTTTGAAACTGGCCCTTCAAGTTCAACTCCAACTCCTTGTCCAATTCCTGCTTTATCTTGAAAATTGCCAAGCGTTAATTCAGGCATATACCCTAACCGAACCCTGTCGGGCCCAATAAATCTTTTGTACATATCGTCCTGAAAACTGAATGAACCCTTAAAAAGATCCCAGTTGATAGATATAAACTTTGACTTATTGACTTTCTTCTCGCTCTTTAAGGCAACAGGACTTTCTTTCAAAGAAAGCCCTACGATTTTTTCATGCTTATTCTTTTTGTAAATTCTTAAGGCGAATACTTTAGGTATAATTTTTTTAAAATAAAGTTGGTTGTCTTGTAAATTTTGATTTGATAATGTTTTATCGGAGTTATAATTCTCAGTATCGTCTTCATAGTTAATACTTCTATCATTTTCTTCGGGAAGATTTGAAATATCAATATTTAAAACATCAGCAACGCCTGATGCAACCAGAAATTGGGCTTTTTCTTTTTTTATAGTTAGTTTTTTAGATTTTGTAGTAAAAAAAATAGGTTGCTCATTTATTTTGATATTATTGATTGCAACATTATTTGCTGATGTTTGTTGACTATTGTCCATTTTTTCTCCTTGAGAAAAATAAAGAACGCCAGTAAAGCTTAATGTAACAATAACCCCAGCAATAAATCCAATAAACAAATCGTTTCTTCTCGATAATTTTACTACTGGTGAATGTTTATCGAGTAGTACGGACATTTTGCTCCAATCGCTAGAACTACACTCTGGCTGGTACTCCTCGAGGGTAGATCGAACTTTGTCGAATATCAGCTTTTCGTCAAGATTTTGCATACACTCGATGTTTATTAACTAACTCAATAAGTCTCTCCTTTGCTCTGCTGAGGTTCGAGCGAGAAGTATTTACGCTAATATTTAATTCTTTTGCGATTTCATCGTGAGAATAACCCTCCATGATATAGAGGTTAAAAACCATTCTATACATAGGCGATAAATTCTGAAGTAGGGCAATTATCTCCTCTGCTTTAGGGAAATCAATTGTATCATCAATGCTATCGTGACGTTCTTCTATAAGCTCAACGGTGTCGAAATTCCTCAAATTCTTTCGGTTATTATCAATTGCAGTATTTACAACTATTCTTCTTAGCCAAGCCTTAAAGCTCTTATCAGTATCGTGATTTTCAATTTTTGAAAAAACTTTTAGGAACGAATCATTCACTATTTCCTCAGCCATTTCACGTGAACTAGAGAAACGAAGGGCTATACTCATAGTATAACCATAGTATGAGTAGTAAAGGTGTTCCTGAGCTTTTCTATCGCCCATGGAACACCTTTTTAATAAAATATCTAATTGTTTTGCCTCGTCCAACCCCTCTGTCAGTTATTAAATATTATTGTTTTTCAAGGGTTTTAATATTGATAACTTGAACCACCTTATTTTGCCACGAAGGGCATACGTATGTCGAATCTGAATACCAAGTTCGCTCAAATGAAATTTTCAGTTTATCGTTTAATGCAGGCATGTAAGTAATGGTACTATCAACCGCTTTGGGTGAGTAGTAAACGTCTCTGCTCAAATCCTTCAACCAAAGGTTACTCCAAATGCCATTACTACATTCACTTTGTTCAACTACCTCAACGTTGATGTTCTCAAATTCATTAGGATTAGTTGGATTTCCGCCTCCATCAGGAATATAAGCTTGAATAAATAGCACATTTGATAAGTTACTAGAATTGATAATGTTGAAATACAAATTCTTATCATTTAATAGCTCATCAGAAATATTCAAATTCTTTAAATTGAGCATAAGCGAATCATAAACTTCGGCAGTACCAACATCTTCAACATTTTTATGATAAACGTTAAGATCAATAAATTTTAGAGAATCCGTTTGCTGTACAATTCCATCCCAAGCAACAATAAACTCGTGCTTTGAATTGCCTCCAATGTATTTAAGGCACAAATAAAGGGAATTTGAATAAATTCCTGCTCCTGCAATAGTAAAAGGCGTTCCGTTAACATCTTCGATATTAGGTTTTACACCAGTAAATTTCAGTATCGATTCGTTTTTTGTGATATCCTCAGTCTCCTTCTGACAAGCAGCAAAGAAAACGAATGCAATAAATGCTGTAAACGATAATAGTGCTAATTTTTTCATAGTGATATTTTTATTTGCTAGCCTAGACGATATCTTTCTAAAAAACGATGCGAGTGAAATAATATTTTTTAAATTTCAATCCTAAAAATTTAAGGTATATGGAGATTCAAATCCTTCATAATAAAAGTGAAATACTCGATTACTTGATGAGCTCTCCTGCCCTTCAAGTTTACTCTATTGGTGATTTGGACAACTTTTTCTGGCCAAAAACTGTATGGTATTCGCTTAAAGAGGAAGGCGAGATTAAATCGATAATATTGCTCTATGTGGGTATGGCAACTCCTACCTTATTGGCAATTTACGATAGCAACTATGAACCTACAAAAAAACTACTACAATCAATAAAATCTTACCTCCCAGCAAAATTTTATGCTCATCTAAGTCCAAATCTTATAGATGTTTTTGAGGAAAATAGCATAATAGAGTCCTATGGCCCACACTATAAAATGGAATTAAAAAAAACTGCAAATACAATTGACGACAATTCCATTCGAAGACTAAATGCCGATGATACTAAAATGATTGAAGCCTTCTATGCAGCAGCATACCCTGACAACTGGTTTGATAAACGTATGCTCGATACCAACAAGTATTTTGGGTATTTCTTAGACGAACTATTGGTTGGAATTGCGGGGATACACGTTTACTCTGAAGAATATAAGGTAGCTGCATTAGGTAATATAGCAACACTACCCAAACATAGAGGAAACAAAATTGGGCAGAAACTCACATCGAAATTATGCCACGATTTACAGAAATCCATTAAACATATTGGGCTAAATGTAAAGTCAGATAATATTGCAGCAATAAAATGTTATCAGAATATAGGTTTTGAAATCGTTGGCAGTTATGACGAACTTTTTATTAAGAACTATTGACTTCAATATCTTAAACTTATTTATGGCATTAACGTTGATTATTTAATGTCAGTAATAAACTTTACGGCAAAAACATTGCTAAAAATTATACTTATTTAAATGTATTTCATATACCTTTGAACCCGAAATTTTTAATAAATCGTATAAATAGAGATCTCACTATTTCAATATTAATAAATTTGAACTTAATTCTATATTTATGAAAAAGTTAATTCTTTCAATTTCAGCAATTTTCTTCTTCGGCATGCTGAACGCTCAAACAACCGAACCTGC
>DQHR01000149.1 GCA_003531155.1 Bacteroidales bacterium | reverse complement strand
AATAATTGCACCCAAAACAATAGGAGCAAGGAAACCTGCAACCTTATTGCATATGCCCATAATGCTTATTCGCTTTGCTGCACTCTCAATAGGGCCTAGAATAGTAATATATGGATTCGATGCAGTTTGTAAAATTGATAAACCAGTGCCTATAACAAATAAACCAGTTAAAAATAGACCATAAGTACGAGTATTTGCTGCTGGTATAAAAATAAGAGCACCCACTGCCATTACGAGTAAACCAAGCATCATCCCTTTTTTAAAACCAGTAAGTTTTAATATCCATGATGATGGTAATGCCATTACAAAATATGAGATGTAGAAAGCAAATGCAACAAACATAGATTGGAATGTATTTAGCTCACAAGCAATTTTAAGGTAAGGTATTAATGTGCCATTTAACCAGGTAACAAACCCGAAGATAAAGAACAGCACTCCAATGATTGTGATTGGAATTAGGTTAGTGCGCGATGATTGGTTCATAATAAGGAGATTTAGGGTATTTTTGAAAGTTGATAAAAGTAGTTGAAAGGTTGGATATTTGCAATGATTTTTGTTGTTGATCCTGTATGCTATCTAGTTTCTTGACCTTTAATAGCAAATGAATACTGATCCTTTGCTCTTTGAACGGCAAGAATTCCGTCCAAATGATCATATTCGTGCTGAATAAGTTCAGAAAGATCAGCGTTTAATCACATTTCGCAATCATTCCAGTTAATATCTTTATACCTAATCCTGCAGTTTTTATAGCGTTCAACCTTTACCAACAAGTTGGGAAAGCTCATGCAATCATCCCAAACCTCAAATTTTTCGAGGCTAAATTGATCCATAATTGGATTAATAAAAACGACAGGTTTATCAATATACATGTATATGATTCGTTTCATAACCCCAATTTGGGGTGCAGCAATTGCCCTACCAAAACCATTACGATGTTTGAAATCAAAGAGGGTATCGTGTAAGTTATCGATATCCGATTTTATTGACAATAATTCATCATACAGCACCTCTTCAGATTTTTGATAAAGCATTGGATTTCCAAGTAATAAAATATCTTTTACAGCCATTTTAGTTGTTTTTTCGATATGAGTATAATGTTTTGTATTTTTCCCTTCTAAATTAATTTAAAAAATGAATCATAGCGATAGTGTCAATACCAGTTGGCGAAAAGTAGCGGCATCCTTCTATAAAAAACCTACGGATTCTAAAATTTTTGGCTCTGTAGAACTCGATATTACCGATCTTGAGCAATATATTTCACAAAAGCGTAAGGAGGGTTTAAAGATAACATTAACTCATATTTTTACGCTTGCAGTTGCACGGGCTATAAAGGAGACTGTACCTGAGTTAAATGCATACATTTGTCGAGGTCATGTTGTTAAGCGTAATAGCATTGATGCTATGGTTAGCGTGCTTATTGGCGATTCTCAGATGGGGTCAATAATGATTCATGAGGCAGATACTTTAACTCTTCATGAACTGGCTGACGTAATGGAAACTGAAATTCGAAAGGCTAGGGCAGGGAGCGAGAATAAAACCATGCAGATGAGAGATAGCATTACTAAAATCCCATGGCCTTTTAGAGTTTGGGTTGTTGGTATAATAAGGAAAATTACAATCGATTGGGGGTTAAGTATCCCTTTTTTGAATTTTAAACCCAACAGTTTTGGTTCCTATGTTGTCTCAAATATTGGTACTCTTGGACTCGATATGGGATACCCTGCTCTTTTCCCAATTTCAAATGTTCCATTAGTCTTGATAATGGGAGGAGTAAAGAAAAAGCCTTATGTAGTAAATGATACAATTGTACCTCGTAGGATAATTAACTTGGGCGCAGCACTCGATCATAGGGTGATAGATGCGATGCATGGAGGAAAACTTTTCAGGTATATTAAATACGTTGCAAATAACCCTTCATTATTAGAATCAAAACCTATGTAAAGTACTTATTAATTATTCTTTTACCAACTTTCTCGTTGAGGTCTTTTTATCATTTGACACTCTAATAATATAAACTCCTTTGGGTAGTTTTGAGCCATCAATCTCAAATTGTGGTTTGTTGTAAATCGATTGGCTTAGTATTTTACCTGTAACATCAATAATAGTAACTTTTACATTCTTAAAATCTTGTGGAATGATGAACTGGAGTTTGTTATTAAAAGGATTTGGACCAATATTAAGGTTAAAATCATTATTGTTTATTATGTCGCTTGATGTTATTGTACTTGTTCCCTTTAATATCCAATTCTTTGGATCAACTTGTATCGATTTGATTTTAGGCAAATCGAAAGTGAATGTTTGAGGTGTCTCATTTATAAATAGACGTTGAGTTGAGGTTGAATTATCATCAAAAGTTAGTTTTAACTCCAGCGAAACATTAAAAAAATTGGTTAGTGAACTCGAGGTAGTTTGAGAAATAGTTACCCAAGGTTTATTTTCGGTATTAAATCCATATTTAATATTGAAGGTTGGGAATCCATAACCATAATACCATTGATCGAAAAACCAAGTAAAATCTTGACCTGTAAGATCATTTACAACTGATTTGAAATCAGCGCCTGTAGCTGTTTTATAGGCATAACGTTGAAGAAATTCTTTTATGATGTTAAAAAATAGTTCGTCGTTATAAACTTCGTTTCTCAACATATGTATAATTGCGGCTCCTTTTTTATATGATAATCTTGAGCTGAATATTCTATTTTCATCGGTTGACTGAGCAAGACTTAAGTAAACGCTTCCATTAGGTTCAAGTTTCGCACTATTTTGTGCTGAAACCATCCAGCTATCAGCGCTGGCTTGACTGATAAGATATTGATTGTTAACGTATTCTGTGTATGATGCAAAACCTTCGTTTATCCATATATCCTGCCAAGTACCACAAGTTACATAGTCTCCAAACCACATATGACCCAATTCATGCGCAATTAATCCATTTTGGTATGTATAAAGAGTAGTTATTGTTTGGTGCTCCATGCCACCACCTATAGGAGCCATAGCATGACCATACTTTTCGTTTGCAAATGGATAAGTGCCGAATTTATTCGAAAAAAGTTCTACTATTGCAGCAGTTCCATCGATTACAGGTTTAAATTGGTTTAAAAGATTCGATACATTGTAAACGTAATTTTGGATGAGGAGAGGGTTTCCTTTACCAATGTTAGCGTAGGTATTATATTCTACATAATCCGCAATAGTAACAGAAATTAAATAGTAATCAATTGGATAGCGACTTTGCCATTCATATCGTTTTTTACTACCTGTAACATCAACTACGTTCTTTAATAGACCATTTGACGCAACCTTCAAGTTTGAAGGAACAGTAACGTATACATCAGAACTATCGGCTTTATCTGTTAACGATTGCTTAACAGGAAACCATTCGTATGCATGAAATGATTCGGATAAAGTCCAGGTAACTTGAGTACCCCATTCAGATGTTGTGCACTGCCATCCTTCTCCATCAGGAGTGCCAGAATAAGTAATAGTAATAGTAAAAAGTTCTCCAACTGCTATTGCTGATGGACATGTTAATGATATTTCATCATTTTGATGAGTAAATGTTACCACTTCGTCATTTAATTTTACCTGCGAAACAGAAAGAGCATTTACAAGCTGAATAACAAATTCAGTCATAGGATTATTAACAACTTTTGCTTTTATGGTAGCAATACCTAATGAAATTGTGCTATTTACATTTGTTGCTTCAATATTAAGTCCATAATAAACAACATCATAGTTGTCCATCTTTGAGTTTGTTGCTTGATGATTTGTTGCTTTTTTATTTTTTACTGTTTTGCCTAATTCAATAATCTCATCTATTTGGCAAAAAGAAGCAAGTGAGTTGAATAGAAGTATAGTAAGAATTAAATTTTTCATGAGTATAGTATTTTTAATGGCAATCATCGCTTTAATAGTTGACAATAATAGTTTATTTATCCCAAATTTTGAAGCCTTTATGTAAATGATTTGGCTTATTCCCATTTACAAACTATATTTCAAATATAATCTGTAAACTCATTAATTATGCACGTAAAAGGAACCGCTGTAAAGTCGATCCAAGAGTATGTTCAAACTCATCATAGCGACAAATATTCTGAATGGCTAAAAGTGATGCCTGAAGCATCAAGAACTATTATGTCGAAACCTGTTTATGTTTCCGATTGGTATTCTGTAAAGGATGCTGCAGTTGAACCAACTATAGCCCTTGGTAAGGTTGCATTTGGTGGTGATGTTGTAAAAGCTGGTTGGGAAACTGGAAGATATAGTTCTGAGATTGCTTTAAATGGAGTTTATAAAGTATTTGTTAAAATGGCAACTCCTCAATTTATAATTGGAAGATCTGGGAAGATTCTTCCATCATACTATGATCCATCCGAACTTGCAGTAAAGGAAACTGGTGCAAAGCATGTGGTACTCAATATTTCAAAATTACCTATGAATCATGAGGTACTTGAGGCGAGAGTTTTTGGTTGGATTCAAAAAGCACTTGAGGTTTGTGGATGTAAGAATGTTCAGATAAACCCTACGACGACAATGACCAAGGGAGACGCTAATACTTCATTAATGATTACTTGGAATTAATATTTAATATGAGCACTAAGAAAAAGTGTATCAAATCCTTGATACACTTTTTTTGTGCTTGATTTTCTTCTTTTAATGATATATCTTTATTTGAAATCTAATGATCAAATATCGATATGACTAGAAATGGTAAGAAAGGTAAAGGGGTTATCGCAATCCTTACTGGAGGAGGCGATGTGCCTGGGCTTAATCCTGCGATTAGAGCAATTACTATAAGAGCACTTCGTGAAGGTTATGACGTTATTGGTATCAAACGAGGATGGGCTGGAATGATTGAAATTATAAGAGATAAAAAGGTTGATAATAGCAATTGCTATTATCAACCTTTTTNNAAAAAGGTTGATAATAGCAATTGCTTTGAGGTGCTTACCGAGGAGAGAGTTAATAAGGCCTTTAGAACTGGTGGAACTTTTTTGCATACATCAAGAACCAATCCTAGTAAGGTTTCAAAGTCATCAGTGCCAGATCATCTTCAAGAGCACTATAACAAGGAATTGAACGATTTAACTCCTGATGTGCTTAAAAATATACATTTTATGGGTGTTGATTATTTAATACCTATAGGAGGTGATGATACTTTGAGCTATGGGGTTAGATTGTATAAAGAGGGAGTTAAGGTTATTGCAATCCCTAAAACAATGGACAATGATGTCCCAGGTACCGATTATTGTATAGGTTTTAGTACTTGTGTTACTAGAACAATTGCTCTTACTGATATTTTGAGGACTTCAGCAGGTTCACATGAGCGAATTCTTGTAATGGAAGTATTTGGCCGCTATGCTGGATTTACGGCAATGCTTCCAACCATGGCTGGAGTTGCAAATCGTTGTGTCATTCCAGAGCATAAGTTTGATATTGAAAGGCTAACTCAACTTCTCATGGAGGATAGAGATAAAAACCCTAGCAGGTATTCTACTGTTCTTGTTTCGGAGGGAGCAATGTTTAAAGGGATGGAAGCCATGAGTACGCAAGGCACCGAAAAGGATGCTTTTGGTCATGCTAAATTGGGAGGTATTGGCGAAACGGTTTCTAAGCAAGCNNGGAAAAACGGTAAATATTATTAGTCAGAACCTTGGTTACCTTGTTAGAGGAGGCGAACCCGATGCAATAGATTCCATTGTACCTATGGCATTTGGTAACTTAGCGCTTGATCTGATTCTTAAAGGAGTTCATGGTCGACTTGTTGTTCTTAAGAATGGTCGTTATGATACAGTTCCTATTGATGTTGTAACTAGCCAAAAAAAGGTTGTAAATATTCAACGCTTTTATAATACCGATCGACTAAGACCATACTTCAATAGCTTTGCCATGTTGCCATTGTTTATTATGACTAGCGATTGATGAGATTGATAAGTTCCTAAGTATACAACCTTAGTTGTAATATATTGATTTACTTGTTGATATGTTCAATGAGTTTTGAAGTNNACTGAGTGGAGAAGTTTGATATCTTTTTCTCCAAGTTCGGCTATTCGCTCGTGGATTCTTCCATAAATCATCATTTCAGGTGTAATTTCTGCGATACTTAATATATCGTTAACTCTTTCCTTCAAGGTTTTGAAACTTTGGTCGTTTGCAAAACCTTTTTCCGAGGGAATAGTCATTTGTAATGAAGAGAGTATATATGCATATATCATTACAGTTTGTGCCAGATTAATTGAAGGGTAGGGGTTTGCTAAAGGAATTGTAGATACTCGATTACATATGCTAATCTCATCGTTAGTTAATCCTGATTCCTCGCGACCAAAAACAATTCCGATGTTGTTAATGGAATTACCTTTATTTTGAATGAATGAGATTAGCTCGTTGCTTGGAATTATATCGAGTTTTACCCATCGTTGCTTCGCAGTGGTACCGATGATAAAATCTAAATCCTTAACTGCTTCAACTAGTGAGGAGTAAACCACTGCGTTTTCGAGAATATCATGCGATGCATGAGCAAGCATTTTAGCTTTGTCATCAAGGTGATTGCAAGGGTTAACTAATCTGAGAGCGGTAAATCCCATCGTTTTGATTGCCCTAGCTGCTGCCCCTACATTTTCAGGGACAGCAGGCTCGACTAATATAAATGATATTTTCATTTTAGACCTCGTGAAGGTTGTTATCCTTTTAAAATTTATGAATGAATGTCCTATTTAGCATTTAACGAATTACAAACTTCTAGGTTAATTTTTCTAATTTTTTCTTCGTTAAGTTTAATAACCTTACGATCGTAGGTCATTAAACCGTTTACTTCGATTTCAACATCTGTGGTTTGAGTATAGATTGCTGCAGAGAATCCAGAGTTAATTAACTTCTTAAGTTTTTCTGCTAAATCTATATAAGCATTTGTTGCTTCTTCAGAGGTTTTGTACTGAACATAGCCCCAGTTACGATCTTTCAACCAAAGGTGATTCTCAACGGCTAAACCTATTCCTCCGTATTCACCAAGAACACATACTCTATTTCCATCGTAGAGAGTCATTTTAGGTTCAGGGTAATTATGGATATCAAGCATATCACCTACTGAAAAGAAATTACCTCCACTTGCTGAGTTAACAAGTCTAGTTGGATCGTAACTTTTGGTCATTTCAGCAATTTCAACAGTTTTAAACTGTCCCCAAGCTTCATTGAATGGAACCCAGGTAACCACGCATGGATTTGAGTATAGATAATCAATAATTGATTTCCATTCTTTTTTATAATTCTCTTCAGATTCAGGTGTTCTCACTAATTCTTGACCAGTATAATATTTGTCAGTTTCCCAACCAGCCCAACCATCGCCACTTGGCATATCCTGCCAAACAAGCATACCTAGTTTATCGCAATAGTAATACCATCGGGCAGGTTCAACTTTTACATGTTTCCTAATCAGATTAAATCCAAAATCTTTAGTTTTGATAATATCAAACTTTAGAGCCTCATCGGTTGCTGCTGTGTAAAGCCCATCAGGCCACCAGCCTTGATCGAGTGGACCAAATTGAAAATAATCCTTATTATTTAGTTGCAAACGAACAATGCCATTTTCATTCCTTTTGGTTGAGATTTTTCTCAGCCNNGAAGCACTTCATTGTTCAATGATGACTTGCCGTTGGCTACTATTTTACCCTCAGAAAAGATCTTTACTTCTACTAATTCATCTTCATTTAATTTATTTGCAAAAGCAGTTATTGAAACACTTTTCTGATCAATATTAGTTGATGTTTTTAGAGATGTAATAAAATTGTCGTTAACGGGTTCAAGCCAAACAGTTTGCCATATGC
>DQHR01000113.1 GCA_003531155.1 Bacteroidales bacterium | reverse complement strand
TTTCGCCTATGATTGATGAGGATGTTTATAAGGCAATTGATATAAATCATTGTGTAGAGGCGCACAAAGTTTTTGGCGGGCCGGCCAGGGAAGTTGTGCAAGAGGCTATAGAAAGAGCGAAGAAGGAATCTTAATTAACGAACGCAAAAAGTTTGTATCTGCGAAGACAAACTTTTTGCGTTTTTTTTAGTTTTAACTCATATTCAACACCAGAAGATTTACGATTATTGTAATCATAAGATTACCGGGAGTTTTGAATCAATTTTCAATAAGAATATTTTCGGAAACTAATTTCTAGAAAGATAATATGTAAAACACAAGTCAATCAATGGCAGCAACGGATATTACTAATGAGTTTACATTAAAAATGAGACAAAACGCGACTAAAATATTTCATATATTTATAAAATATAGTATAATCAACTTATAATGAAATAAAAATAATGGATTACCTGTTTTAGAGCGTGTTTCAAGAGTCACAATTTATATTTAACCACAAAATATAAATAAATTAATACATATATTCATCACGGAGACTCGTTAAGTGCTGATTCAGTTAGAGGAGAACTGGTAGACTTAAAGAAACAAAAGAAAAAAACTATCTATTGGAACTATCCTGATGAAGACCCGTATGTAAAATGGTTAAACAATAGTGAAATCTTGATCGGAAATCAAACGTTGAATATTTTAAAAGGTCAAACATATGACTGGCGTGATGATCACAATTGGGTAAGAGAATATCCAAAACAATTCAATGAAAATAACAACCCCAAATAGAGGTTGGAGGTTTTTAAAAATTTGAAAACAGAAACAATTGTACTAAAACTAAAAAATGGAGATAAACAAGCCTTAAGGTTTGTTTATGAACTTTTTTACAAACCGACTTTTCAAGCGGCGCTTTTCATTACCAATGATATCGGTTTAGCCGAAGACGCGGTTCACGAAGTATTTCTAAAAGTCCAAAACAAAATCGAACAACTTCAAGATCCTTCAAAACTAGAGACCTGGCTGTGCCGCATGGCTTCCAACACAGCTAGGGATATTATCCGCCACCGTTCCAAAAGCGCGCTTTTCCCAGAGGCTAGAGATATTTACTTGGACAACCAGTTAATCTCCCCAGAAACTGTTTTATTAGATAAAGAAAAAAAACAAATTATTCAGCATTTAATTAGAAACCTTCAACCCGAATATAAGAGTATAATTTATCTAAAATATTACGCAGACATGTCAGTTAATGAGATAAGTACAACTCTGGAAATACCGGTTGGAACTGTTAAGTCCCGTCTAATTCGCGCCAGAGAAGGAATTAAAAAATTATTAAATCCAGAAGACCATCTCAACCGTCATAAGATTAATAGGTTGATAGAACCGGAAGAGGTGATATAATCATAAAACAATATTCCGATATTGAACTGGAAAAACTGTTTAAAGAGGCAGTACACGAAATGGTAGAGTCCCCCACCCCTCCTCCACTGGAAGAATCCTGGAGAAGATTTGAGAAAAAGCTAAAAGATCAACAGTTCCTGTCAAATAAACCTTGTGCAACTCAAAGGAAAAATCTTTTATCTTTGAGGTTGGCCACGGTTGCCGGGATCATTATACTCTTAGCTGGAACCTTATCCCTTTCTTTTCCGGTAAAGGCCAAGGCGTTAGGAGAGAAAATAGTAAGTACAGTGGCGAATCTATTAAGCGTCACGCAAATGAATATCAAAACTGAATACACGAACATAGAGCCTAACCAAGTTCCCCCACCACCTAAAGACATTAGAGAAGTTAACATTGATCAAGAAAGAACAGTTTCCCTGGAAGAAGCTAAATCGGCTTCCCCTTTTTCCATTGCCACTCCTCAATATATCCCCGCTAATTATAAACTTGAGCAGGTTAAATTTCAGGAGACGGGAAAAGCCACAGCAGTAGTTACTCTGAAATATAATAGTTATAATACAAATTATCTTTTGATTTCTGAAATGAATGCATCGGATGGTTATGTTCAGGGATATGGATATGATATTGAAGATGCAATTGTTCAAAATATTAAAATTGGAGATAGCAACGGTAGAATTATAATATTTAAAAATGAAAACATAAGCATTACATGGATAAAGCAAGGCATAGTATACGAATTGGAAGGAAAAATTGAAAAAGAAGAAGCTTTGAAAATAGTTAAATCTATGCATTAAAACGGGGGCGTACCTGATGCCCCCGTTTTTTACTCTATATAAATTGATGAAGAATAAGATTTCGCAGGTGTAGTAGGTTCAGTAATACCGCCATTAGTCAAGCTATGTTCCGCCCTTACTCTGTAATAATAACCTTTCGCTACTTGTAAACTTTTTACTCCATTTACACTAGAGGCGTTATATTCTTCAAACGGCCAATTTGACAAATCTACCCAACTACTTCCGTCCCAACGTTGAAGGTATAATCTTACCATAATATAGTTCACATTTTGATAAGCCTTAGTAAAACCAGTTATACTGATATAACCGCCTCCGCTGGATATTAAATTACACCCCCAATCCCGAAGGTATTGTAAAGACTCAATACCTACTTCCTTATACGCCTTACTTGGCTCCGGTGGCGCTTTCAAACTGGACGTTGCCGCAAAAGCGGAACTAGTTGCCGCAAGTAAAACAACCACCAGCAATAAAGAAAATACCCTCTTCCCTAACCGCTTCAAATTGTACTCCCCCTTTTTGGAAAATAGATTACTATATTAAGACGTTTGAGAAAGCGTTTTGGATCCATTTTCGGGAAAAATATTTTGGATTTTTTTTCTAAAATTTTGGGATCCAAAAGACGTTTTCATTCGTCTTAATATAAGTGCTTCAGGAACCAAACATATCCCTTGCGGTTGCCAATACCCATCCCGCATTTATTCTTTCTGGAAAATATTTTTGCTTTTTGTTGTGATTTTNNCCCCTGGAAGTCAGATATATCAAGGGGCAAAAGTTCTCGAAATTACTCATATAGTAAAAGGGGGTGAGGTAGGTTTAAATAAGTTAGTTACTTTTTAAAGGAGGTGGTTGATTTACCTACCTGATGCTATTTGAAGGTAGTATTTGCCTCATAAATATGACAGTTAACATTTTGTTTGCTAATGCTTAATTTGAGTATAGTTGTGCCAAATGCAATTGCAGCTAGAAAGGTACTATACTTAGTACAAAACCACAGAAAAAATAACTATCCAGTTTTGTTGTGCCCCATCTAAACAAGATTATGTGATCTTGACGGATAGAACTGGTCACTTATTGTGTAGACTTGTACTTAGTATCTGGGCGGTTTTAAATTATTAATTCAAATTATTCCTAGATATTTTAATACCCTTAACCAATGAAAGATTTTTAAAAGTGTAACAGGGCAGACTGTTTTGGCGTGCGTACAACCGAGTTTGCCCATAATAAGCGAAGCCGAAACGGTTCCTTCTCGAATGGAGTGAGCCAGTGTCGTAGCATATCGTCGTAATTTTCCTTGATGAACTTGGTGTTGATTTGCCCGCGTTGCTGTTTTTCTATTTTTCGAGCCTTGGGTACTTATTACAGTTAATGTGCTTAACCCAAGTTTCGATTTATAGTGCCAGCAACCCAGCTATAGCTGGATTGCTTAAATTTTTTAGGTCACTACTTTTGAATTATGGTTAATTTTAATGGATTACCTCCATGAAATGTATATTTTTATTCCATTTAGAGTCTATCAAAGTAATGATATATAGTAAATGGAATTGGTATCCATGGAAATTTGATTTAGGTCACTACTATTACATTTTTGGGTGTTTTACGACCTTCAAACCCAGTAAATACGTGATCAAAATTTTATTTTTGGGCTATTTTTAGGCTGGAAAATCGAAACTTGGGTTAGGTAGACTAAGTAAAGAAAACTTGGCTTACAGCACCGTTAGNNAACGGGGAGAAACAGGGAACACAAAGCGTCTCCTAAAGCCCAAGAGGCACATATTGGGCTAACGTTGGTAGCTAAGAACGCTGAATTCCGGGCGTTGTATCAATACTTGACCACACGCCGAGACAACAATTCATTGAAGAAGAAACAGTCGCTAATTGTGCTTTGTGGAAAACTGGTTCGCATTCTATTTAAACTTAGCTCAAAGCAACA
>DQHR01000110.1 GCA_003531155.1 Bacteroidales bacterium | reverse complement strand
GTTACTGTATACCCATTCATCGATGCTCAATTTGCTATCGATACAAGTTACGGTTGTTCTCCTCTTGATGTTTGGTTTTCATACAACAAGTATCCTGGTATTACTGAATACCGCTGGGATTGGAATGGTGGAGGAACAGATGCTACCACATTGCCAGCAAATCCACCTCAAATTTTTCACCAGTTCATTAACCAAACAGGTTTAGTACAAAACCTTAATCCTAGACTGACTGTAGTTAACCATGCCAATTGCTCAGATTATATTGAATTACCTGTATCTGTTTATCCAGAGGTAAAGGCTGCATTTAACCCAAATATAACGATGGGTTGTAACCCATTAACTGTAAATTATACAAACAATAGTATTTTTACAGGTACCATCAATCCTTTGGTAAATACTAATTATTATTGGGATTATGGCGATGGCGGATCCTCAATTGATAAAAATCCAACACATCAGTTTTTTAACGACGATGCTCTTAATAATGTTGTTTATTCAACTCAGCTTAAGGTAGTAAGTGAGTTTGGATGTTCCGACTCAATTAAGCAAGACATAGAAGTATACAATAGGGTAGAATCGCATTTTACAATGGAGCATGCATCTAATTGTACTCCTTTTGATGTTACTTTTAAACCATCTGCAATAGGAGCTGCTATATACAATTGGGATTATGATGCGGCATTACCTCCCGAATCGTTTTTAGTTGGTAATCCATTTACACGACAATTTACCAATTTGGATCCTAACCTCCCAGTAACTTATACAATCAAATTAGAAGTAAGAAATAATGAAGGATGTCCTTCTATTTTAACGCGCGATTTAGAGGTATACCCTGTAGTTGATGCTGATTTTGTTCCTACAGGGAGCACCATTGGTTGTTCAGATATGAATGTAACATTTGATAATACTTCGTTTGGTTCAAATTTAGTGTACCTATGGGATTTCGGTAATGGTCAAAGTGCTGTTACTTTTAATAAATTGGATGATGTAACGCAGCTGTTCACGAATAGAGGTAGTGTCGATAGCATATACCCTGTAAAACTGTTGACAATTAACCCTAACGGGTGCATCGATAGTTTAATTGTTGATGTTACAGTATATCCAAAGGTGGAAGCTGGTTTTGTATTTGCTCAGCAATCGCAATGTACTCCATTCAACATAGATTTAACAAATACTTCACTTAATGGGGATAGATTCTTTTGGAGTACTATCTATAACGGAAGCATTCTTAAATTAGATAAAACCTCGTTCCCATATCTAATAGATAATACTACGGATAATAGTATTTTACTGGATACAATCAAACTAGTAACTCTTGATAATCGAACAGGTTGTATCGACTCAATTAGTAAACCTATAACTATTTATCCAAAGGTAAAAACAAGTTTTGATATTAGTAATGACAAGGGCTGTAATCCATTAACAATTACTATAACTAATAATTCATCTGGATTAGGAGTGCCTTTATGGGAATTTGGCGATGGGGGAACTTCTGCCGTTGATACTCCTGTACCCCATATTTATAGCCATCCTTATAAGGATCAAGAGCAATTCTACACCTTAAAATTAACAAATACTAATAGTTTTGGATGTAAGAGCATAAAGGATACTTTATTAACGGTTTATCCTTTAATTAAAGCTGATTTTCAATGGGATAAGTTTGAAGGTTGTACCCCCTTGACTATTACATTAAATAACTCGTCTTTATCACCTAGATATAATTATCGGTGGGATTTTGGAGATGGTTCACCTAGAATATTTAATGCGCAGCCAGGTACTCATGAATATGTAAACACTACTAATAATACGAACCTGCCACTTCTTGTTCAAACTCCGATTATCACTTTAGTAACAAGCTATGTTAACGATGCAACTTGTATTGATTCAACTAAGTTGAATGTGAAAGTATTCCCTCATATTTATCCCAATTTTAATTTTACAAATCCGGAGGGATGTCCCACCTTATTGACCGATATAGAGAATAATACGATTTCGTTTAACAATTCTACAACTTATAATTGGGATTTAGGAAATGGCAAATTTTCATCATTATTTGAACCGCAAGGTATAAGTTATAAGAATAGTTCTGCAATTAAAGATACAACATATACCATTAATTTAGTGGCTACGTCAGTTCATCAGTGTGTCAATTCTGTTTCTAACATGGTTACTGTACACCCTCGCCCAGTTGCTTCGTATGAAATGACTAACGAGAGCGTTCTCTGTTCTCCATTTCCAATTGAACTCCATAATCTTTCAGTAGGGACAAACTTACAGTACACTTTCTATTTAGCCAATGATACAATCACTACGATGGATAGGAATGAAATTATTAGAGACACTATTCATAACTTGACGGGCAGTGTTCAGCCATACATTATTTCATTGAACGCTACGACTATTCCACATGGTTGTCAGAATAGTACTTCACAAACAGTTTTTGCTTACCCTGAGGTTACAGCAATGTTTAATGTTGATAAAGATGCTGGATGTAGCCCTTTATTGGTTGATTTTAATAACACAACCCAGAATGGGTATTTCTACCGGTGGGATTTTATGGATGGTACAAATTCTAACCTAAAGCTTCCAAATCATAGGTTTGTTAATGGTACAGAAACTGATTTGACTTTTAATGTAAAACTTAAAGCAAGTTCGGAATACGAATGTGTTGATTCCATTATAGTTCCAATTACTATATATGCTACTCCAGTCTCTAATTTTGGAATTAATCCTCCTCTAAAGATTTTTCCCGACGCAACATTTAATTTCACCAACCAGTCTAATCCTGCTGCAGATGCGTGGACATACCTTTGGAATTTTGGCGATGGGTTTACTTCAAACTTAAAGCATCCGGATGATCATACTTATTTAAAATGGGGTCAGAATAGTAATGATAATATTTATACTGTTAGCCTAAAGATTGTTGAGCCACTGCACGGTTGTAATAGTTCATCATCTAATATATTAAGGTTGTTGCCAACTGTTCCAATTCCATTCTTTGATTCTGAAATTGACAAAAGCTGCTCACCGTTTAAGGTTGTTTTTATTAATGCTTCACAGTATGGCAGAAATTATTTTTGGGATTTCTCTGATGGAACAACTTCAACTGAGGCCGAACCAATTCATACCTTCACCGAACCGGGTTACTATGTTGTAAAGTTAAAGGTTGAAGGCGATGGAGGAACTTCTTTCTACTATAAGACGTATAGAGTGTTCCAGAATCCTATTGCTGCATTTAAGGCTTTCCCAAACAGAGTTATGCTTCCAGATGCAGAAGTCCACTTCTATAATTTAACCCAGTTCGGTAGTAACTACATATGGAAATTTGGTGATGGAACTGAGTCAACTGAGAAAGATCCTGTCCATAAATATAAAGAACTTGGCGAATTTAAGGTTACATTAACTGCATGGTCACACGACACTTTAGGTCCATGCCAGGATTTTGTTTCAGTATATCCTGCTGTTTGGGTTGAAGGAGTAGGAAAAATTGAATTCCCTAATGCTTTTGTTCCTAATAAGAATGGTTCTAATGGTGGTGTCTATGATGAGGTTGATTATTTGAATGAAGTATTTCATCCTGTACACTATGGTGTTATTGAATATAAATTAATGATATTCAACCGTTGGGGGGAACAGATGTTTGAATCAACTGATGTTAAGATAGGTTGGGATGGATATTATAAAGGTAAACTATGTGATCAGGGAGTTTATATCTGGCGAGCAATCGGGAAGTACACCAACGGGAAATCGTTCGATAGGAAGGGTAATGTAACATTATTGAGATAATTAAATGATTACTAATTGTATATAAATGTTTTTTAATGTAGTGTTGTAGTGAAAAGAATCTTGAATTTATTTGTTTTTTTTATTCTTAGCCTTTCTGCGAGTGCTCAGGATCCTAGTTTCACACAGTTCTATTCAAGTCCACTTTTTCTTGGACCATCATTTGCTGGAGGTATAGCAGGTCATAGAACAGTGCTTAATTACCGAAATCAATGGATGGCAATAAAAGATGCATATCAAACCTATAGTCTTTCGTGGGATCATAATTTTATTAATTTTCATAGTGGACTTGGATTTAACATTATTCGCGATGTGGCTGGCTCTGGTAATTTAGGCAATACTCGAGGGGGACTACTCTATTCTTATGACTTTACTCCTTTCCCCGAGTGGCACATAAAAGCCTAATCCAGGTCTAACATGCCACTCGGGGAAAGGAGTAAAGT
>DQHR01000030.1 GCA_003531155.1 Bacteroidales bacterium | reverse complement strand
TTATTCGTCTCTTAACCTGCACGTTTTTTTATTGATAAAATAACGTGCAGGTTAAGAGACGAATAAAACGAAAAGTTGCTGCATAAGTAAAACCTTTTTTTAGAAAAGTTTCAATTGTCCTTTTGTAACTATATGATAATTTGATTCATGATTAAGCAACCATTTTTTTCTTTCCAATCCGCCAGCATAGCCTGTAAGGCTACCATCGCTCCCAATCACCCGATGACATGGAATAACAATTGGAATCGGATTTGCACCATTGGCAAGGCCAACAGCCCTATTTAACTTTGCATCGCCAAGCGCAACTGCTAATGCTCCATAAGATTTGGTTTCTCCGAATGGAATTTGATAAACTTTCTCCCAAACTTTTTGTTGAAAATCGGTACCATCTGGCTTTAATGGTAAATCGAAGATTTTCCGTTCTCCTTTAAAATATTCCTTCAACTGTTCAATACAATTAGCTACAATACCATTGGGGTCTTGGCTCAAAGAAATATCATCGCCATTAAATAGAATTGAGGTTAAATACGACCCATCGCTTTCAACAATCAACAGGCCAACAGGACTATCACATATTCCTCGATAAATATTATCAATCACTTTATAAATATTGAATAAGTTCGATGCAATGTAATAAAAAACCCCTCAATAAATTGAGGGGTTTTTATCTTATTTGAGCAAATTATCAATATAAATTTCGATGACAAACCGAGCATTTAGTTGTCTTCCATTCATCACCAATATCCTTTGGATGAACAAATTCAAGCGATTGGTTTAGTGGAGAATACTGTTCCTGACCAGCAATACCTTGCGAAGCAATTGTATGGCAAATATTACAATCCTTAGATATTGTTTTCTTTCCATCGGTGCTAACGTGCGTATCGTTATGGCATCTAAAGCAACCATCGAATACTTTATGACCAATATGTTCAGGATATGCATCCCAACTAGCTTTCATCTCCGGAAACATATTATAACCAAATTGTCTCTTAGCTTCGGCTACTGATTTATTTATATCATCTAACCTGGTGTTGTAAATCCAAGGTTTCTTTTCTTTATAGTATCCATGAATTAAGCTATCGATTTGAGCCAAAGTGCTATCCGTAGTACTCTTCATTGGTTCAACAAAAGCCTTCATCATTGCTTTTTTAATAAAACGTAAGTCTTTTGGAATTGCACCTGATGTAAGAGATTGGTCAATAAATGTTGCTGGAGTTAAGTAGTTATGTGATGGGCGATTGTGGCAATCGATACAGTCCATAGTTCTTTTCTCTGACTTATCAATTACATCTTGTTCAACTTCTGCCTCGGTATCTCTAAATTCAGTAACCTCACCAGTTTCTAAGTTTGTATATCGAACCCAAGGAATCTCTTCTCGTTTATCTTCGTTAGAAATGTACTCAATTTTAACTTTTGGATTGATATGCCAATGAATACCCTCAGCTAAGCCCATTGCACTATTCGAAGGTCCAATCTTCATTTGTAAGTTGATATTCCACTCGGTATTCATGCTATCGCTTAAGAAATGCTTCTCGCTCCTTAATTGACGTGAATAGAATTTTTGTGGCCAGTGGCATTGCTCGCAAGTTTCGCCAGCAGGGCGTAAATCATGTAATGGTGTTCCAACTGGACGATGAAAATCGTTGGTTAAAACAGCATAAACCTGATGCAACCCTGATAATTTTGACTTAACATACCAACCTACACCCGAACCAACGTGACACTCAACACAAGTTACACGTGCATGAGGTGAATTTTGGTATGCCTCATGTTCAGGTTTCATCACCTCGTGACAAAGGGTGCCGCAAAACTCAACTGATTCGGTATAATGGAATGCCTCATAGCTACCTAGTCCTGTTAAAAGTAAAAACAGAACAGTACCTATTCCAAAAATTATAATTGCATTCCTATATCTCGAAACATTTAAATCAATAACAGGCCATTCGCCTTTAAGGTAAACCTGAACACGTTTTTTCCTCCTTCTCATCTCTAAGAGCATTCCAAAAGGAATAATCAGTAAACCTATAACTAGGAAAACTGGAACGATGATATACATGAACAGCCCAAGGTAGGAACTACTCTCAAAGAAAAGGGATATGATAAAAAGGAAAAGTATTACTAAAAAACTAACCGCTGCAATTACAGTTCCAATGAAGGAAAGCAGGTTGTAGTAGGAACGTGGTAGTTTCATACAAGTTTGGTTTTAGAGTAGCAAAAGTAGGTATCTAATAGAATTACAAGCCATATATAGCAATGATATATGTTAACTATATTAATTATCTATATCAATAAAAGCGAAACTGATTGAAATATAGCGAATTTACTCTTCAACTACAAATATTACCTCATCGGATTTTTTCATAAGGTACTGCTCGCGAGCAAATTTCTCAAGGTTTTCGTCGTTGGTTTTAAGCTCTTTGAGCTTTTGATTATCGGATTGAATCTTTTTTTGGTAGTAGTCCTTTTCGTCTTCGAGTTTATGGATTGCTCTAACCTCTCCAACCATATCAAACCAATTGCTACGATCGAAGATTATAAGCCAAAGAAGGAAAACGAAGGAAGTAAGGATAAATTTGTTTTTTACCCAAGGTTGAATTTTCCTCCAAATATCCTGTCCCTTCATTACAGCGTATTAAAAATAAAATAATTACACAAATTTAATTAACAAAATGATGCTATTAACTAAAACTGGTAAAAAGTTATCCACCAGTCATTAGGTGAATAACCATTACATTATCACCGCCTTTAATGGATGTTGTTGAATAGTTCTCATTCAATACAAGCACATCGTTAACCTTAACAATCAATTGCTTATACGTAAACGACTTAATCTTTAGCAACTCCGAAATTGTTATCGAATCGCTATTTGTCTCAATAATTTCGGGGTTATGGTTCAAAATTATATTCATTGCCAAATTTCTTTTGTAATAAAATGCTCATCACTGTGTTTGCCTGCATTGCGGCACAAATCAACACCCTTGGCGCCATGGGTGGCATTTCTGGTCCAATCTCAGCTACATTATCGCCGCAAATATATAAATTCCCATATTGTTGAACTCTCATCTCATTAGATTTTCCCCAACCAGCCATACCATTACCTAAAATTAATGGAGTACTAGGTTTTGATATTTGAAATGCTTCAACAATTATTTGTTTACAATCTGCTTTATCAAAAGCCTCAACCATTACATCTACATTTGCAAAAGTTGACAGCAGGTTATCTGCATCAAGTTTCAAATTATGAATTTCAATCTTAACGTCAGGATTAATCCTATTAAGATTTTCCTTTAACGTTTCAACCTTGACCCTTCCAATTTGATCAGAAAAATAGAATTGTCGATTTAGGTTACTTTCCGATACAACATCGAAGTCAGCGATAATCAGTTTACCGATTCCAACACGCGTTAGCGCCATTGCTACGTTGCTCCCAAGACCACCTGCGCCAGCAATACCAACTGTATGCTTTTGCATTATTTGTTTTATTTTATCAAATGTTGGCATTGAGTTTTTCTACTGTTTACTAACTACTTCGCATTAAAATTTCCACAAAAATAAACTTTCTTTGCTAAAGGTAGAAATGTTTTTGCAGCACCGCCTGATCGAATTATATCGAGAACTCTTGAATCGTCTTTATTGAATAAGGTTCCAAAAAGAACCTTCACCCTTGAATCGCTAAACATCAGCAAATCAATGGGTGTTGATGGTCCAAGCACAAAAATATCGGCTTTAGGGTTAGATTGGGACAAAACCTTACCAAACGTCATGTTGAATATGCTTGTTGCTGTGAGCACTATGGCATCAGCCTTTGAAAGATATTCGCTTTGATTATCGATAGATTCTACAGGCTTTTCATCCGAATCCAAATCAAAAATGGCAACTTCTATCCCTTTTTCTTTAAACGTATTGGCCAGAGATTCAAAATAACCAACCATCACAATGTTTTTAAACCTAGCAAAATTAATAGCATCAAAAATATTACCTACCCCACAAGGATTTAGGTTATAATTAGCATTTGCGTTCACCCACGCGTTTGCAATAATACGATGCTCAATACAACTAAAATCGGGATTTGAAAGAACAGACACATCTCCTATCAACCTAGTTCCTAACGTAGAGCAAACTCCAACATTCCCATTAGTCAGTTGAACGGCACAATGGTTATCACCGAAAATAATATCTGCAAGAACATCTTGATTAAAAGGGTACTTCGCAAAAAGTTTCTGTAAAATATCGTTACTGTAATCCATCGAATTGCTTTGATTGCTAATTTTAAAAACCAACAAATTTAAGAATTGGCAAATGTATGGAAAAAGATATTCTTATCGATAGGCTTAATTACATTATGATTAAAAAGGATTGTATAGCCCTTGCTGAACAATTTGTTTGTATGGAGGATGGAATTACCATTTTATTTGAGCTATGCCAATCGGATAACGAAAAACTTAGCTTCCATGCTGCATGGGTTTTGGAAAATGCGCTTACCTCAAATCCTGATATTTTCAGTCTTAATTTATCTAAAATAATAGAACTAATACCTACCATAAAAAACTCAAGCGCTCAGAGGCATTTCAGCAAACTGCTTAACATTGCAATGAGTAATTGTTCCAAAAATATATTTCCTAAAGATGCATGCGAGCTACTCAAAAATGTTGACATGGAACCAATAGTAGAAACATGCTTTGAGTGGTTAATCGATAAAAACTCCAAACCAGCTGTAAAGGCGCATTGCATGGATATCTTACTTTTTCTCACCATGCGTTACGAATGGATTAAAGAGGAATTACCATACGTGATAGAGCATCAACTGATTGATGCAACGCTAGGGGTAGAGAATAAAGGGAGGAAAATACTTTACTACCTAAAGAGAAATTTTCAAAACTAACTTCCCTCAACAGTTCCAATCCTCTTTAACACCGCAGCCTTCCGATTTTGCCCATTGATTATTACTTCGAGAGGTTCATCGAATGAAACATGACGTACAAGTTCATCTTCATAAACCTTTTCGGCATTATTCAAGTATTCGTAATCAAGATATCCTTGATTTACATAAGGATTAACGGTAATATAACCAACCCTGAACGAAGTGAGATTTTGGAAAAAGTGGGTTCCCTGACTAGGATCAATCCTGTAATTCTCCTGCCCTGCCTCAACAATTAGCCTTGCGCCTGATATTTGCGGCCACTTAACCGGTATTCCTAGCCATTTATCGGCCGAACCCCATCGACCTGGTCCAATTAGGATATAAGGTTTACCTTCGTTTACCAGTTTCTGATTTAGAGACTCAATAATCAGAGCAATCTCACAGGTACGCGCTTTATCGAAGGATTCGGGTTTAACATATACAACATCGTAAATATCCTGTATTTTCCCATTTCCAAGCGACGATTCAGAATAGAGAATCAAATCTTCTTTTTTGATATTATCAATATCAACATTTACAATCTCACGGTTTTGAACTATAGGGCGAATCTGCAAAAAACTAAAAAGTTTTGGATGGCCTTCAGGAACATTCAAGTTTACCGCAAACTCGATCTCAACAGGTGTATTCATTTCGTGCTCCCCAAGTTTAAGGAGTGTACTGAGTATTTCGGCAAGAGGGAACTTTGAGTGCTTTAAAATACCAGAAAAAGATAGAATTGGAAGTCCTTGCCCATTATACCCTTCCTTAATTTGCTGGTTCTCGTTATCAAATGTTGATGCAAGCAAAGTAAGAGTTCCATCGTTATAGGCTTCACGAACATCTAACTCAAGCAGGTTTATACCATCATCAGTTGATGGAACAAAACTTGATGCCCTTAAATCTAGGGCAAGGAATGATTTTTGTGTTTCGCTCAAAGCCATTTCTGGGATTGAAAGTTGAAATACCTTTTTGGGATACTTTGGCGAAAAACGAAGACTTGGTCTTCCATCTACAACATGTTTCCCTAAACCTAAAGCAACGCTTGCAATTCCATCTGATGGCTCTTCGGGTTCAATGGGGTAAAAATTCAATGATCTTGCAACGCCAGAGAAGGTTGGATAGAATTTATGTCCATACGCTGTTCCAACAACCTCCTGTAAAACAACAGCCATGCGCTCCTCGTCAATTACATTCTGAGTTGCCTGCATATACGCCTTGCTTTCCTTGTAGTAAACTGATGCGTAAACACACTTTATTGCTTGACCTAAAATCTCGAGCATTTGGTGCTCGTTTTCGTGAAGATTAGGAATCATATAGGTGGAATATATCCCGGCAAAAGGCTGATAGTGCGAATCCTCCAAAAGGCTCGATGAGCGAACAGCTATAGGGTTTCGAGCAAAGGTTATAAATGAGAAAAGATCTTTATGGATTCTTGATGGAATTGCGGCTTTAAGAAAATGACGAAGCATCTCCTCATTGCTGATATCCGACATGGCTATGGGATAAAGATTATTTATCTCCATAAATTCGTCGAAGACATCTGTGCTAAGCACAACGGTACGAGGTATTGTAAGCGTAACTCCCTCAAATTTATGAATTAAGTAATTTCTCTTTAATACCGAATCGATAAAAGCTAACCCACGACCTTTACCGCCCATAGAGCCATCACCAATGCGCGAAAAAATCTGATACTCATCATAACGCTCGCGGTAAAATTTAGCGATAATGCCACGTCCTTTGCTTTGCCTGTACCTATCAATGGTATCAAAGATGAACCGCCTTATCTCGTCGAAGTTGTTGAAATCCTCTGGAGTAAAGTATTTAAAAATCTCAGCAATGGGGAAAAGTGCTCTAGCAGTTAGCCACTT
>DQHR01000025.1 GCA_003531155.1 Bacteroidales bacterium | reverse complement strand
ACTCCCAAATTCCACCACCATATCCAGTCAAACTACCATCTTCGCCAATTACCCTATGGCACGGAATTATAATTGAAACTCTATTCATTCCATTTGCATGTGCAACGGCTCTTACCGCTTCAGGTTTGCTTAAGGATATTGATTGTTGCTTATACGATCGGGTTGAGCCATAAGGTATCTTCTTAAGTGCCTCCCAAACATGTTGTTGAAATTCGGTACCGGGAGTTGATAAAGGAACCGTAAATTCTTTTCTTTTCCCATCGAAATATTCGATTAGCTGAAGGGTTAATAAGTCGAAATGGTGATGAGATCCTTGGATTACATCTGCATTAAATAGTTTAGATAAAGATTTAAGTTCAGTTTCAAGCATTTTTCTATCGCTGAACTCTAAAAGACAAATACCTTTATCCACTGCTCCTGCCATCATTGTACCCAGTGGGGTTTCAATCCGAATGATGTTTATTATTTGCTTGGTTTTACTATTTGTTGGGGAAACTCCGAATATTGATTTAAATGAGTCGTTAAAACCACTTAACGACTCGTAGCCAACATCAAATGCTGCAGATGTAATTGGTTCTCCGTTTTGTATTTTTTTAAAAGCAGAATTTATGCGAAGCATTCTTTGATAGGCTTGAAAGGTAATCCCATGGTTTTTTACAAACCATCGACGTATTTTGCTAGGTTCTATTCCTCGCTGAATTAAATCCCAATCCTTAAATTTTACCGATGGATCATTGTTTAATTCTTTTATGATATCTTTTATAAACTCGGGTGTTTCGCCTAGTCTTTCTAAAGGATTACAAATCTTACATGGTCTATACCCTTTTAGAATAGCCTCTTTGGAATGCTTAAAGAATTCAACATTCTCTCTCTTGGGTTTACGCGCAGTACAAGTAGGGCGACAAAAAATACCAGTTGTTTTTACAGCAACTATAAAAGTACCCTCAAACGAGGAGTCTTTATCGAGGAGTGCCTTATACATTATATCTTCGGTAAGCATACTATATATTTTATTATGCAAATGTAAGCCTTCTCTAGCTGGCTTGCTACCGAAAATTTAACAAGTAATTTTAGGTGTCTATTTTTTAAAGACTGCTCTTTTTGGAGGCTCATCATTTTTGCTATACTTGTTCAATAAAAAAGCATAGCCTTTGGACTACGCTTTACATGTGAGCAGAACGTTGTTTTTTATTTAATCATCGGCATATACTTTTTTCTGTTCTCAAATATTATCCAAAGATTTATTATTAGAAGAATCAGCGCTAAAGGAAGTCCAGAAGGTGCATTAAATGTATGAGTTAGAATTATTCCAACCATAACAGGAAAAATGATTATTGCTCCAAGTGCTCGGAATTTAGGAATTATAAAAAGCACACCTCCAATAATTTCGGCAACTGCTATAAGAGGCATAAGCCATTTTATTTGCATAAAAGCAGTCATCAGCTTTATCATTTCTGCTGGCAGATCATCAGGTACTGGTATATAGTTGAAGAACTTATTTAGCCCAGAGTTAATGAACATCAGGCCAAAAAGAATGCTTAAAACCCATAGAATTATCTTTTTCATGGTTAATATATTTATAGGATTAATATTCTCTTTTATGACTAAAGATAGTTTGCCCTTTGCTTTTAACCCTTTTCAGTAAACAGATAGAACTTAGGTTTTAAATCTGCAACTAAAAATTTTGAGATTAAAATTTATGTATCTACAACAGTCAAATAATCATTTTGTTTACAGTTATACTAAGTTAATGAGTAACTTAGGTGATTATCCGCAAACTAATATCTATTTTTCTGGCTATTCTTATTTCAAGGATGATCTAGAAGTTATTTCGGACTTAGATAATAAATTAATCTCCCCCCTAATAGGAAGGAGATTAATAGAGTAACGATGATAGGTTTATTAGAACTATATATGGATGTTACTTTTTCGGCTTATTCCAAAAATCAATATCCAATAGGTAAGTTCCATCAGGCTGTTTACGCCATACGTTAATGTATTTAACCGCTGCATTGTACAACGAATCATTATACAAAATCTTTGAGTTGGCTAGACCTGTTTCGTAAATAATCTCGCTATTACCGTCAATTGTTAAAACCGTGGTATTCATCTCAATTACTTTCGATGTTTTAAAATCTTCAGCCCAAAATGCTTTTATATTTTCACGCCCATGAACAAAATCAGAACCGTTGGGGCTCAATTTTGCCGAATCGGAATACATTAAGGCCAAACGTTCAACATCACCCGATTTAAAACACTCCCCGAGTTGAGCATTTCGACTATCAACGATATCTTTCATCTCTTCTTTTGAGAGTCTTGCCTCGGATTTTTGACATGAGTTGGCGCTGATTAATATTGATGTTATTAATATTAGCACCGAGTATTTGAACTTCATCATAACAAAATTTAAATTCAATTATTTACAAGATCCCTTAAATCAAATTTCCCCTATTTAAAATTGTGTAAAACTTATTTAAGAGAAGACGATCTTGTTTTTAGTTTAATTTATAGCTAATCATTCAAAAATTTAATCCCTTCGCCTTTCACCAACCACGATGTACCAAAGGCTAGTAGCATAATTGATTCCATAAAAAAGGTTAGGGCATTTACTTTTAGCGAAGGGTAAAAGTGCCTAATAATATTATACCCCAATAAAAGGATGATGCATGAAAATATAATAATACCGCAGACCTTGTAAATGATGTTACGTGTGTATTTTTTTTCGCTTTTACTAATGCTTTCTTTGCTGCTTAATGTGAATTTAAAATAGCTCAGGTAAGCCATTGTTAAGAATAAAAGGCCAGCCGATACGAAGTGAAATACTCGCCACCAATGATCGCCTTGAGTAAAAAATACAATACAATCGGGACATGGCACATCGCCTACGTTTAGTTGCATTGGAATAAAGGCTACGCCAAATGCGAATAATCCAGCAAAATTGCATAAAAGACTATCATTTTCGCCCGGATAACCCTTGTAAGCAAGCATGAATAAACCCACTGCGCATAAGGTTCCTGTGAGGTAAGAACCCATACGAGTATAATAATACTGACTAATTGAATCTTGAATTGAGCAGGATGTTAAAGCATATAGCAAAATGGAAAGCACAAAAGGTAAAAGAATGCCAAGCCAGCCTACAGCCTGACGGAGTTCTTTAAACGTAATTAAAATTGGGTTGGTTTGCGTTTTCATATTTTTTATTTTTTAGCCCTATTAGGCGTGGTTTTAGCTTATTAACTTTTAGGGATTTACAAACAAAAAAATTCTAGTAACCACCTTGAAATAAATAAGAGCGAACGGTTGCTTAATTAGAATATAATCTGAATTGTTACTTTGTTTTTGTCAATACGGCTAAACAAAACTTGTTTCTCTGATGTTTTCGTAATTAACGTGGTTTCGATTCGTACTAATAGATGAATTAGCGTAGTTCATTTAAAAAACGTACTGGTTAGATTGAAGCGTAATTTGTTTAGCCACAGGTAAGTAATAAACCATTTCTCATTATATACATCAAATTGGCTGTAACCTTTTCCATGTTTCAAGGTAATATTTAATAAGTAAAAGCATATATGCGCATAAAAGGCTAAATAATTTATTTGCTAATTGTTACGTTTATTTAAAATATCATCGAAAAAGAATATAAAAAACATGAAATCTTGTACTTATGAAAAAACTTATTCTGTACTTCTTTGCTTTTTTTATTGCTTTTAATTGCGTTTCACAGGAGGTTGAGCGTAAAACCTATCAAACAAAATTTACAGAAGTTGCACCTGAAATTGATGGATTCTCCAATGATCAGTGTTGGAATCTGGTGGAATGGAGCGGAAATTTTATTCAAACTACTCCCTCCGAGAATCAACCACCTAGCCAACAAACGTCGTTTAAAATCCTTTACGATGATGATAATCTTTACGTTTTTATCAGGGCATTTGATACTGAAGCCAATAAAATAAGCAGAATTCTTACTCGTCGTGATGATTTCAGCGGTGATATGGTTGAAATCAACATCGATAGCTACTACGACAAGCAAACGGCTTTTTCATTTACGGCAATGGCTTCAGGAGCCAAAGGCGATGAGGCTATCAGCCTCGATGGAAATAATTGGGATTCGAGCTGGAATCCTGTTTGGATATTGAAAACATCAATTGACAGTGAGGGTTGGAGCGCTGAAATGTGTATTCCATTAACCCAATTGCGATTTGGTAATAAGGAAGAGCATATTTGGGGAATTCAGTTTATGAGGCACATTTATCGCCTCGAAGAGCGATCAACATGGCAATTTATACCAAAAGGGTCACCTGGTACGGTACATTTATTCGGTGAATTACATGGAATTAAGAACATTAAACCAAAGCGACAGGTTGAAATTCTACCTTACTTGGTTGCAAAAACCGAATTTTTTGAGAAAGAGAAGGGGAATCCTTTTGCCGATGGAAGATCGAGCAAGATTACTGCAGGAGCTGATGGAAAAATTGGGATCACAAACGATTTTACCCTCGACTTTACTGTAAACCCTGATTTTGGTCAAGTTGAGGCCGATCCATCAGAGGTTAATCTAACTGCTTTCGAATCTTATTTCTCGGAGCAACGTCCATTTTTTGTTGAGGGTAAGAATATCTATCAATTCCGACCCAATAATCCTATTGTTATCAATAATATTGGACAAGATAACCTTTTCTATTCTCGACGTATTGGTCGTTACCCACAGTATTACCCCGAAACAGCGGATGGTGAATATGTTAAAATGCCCGATGCATCAACCATTCTAGCGGCATTTAAGCTCTCGGGAAAAACAAAAAGAGGACTCTCGGTTGGTGTTCTTGAAAGCACAACTGCCAACGAAAAAGCAGAAATTGATAATAATGGGGATAGGCGGAAAGAGAGCGTTGAACCCTTAACCAACTACTTTGTAACAAGGTTGCAGAAAGATTATAATAAGGGCGAAACTGTTCTTGGAGGAATTTTTACTGCGGTTAACCGCGACATTACTAACCCTGCAATGACAGATATTCACAAAGCAGCTTATGCTGGAGGGATTGATTTTAAGCATAGTTGGAATGAGCGAATTTATTATATAATGGCAAACGCCACATTTAGTAACGTTCAGGGCAATGCAAAGGCAATTACCAACACCCAAGAGTCATCAGCCAGATATTACCAGCGCCCAGATGCCAAGCACCTATCGCTCGATACTACCTTAACTTCCTTATCGGGTTATGGCGGTTCTTTAAGACTTGGTAGGCAAGGGCAAAAGAAGATTCAATTTGAATCAAGCGTCAACTTTAAATCCCCCGGACTAGAATTTAACGACTTAGGTTATATGCGATATTCAGATATTATCCACCATGGTACGTGGATGGGATACTATTTGCGTGAACCCTTCAGCATATTCCGGAATTTCTTTCTAAACCTTAATTATTGGGCTTATTGGAATTTTAATGGCGATTTGTTATCGACTAATGAAAACTTGAATTTTAACTCTCAGTTGAAAAATAGATGGAGAATAAACGGTTCGTTAAGTCGCCAAAATGAGAGTTTATCAACAAGTCTATTACGCGGGGGACCATCGTTTATTTTACCCGGCACGTGGAGTACAAACGTGAACATAAATTCCGATTATTCAAAGAAAGTAGCATTTAACATTGGAAGTTATTATGGATCGGGCGATAAGAATAGGTATAAAAATTATGAGTATTGGATGGGGCTCTACGTCCGTCCGTTGAACTCGTTATCCATATCATTTGAACCAGATCTTTTTATCGGGAAAGACAAGTTGCAGTACTTCCAAACCGAAAATGATTACAATGTTGATCCCCTTTATATTTTTGCCCAAATTGAACAAAAAACGCTTAGTTTTACTTTTAGGCTCGATTACACTTTAACTCCCGAGTTATCTATTCAATACTATGGTCAGCCATTTATTTCGGCAATTAAATACTCTAGCTTTAAATATATTACCACACCCCATGCTGATAAATTCAGAGATCGGTATGCCTTGTTCACCAATAACCAGCTTATTAAAAATTCTGATGGTTCTTATGATGTGGATCAGAATATTGATGGAACGCCCGATTATAGTATTGATGAACCCAATTTTAATATCCGTGAGTTTCGTTCAAATTTGGTTGTTCGGTGGGAGTATAGGCGAGGTTCAACCTTCTTTTTCGTATGGTCGCAGGGTAGGAGTAGTACAGGGAGCACTGGAAGTTTTTCCTATAGAGATGATATGAAAGATTTGTTTGGTGTTACAGCGCACAACGTGTTTTTAATCAAGTTTAATTATTGGTTTTCGCGCTAGTTTAGAGAGAGTCGAGTTGCAGATAGTTTAAACTACAAACTATCTGCAACTGCATTATAGTGTTATTAGTTAGCGGGAGTTTTGAGCAATACAGCATAATGATTATCAATACTTATTGACTGGATGTTATGTCATGCTGAACAAAGTGAAACATCTATTTTCGATTAATGAAAGCGTTCAGCTTACTGTTTTATGGCTGAATCCAAAGAACAGAATTACCTGTACCAAACTCATTTTCTTCCCAAAGTTTATTATCCGGATCTAAAATCCAATCGCCATCAATAATGAATTTGTAGGTATATTTTCCGGGTCTAAGGAAGATTGGGAAAACCCATTTTCCATCTTTTTTTGCCATTCGGCTATCCCTGCTCCAATTATTAAAACTTCCGGAGATACAAACATTATTGGCAGTTAGGAATTTGTTCAGCGTAAACACGTGGTTTGCTTTAAAGGCTAAGAACGAATTTATATAGTTTCCTTTACCTGTTTTATAAGGATTTTTAGGATCGGTAATAAATTTACCATCAACTATAAACTTATACTCATAGTTGCCTGCACCCAAGGCATAGCTTATTTGCCAGCCTCCAGGTGTCCTTTCCATTCCGAGTTCGCGCTGATTCCAATCATTAAAATCGCCGGTTAAGAATACTTTACTTGCAAGCGAGTATCCCTCGAGTTTAAACTGATACTCCTCGCCAATTCCCACAAATGAATTAATATTTCCACGCCCATCAGGACGAGAAACACTATTTGCAGGGTCGATAATCCAAGTACCATCAATAATGAACTTATAGGCATGAGTCCCCTCCCTTAAAAACATAGGCAAAACCCAACCGCTTTTTGTTCTGCTCATTTTTAGCTCATCGGGATTCCAATTGTTGAAGCTACCAGCTACGTAAACTCTTTGGGCATAATCTTTTCCTTTGAGTTCAAATTGAAAGTTATAGCAGTAGGTAATTGAATTATAGCCCCAGTTTCCATCGCTTATTCTATTTATATTATTGGGATCTTCTTTCCATTTTCCATCAATAATATACTTATAGTAATACATTCCTGGCTGAAGTTTTATTGCTACAACCCATCCCGAATCGCTTTTATGCATCGGTGTTTGCATAGTACTCCAGTCGTTAAATGTGCCCGATAGATAAACCTTTTGTGCTTTACTATTATTTGGTAAAAAGAATATTGCTATTCCGTTAATGTATTGAAAAGCTGATTTTATCTTAAACCTATTCACCCCAAAATTTGCAAACTCAGCCCCTTTGTATTTCAATTTATCGCTACTATTATTATCAAACATTAGCAAAACATTGTTCTTGCTAACAGATGATTGTTCGTCTAAAACCTTCGATAGTTCAACTATTTGTGGAGTTACTTTTGTAACGGACCAAGTTTCATTTGCAATTTTAAAGTTGGTTTCCCCTTCGAATACCTTTGCAAGAACTAAGCTATCTAAATCGTACTGTTTGCTTATCTCTATTCTCTTATCGAGACTCCATTTAAGGTTAATCTGAAAAATTAACTTCCCATCCTCAATTCGGCAAAGCGTTTGAAGATTATTTTGAGCCCTGCTATTTTGGAAAAGCAAAGCGCAAAGCAGAATCATAACATATTTATTAAAATATCTCATTCCTTTTCTGCTTTATTAAAACGAATTCCAAACTGTTTTTTTCTCAAATTAATGCAAATTACTCCCTTTTCCAAAAAATCGTAACCCAACACACCGCTAAACTGTAAGCCATAACCCTCTTCTAATGCCGATAGATTCGAGATTATAGTTTGCATGTTTTCTAGTTTCCTACCTCCAAACTGAAAATCATTCATAATTCCATATAAAACCTCTGCAACGTTGGAACTTGCACCTCCCATTTTTGAACGGCGGGTTACCGAAATTGTATTTAAAACCATTTTATGTTCGCTATTACTAATTGCATTTATCTCGGCACCTGTATCAAAACAAAATTTAAGAGTTCTCCCCCCAATTTCACCATTAACAAATAAAATACTATTTGTCTCTTTTACTTCTTGAGAATAATCGGGTTTAAAATTATTTTTTATCCCATTTACTCTATTCCCTTTTTTATCAAGTCGTATCAGCTTGAGTTCGTTTTTTTTAACATCAATAATTATCTCAAAATTACGCAGAAGGTTAAAGCCAAAAAGCCCAAGAACTTTGATTCCTCGTCGGTTTTCGATGTGACCCAGATTTGCAAGATCGGCGTTAACATTTCGGTAGAGTAACCCATTTATCTTTAAGCTATCAACAATTGTTCTGTATATCTTCCCTAGCGAACCGGTAATACCATTGGGCGAAACGCTTTCGTAGCGATTATAATTTCGAAAGTAAGTATTATTGAGCACCAAGCTCGATGCCCCGGTATCGAATACTAGGTTGCCTATTTGCCCATCAATACATGCCTCAACCATTAACAGCTTGCCAGCATGTTTAAGCGGTATTGTTATTGAATCAAACTGGTAAAGAAACTCTGGATCTTCCCATGTTAGGTCTAATAAATGGCTTGGGCTATTGGTTGTGTAGCTAGAATTTTTAAACTGAATGGAATACGATAAGGTTGAGTTATCCGATGCAACTATTAGATTAATAAGCAGAAGTTCAATAATAATGAAGGGAAACCTCATACCCTGAAATTTCCTCTAAGATAAAATTTATCTAGATATTGTCGATCTTTTTTAACACTGTTTATTCGTTTCTCCACACAGAGACTAAGCAATTATTAGACGATGAAATAAAGATAATATGGCAACGTAATTCTCTATTCAGAATATGCTTGTGGTAGTTTATCCCCTCCTTTTTTAAGGAGGGGCAGGCGCGGTAAATTAGGCTATTGAGAAATTTATTTGCTATTTACATCATTGCAGAGGCAAGGCGAAGCGTAAAACCCTTTACATCCTTTAATCATATATTAATTTCATAAATTTTGTTACAAGCCAAAATACTATGAAAACTTTTTTATTAATTGCGCCATGAAACAAGCATTAGATAATATAACACAGGAACACGTAGGTGCAAAAACGAATGATACGTGTTTGGTTCTTGAAGGCGGCGGACTTCGTGGCGCATTTACCAGCGGTGTACTTGAAAGTTTTCTCGAATACCATATCGATTTTCCAAGAGTAGTTGGCGTATCGGCAGGAGCGTGCACCGGGGCAAGTTTTATATCGCGCCAAAATGGACGAAACTGGAAGGTGAATGTTGAGGCCCCTTCCGATAAACGTTTTATGGGGATTAAGCACCTTTTAATGAATGGCTCATATTTTAATATGGAGTTTATTTTCGAGGAAATTCCCCAACGCTTAATCCCGTTCGATGAAAAAGCGTTTTACCAGAATCCATCCGAATTTGATGTTATTGCCACATCTTTTAGCACGGGCAAAAGTGTTGTTATTTCAAAAAATGAAATTTCGCAGTTTGGGTTAAATAGAGTTCTGCGCGCATCGTCGAGCATACCGCTTATGTCAAAGCCTGTTGAAATTAACGGGCACCATTTCTACGATGGTGGTGTGTCAGATTCAATTCCTGTAAAGTATGCTTTAGAAAAGCATAAAAAAGTGGTTGTAGTACTTACCCGACCACGAGGCTACAGAAAGGAGATTCCGAAAAGTTCGTTTTTGTACAAGCTTGCATTTCGTAAAAATGCTGCCTTTTTAAAGGCCATTATTAACCGAAATGAGGAGTATAACAAAACTCTCGATTTTTGTAACGAAATGGAGAAGGAGGGAAGGCTTTATATTATTGCCCCACAGCCCGAATTAATAATAAATAGGACCGAGCACAATTTCCAAAAACGGGCTAACCTCTATAATCATGGGTATAGCCTTACTAATGGTGAGATTGAAAATTTAGTGCAGTTTTTTAAGGCTTAAGGTTAGAATTACCTTATTGCATTTAAATGCAATAAAAAATTCTAACGGCGTAAAGCAAAGAGCTTTGGTTAACTCAACAAGATAAAATGAAACAATCCCCTTGATAGGGGATTGAGGTTATTTACTTAGGTTAAACAGAACATTTAGCAGACACTGTTCGAGGCTAGTGAGAGAACTATAATTTTTTAGTCACTTTGTTTTCTGCAAAGTTTAATGCAGAAAAAACATTTATCGAAATCTGGAGGCATCGTAAATGTTTTTTCTGCATTAAACTT
>DQHR01000173.1 GCA_003531155.1 Bacteroidales bacterium | reverse complement strand
CAGTATTTTAACGATGCCCCAAGTTCGTAATCTTACAAACTTGGGGCATCGTTAAAATACTGGATGTCTGGCGATATGTATTTTTTAGATGATATTGAAAAGGAAGGCGGAATATTCCTTAACGCTTATGCAGACTACAACATTGTACGAAAATTTGCAATTGGTGCATACGTAAACTATGGACCTACATTCAAGGCAAAAGATATTGATGCCGATGGAAGTTTTTTTGAATCGGGAATGCAACTAAAAGTCAGAATTTTTGCAGGAAATATTAAAGTTTGTCCTGCCTTACAAATTGGTTACCGGACTATAAAAATTGAGGATATTGATGCATTAGACACAAAGGGTCTTGCGGTAAACTTTAATGCTGATATAGTTATTCCAATTAACGGAAAAATATCTCTAGTGCCAAGTGTCGGTTTTTTAAGCCAGCCTGTTGGAGGTAATGATGTAGGTGATGTGAGTTGGGCTCCAATTATGTATATTGGTTTTGGTATTGCTTTCTAATTAAAATAACCCAGTCAAGGTTTAAAATCTACCTTGACTGGGTATTCATTTTCAACTTCTTAAGAAATTCAGAATATTCTGCTCTATACGTTTAACCACATCGGTTCCTTCTGCTTTCACAAACTTATCGCCTGTAATGTTTTCGTAAAGTTCAATATACCTTTCGGTGATTTGATTCACAATGGTTTCAGTCATTTTTGGAACTTTTTGCCCTTCGTGACCTTGGAAACCATTTTCCATCAACCACTCGCGAACAAACTCCTTGGAAAGTTGCTTTTGTTGCTCGTTTTTAGCCAAGCGCTCCTCGTAACCATCGGCATAGAAATAGCGCGATGAATCTGGTGTATGAATCTCGTCAATTAGAAAGATTTTACCATCCTTTTTACCAAACTCGTACTTGGTATCAACAAGAATAAGTCCCATTGCGGCAGCCATTTTTGTACCTCTTTCAAAAATAGCAAGAGTATATTTCTCTAGCTTTTCGTAATCCTCTTTACTTACTAATCCAGATTTGATGATCTCTTCTTTCGAGATATCCTCATCATGACCCTCAGAAGCTTTTGTAGTTGGGGTTATAATAGGTTTTGGGAATTTCTGATGCTCTTTCATTCCGTCGGGCATTGGCTCACCGCAAATGGTGCGTTTACCTGCCTTATACTCACGCCATGCATGACCGGTTAAATAACCGCGAACAACCATCTCAACCTTAAATGGTTCGCAAAAATGGCCAACGGTAACCATTGGATCTGGAGTAGCAATCTTCCAACTAGGAACAATATCAGCAGTAGCATCCAGAAACTTCGATGCAATCTGATTTAAAACTTGTCCTTTGTATGGAATTCCCTCAGGTAATACTACATCAAATGCCGATATGCGGTCAGAAACAACCATCACAAGCATTTGGTTATTAATATTGTATACATCACGAACTTTGCCGTGGTAAACCCCGGTTTGTCCGGGAAAGTTAAAATCGGTACGAACGATTGCCTTTTCCATGTTATTATTGGTTATTTGACTGATTGACTATTTGGCTATTTGATTTGGTTTGGTTTTATTGTTTTTGCTTTGGCTCTCGAAGTGAGCGAATTAATCCAGAAAGAACCTTTTCTGTATCCACCAACTTATTTAAGCATGGTTGAACATCATCATTAATAACAAATCCTAATCGACAAGATAAATCAAATTGATATGCTAATTCTCTCAAGGAGCTAAATGCAATTTCAAGAAACCGTAAATATTCAATTTCGCTTTCACGAGCACAACCCTCAACAATATTGGATGGAACAGAAACAGCAGCCCTTCTCATTTGCGAAGTTAAACCATATATTTCCTCCTTAGGAAATGTTGACGTTATACGATAAATATTCAATGTTAATTCATCAGCCAATCTAAAAGCGTTAAGTTTCTTATGATCTCGCATATATATTATTTATTCAATTAATCTATTGAATCACAAGCAGCCAAGCAGTCAAATAGTCAATTCTTCTCTTTCAATTCAGCGTCCCTGTCAAATGCGTTAACTATATACTTAACAAGTGTATGTCGAATAATATCTCGTGCATCAAAATATATAACTGCGATGTCGTTAATCCCATCAAGCAACTTAATGGTTTTTACAAGCCCCGAATCCTCCTTCCGAGGTAAATCTATCTGTGTTAAATCACCAGTTACAACAAACTTGGCGTTTTTACCCATTCGAGTTAGAAACATCTTAAGCTGACTAATTGTTGTATTCTGAGCTTCATCGAGGATTACAAAAGCATGATCGAGAGTACGTCCCCTCATAAATGCCAATGGAGCAATTTGAACAGTTCCATCCTCCATAAATTCCTGCAATTTTTTAGCGGGAATCATGTCGTTTAATGCATCATACAAGGGTTGCAAATATGGATCGAGTTTCTCCTTCATATCGCCAGGTAAAAAACCAAGCCTCTCCCCTGCCTCAACTGCAGGACGAGTAAGGATAATCCTTTTAACCTGCTTGTTTTTTAATGCCCTAACAGCTAATGCAATTGCAGTATACGTTTTACCTGAACCTGCGGGTCCAATGGCGAAAAGCAGATCATTCGATTCGTAGAGTTCAACAAGCAATCGTTGGTTTACAGTACGCGCCTTTATTGCCTTTGAGTGATTTCCATAAACAAGAACATCGGTTGCATCATCCTCTGCTTTATCAAGTGTTTCGGTTGTTTCATTAAGAAAATCTTGGATATTAGCATCGGTGAGGTATTTGTAACGACCAAAAAACTCGATCATCTTATTGATTTTCTCCTCAAGAATGTTGATTTGTTCATCGTCGCCAATAACCTTTAACTCGTGCCCTCGTGCAACTATCTTCAGCTTTGGAAAGTGCTTTGCAATGATATCGTATTTTGCATTATTTACTCCGAATAGCGCCAAAGGGTCAATCCCTTCAATAAGAATTAAGCGTTCTCCCATTATTGATGCTTATAGTTTATGTGGATAAAAGATCTTACAAATTTAGCAAATTAGAGGTATTTGATTTAACGTTGTTGATTAAAACTCATAACCTTTTTTACACAAAGTTTTTTGGTGGCTGCTTTTTTTAGCAACTTTGTAGAATAATAGTAAAATTGATGAGCAGCGAAGGAATAACAAGTCAAATATTAACCCTAACAACCGATTGGAATCAGCACGATTTCTACATAGGCGTTTTAAAGGGTAAGCTTGTTACTGTTTGTCCTGAACTTAAAGTTGTTGAAATTACTAATCAGGTACCAATATTCAACATAAACCATGCGGGTTTTGTGCTTCGTCATAGCTATCATCATTTTCCAAAAGGAACAATCCATCTTGTGATGGTGAATAGCGATAATAGCCAATCGCAACGTATGATTTCGTTCAATTACAACGATCATTTCTTCATTCTACCCGATAATGGCTTAATTGGCTTGATGTTTAAAGAGCCTCCAAAAAGCGTTTTTGGGCTTCCATTCAAATCGGCTGGGAGTTTTGCATCGCTAGATTCCTCGATAGAAGCAATTGAGTGCATTTACAAAGGTTCAAGTTTAGATGCCATTGCCGAAACGGTTACAAACTTCGATCAACGCATCCCTTTACGTGCAACCATCGAGAATAATGCAATTACAGGCAATATAATCTATATCGATTCGTATTTTAACGCTATAACTAATGTTTCACAAAATCTATTTGATAGGATATGCCAAGGTCGTAGATTTGAGATATTTGTACAAAGTCAGCATAACAAAGTTGAGCGAATTTCTAAGAATTACAACGAGGTTGATTCAGGTGAACTTGTTGCGCTTTTTAACTCAGCGGGATTACTGGAAATTGCCATAAACAATGGATATGCAGCACAATTGCTTAATCTTACAAATGGATCGAGCATTAGGATTAAGTTTTATGAAGTGTAATGTGTCACTGTGTGCTGTTTTGCTGTGATACTGTTAATTAAAAAAACAAATTATGCCGCTTGTAACTCGATTTGAAGATCTTGAAATATGGAAGATTGCTCGTGAAATAGTTAATGACATTTATAAAGATTTTGAAAATGTTAAAAACTATAGCTTTAAAAGTCAAATTTTCTCTGTAGGTTTCTCAATAATGAATAATATTTCTGAAGGTTTTGGTAGAGAGTCAAAAAAAGAATTTCATCGTTTTCTAGATATCGCAAAGGGTTCGTGTAACGAAGTAAAGAACATGTATTATATTGCCGAAGATTTAAAGTATTTAGATAGTGAAATTGCTCAAAAAAGAAGAGAGAAATGTGAACTTGAGAAAAACAGTTTAGCGAAATTCATGAAATACTTGAAAACCAGTAAATCAAATTAACAAAACATTTCAGCAACACTGCAACACATTATACAGCAAAACAAGGCAAAATGAAGAAAGATAGAACATCAGCCCTACAAGCATTTGAAAGGCTCCTAAATATAATGGACGAACTGCGCGAAAAGTGCCCTTGGGATCGTGAGCAAACGCTTGATAGTATTCGTCCACTTACCATTGAGGAGACCTATGAGCTTTCAGAAGGAATTCTTGATGGTGATCTTGATTTGATTAAAAAAGAGCTAGGGGATATTCTTCTACATATTGTATTCTATGCTAAAATTGGCTCAGAAAAGAATGCCTTTGATATTACAGATGTTATAAATGGCCTTTGTGATAAACTTATTTTCCGACATCCTCACGTTTTCGGGGATGTTAAGGTTAGCGGTTCAACTCAGGTCATTGAGAACTGGGAACAACTTAAAACTAAAGAAAAAGATGGCAATAAAACAATCCTTTCGGGTGTCCCAAAAGTTTTACCGGCATTAATTAAAGCCAATAGGATTCAAGAGAAAGTACGCGCCGTTGGTTTTGATTGGGAAGAACGCTCACAGGTTTGGGATAAAGTTGAAGAAGAGTTACAAGAACTTAAAAGAGAAGTGGAGGTGAATAACACTGATAAGATGGAGGCAGAACTTGGCGATTTCCTTTTCTCTGTAGTTAACGTTGCTCGACTTTACAATATTGAACCCGAAACAGCCCTTGAACGCACCAATAAAAAGTTTATCAAACGCTTTGGTTACCTTGAGGAAAAAACTATAAAACAAGGTAGGTCACTTAAATCTATGACCCTTGATGAAATGAATGTTTACTGGGAAGAAGCGAAGAAGTACGATAGTTGATTGCTGTTCGTTATTCGTTTACGGTGTCTTTTAATTTTGACTTTTAATTCTATAAATGTTAAAGTACCTATTAAAAAAAATCCTCTATAGCATCCTCATAATCTGGGGAGTGGTTACTTTAATATTCCTACTTTTCAACTTAGTTCCAGGAGATCCTGCAAGAATGATGATGGGTCAACGAACCGATTCCGCTTCAATTGCTGCTGTCCGCAAAGATCTAGGGCTAGATAAACCAGTTTATATCCAGTACCTGAAATACATCAACGATTTATCACCTATTTCAATTCACAATCCTCGTTCAAAAAAAAGCTATATTTTCATTAGCAAAAAAACATACTCAAACTACAAAAAGGTATTCCGATTCTCAAAATCGAGGATTTTGGTGCTGAAAGCACCATACATGAGGCGCTCATATCAAAGTCAAAAAACGGTATCGTCAATTATTGGTGAAACGCTACCCAATACATTTATCCTAGCCTTCACATCAATGATATTTGCAACTATTATAGGTATTGGGCTTGGAGTTATTTCGGCAATCAAAAAGGATAAATTTATAGATAGATTTTCGCTGGCATTTTCTGCCATTGGAATGTCGCTACCGTCATTTTTTGCTGCAATCCTTATTGGCTGGTTGTTTGCGTTTGTGTTAGGTAAATATACTGGACTAAATCTTACAGGAAACCTATGGGTGGTTGATGATTTGGGAGAAGGGGTACATCTTCAACTTAAAAACCTTATTCTTCCTACACTTACCCTTGGATTACGCCCTCTATCAATCGTAACACAGCTTACTCGCAGCTCGTTGCTTGAAACGCTATCGCAAGATTATATAAGAACAGCAAAAGCCAAAGGGTTATCGTTCCCTAAAATACTATGGCGACATGCACTCAGAAATTCACTAAATCCAGTAGTCACAGCCATATCTGGTTGGTTTGCCTCGTTAATGGCAGGTGTGATATTCGTTGAGTATATTTTTGGATGGAAAGGCTTAGGATATGTTATGGTTAACGCGTTAACCAGTTACGATGTACCTTTGGTAATAGGATGCGTTATAGCCATTTCAATAATATTTGTTATAGTAAATCTACTTGTCGATTTGGTTTATGGCATACTCGATCCAAGAGTTAAGATTTCATAGCTGGTTAATGCTTTTATTTTATAAATTTGGTTTTATCAACATATTATATTTTCAAAAACAAATATCATGAGAAAAAGAATTGTAGCTGGAAATTGGAAGATGAATACTTCACAATCCGAAGGAATTGAATTAGTTAAATCGGTTATCGAGAAATCTATTGCTGTACCAAAGGCAATTGAACTTGTTATTATTCCCCCTTTCACACATCTAAATGAGATTGTAAAATATGCTAAGGGAACATCCCTAAACGTTGGTGCTCAGAATTGTGCCGAGTGGTCAAAAGGGGCGTATACTGGTGAGGTATCAGCATCAATGATAAAGTCAGTTGGAGCAACATATGTAATTATTGGTCACTCTGAGCGTAGAGAATATTTCAAAGAAGATAATCGCCTTCTTTTCAGAAAAATTAAAGAAGCGCTTAGCAATGATTTAATCCCAATTTACTGCTGCGGCGAAAAACTCGATGAGCGCGAATCGGGCAAATACTTTGATGTTGTAGAACAACAGATATCAGAATCGTTATTCGAACTTTCACATGAGCAGATGCAAAAAATTGTAATCGCTTATGAACCTGTTTGGGCAATTGGTACCGGAAAAAATGCTACCTCACAGCAAGCACAGGATATGCACGCATTTATTCGCGCTACTATAGCCAAAAAATTTAGTAAAGAAATTGCCGATAACGTAAGTATTCTTTATGGTGGTAGCTGTAAACCTTCAAATGCCGAAGAGATTTTTGCCAGACCAGATGTTGATGGAGGCCTGATTGGTGGAGCATCGTTAGTTGCTGATGATTTTATCGCAATAGCTCAATCGTTTTAAAAACGTTTTTTTGTCAATCAAAATTGATTTATAACAGATATCCAGCGTCTGATATCTAAAATCTTATATCAAAAAATGGATTACATAGAACTAAAAATAGATGTTAAACCCTTTAACCAAGAGGTGAATGAGATTATTATTGCTCTGCTTGCAGACCTTGGTTTTGAGAGTTTTACCGATAACGATAATGAGCTGTGCGCTTACATTAAGGCAAATGATTACACTTCGGAAATTGAATCGATGGTTAAGAATTTAGCTTTACCTGATGAGATTAAATTTTCATTTCAAATTAATCGCATTAAAGGTGAAAACTGGAATGCGAAGTGGGAATCAGATTTTGAACCAATTGTTGTGAATAGCCAATGTCTTGTAAGAGCCTCTTTTCATCCAAGCATGCCAGATATCAAGTACGAAATTATTATCGACCCTAAAATGTCGTTTGGTACAGGACACCATCAAACTACTCACTTAATGATTGAGGCAATCTT
>DQHR01000089.1 GCA_003531155.1 Bacteroidales bacterium | reverse complement strand
ATAATCCTGTGATCGTTGAGGTAAACGCACCAGCTGCCGAAGCGACACCTAGCTCAGTTTTAGCGTCAGCGATTGTAGGATTTCCAGTTGTGTTCCAGCAAACACCATGCTGAATAGGATTTGTTGATCCTAATTCTACGATGGTACCATTGCCTGTAGCCGTTGTGGTAGTTATGCTGGTAATAGCCTGAGAGGTAACTTCTGGTGCTATCGGTAGAGTAGTAAAGTTTACCTCATTGCCATATACTGTCTCTTGTGAGTTGGTCGCATAAGCTCTTACGTAATAAGTTGTGTATGGCGATAATCCTGTGATCGACGAGGTAAACGCACCAGCTGCCGAAGCTGCACCTAGCTCAGTTTTAGCGTCATCGATTGTAGGGTTTCCAGTTGTGTTCCAGCAAACGCCATGCTGAGTGGGATTAAACGATCCTAATTTTACAATAGTACCATTGCCTGTAGCCGTTGTTGTAGTTATACTGGTAACGGCCTGAGAGGTAACTTCTGGTGCTTCGGCTAATGTCGAAAAGGTCACTTGATCTCCATAAGTTGTGCCAACACCACTTATGGCAAATGCTTTTGCATAATATGTTGTATAAGGAGATAGATTTTTTAATGATGCTGTGAATGAACTGTCTGCGGATAATGTAACCTCTGATGTTGCATGATCGCTTATTGTTGGATTCAAGTTGCTGCTCCAGCATATACCGAAGATCGTGGCTTCAGGGTAACCCAATAGGTTGTATTTGCCATTTCCTATGGCCGTCGTTTGAGAAATATTTGATGTGTTTAATGTGGTTACAATCGGATAAACTTTTTGAGTATATCCTTCCCAAGAAAGGAATGGATAGCCACTGTTCGTTATGCCTGTTTCATCAATACCCCAAATGTTGCTAGAGCCATTTGTGTCCTCTCCAATAAAATCCCAGGTTGCCTCAACGTAAGTTAAGTACTTTATCATTTGAGAAGTGGTTAAACCTGTACCCCCTGCACTCGATGCTAAACCTGATGTTTCGGTATCCCAAAAGCAGTTGGTGCAATTAAGAGGACCCTCATTATATCCAATTAAGCCTCCAAAATCTGTTATTCCAGTTACCGCTCCTTTACTAAAGCAATTAATAATTACACCATTATTGTTATTATTGCCTGCCAAGCCACCAACCATCCAAGATCCATTAACATTGCCTGTTGCATAGCTATTAGTAATAGTTCCGTCTAAATTGTAACCCACTAATCCTCCTGAGTCACAGTTATAGTTTCCTGTCACTGTTACCAAACATGAACTGTAACAGTTCTTTACTAAAGAGCCGTAGTTCATTCCAATTAACCCTCCAACGATGTGATACTGACCGGTTACGCTTCCTGTACTATAGCAGTTTTCAACGCAAGAATTGTTAATGGAGTAACCTACCAATGCCCCGATTTGTTGGTTTAAGTCACCATATACATTGATATTGACGTTGGTAACACCAAGGTTCTTGATGATTGCTCCATTGATATAGCCAAATAACCCTTGGTTAGAACTGCCACGGTTGATATTTAGTCCAATAACCTTATGGTATTCTCCGTTATAAGTGCCTGTGAATTTAATAGTTGAATTGCCTATTGGGTTCCAGCCAGCACCACTATTCCATGTTGATGTTTGTGAAGCATCAATATCCGCTGTTTGAATAAAGTATTTATCCCAATAGGAGTTATTATTTGCTAATCCAGTCAGGTCAGCAAGTGTTTGAATTAAATAGGGATTATCGGGTGTGCCTAAGCCATCAAAAAGAGTGGTCGTGAAACTTACTTCATTACCATAAGCAGTCCCTACGCTATTAGTTGCATAAGCCCTTAGATAGTAGGTTGTATTAGGTGTTAAACCAGTAAGAATCGAACCGTAGCCGTCCGCTGTGGTTATACTACCGTTTTCTGTTTTAAAATCATTGATAGTAGGATTTTCAGTTGTGTTCCAGCAAAAACCATACTGAGTAGGAGTAGGGTTGCCAACAACCGTAATTGCTCCGCTGGCAGTTGCTGAGGTTGCATTTATAAAACTTGCTGCCTGAGTGGTCACCGTAGGAATCTCGTAGGTAGTAAAGCTAACTTCTTGCCCATATGCTGTTCCTGTAACATAGGTTGCATAAGTTTTAACGTAATAAGTGGTATTGGGTGTTAATCCAGTAATGTTAGATGTGAAAGAACCTGTTCCTGAAGGTATTCCCTGTTGAGTTTTGTTGTCGGAAATAGAAGGATTACCTGTGGTGTTCCAACAAACGCCATATTGGCTGGCGTTTGGAGTTCCTAAATTGATGATATCTCCATTGCCTGTTGCAGAAGTAGTTGATATGTTAGTTACGTCTTGAGTTGAGATTACAGGCACAATTGGTAACGTAGTAAAGGTTACCTCATTGCCATATGCTGTACCCTTTGAGTCGATTGCATATGCTTTAGCATAATAAATTGTATATGGTGATAACCCTGTAATCGATGATGTAAATGTACCAGTTGCCGAAGTTGCACCTAGTTCAGTCTTGTTATTAGAGGTTGTTGGATTACCTGTTGTATTCCAGCAAATACCATGTTGGGTTGGGTTTGTTTCACCTAGTTCTATAATATTTGCATTGCCAGTGGCAGAACTCTCAGTTATTTCACTTATCGCTTGCGTGGTAATTACTAAACTTCTGGAAGTAGTAAATTCCACCTGATTACCGTAAACTATTCCTGTAATATTTGTTGCATAGGCTTTCACATAGTATCTAGTGTTTGGCGTAAGGTTAGTCATGTCAGAGGTAAATGCTCCAGCTGATGAAACGCCTCCCTTCTCGGTTTTGCTATCGCTTGTCGTTGGATTACCAGTTGTATTCCAGCATACACCATATTGGGTTGGGTTAGGGACTCCTAAACTGGTAATATTACCGTTTCCGGTGGCAGTTGTTGTAGAAATGTTGGTAACTGCTTGGGTGGTAACAGTTGGTGCAGATGGTAACGAAGTAAAACTTACCTCATCACCATAAACTGTTCCTATTGAATTTGTTACATAAGTTCGAACGTAATAGGTTGTATAGGATGATAAACCAGTCATTGCGCTAGTGAATGTTCCAGTTGTTGATGTTGCACCACCATCAGTTTTATTATCTGATATAGTTGGACTCGCCAAAGTGCTCCAGCATATTCCATAATGGGTCGGATTTGGATAACCTAAAAGGGTAATATTACCATTTCCGGTAGCAGTGTTGATGGTAATATCTGTTACTGCTTGGGTTGTGATGGTTGGATAAATTTTGCTTTCAAGACCCTGCCAGAAAAGGAAAGGATAACCCCCGTTTGCTGTACCAGTTTCATCAATTCCCCAAATGTCAACTGTTCCGTTAGTTGTCTCGCCAATAAAGTCCCATGTAGCACTGTTAAAGGTTGAATAGGATTTAATTTGTGCTGTTGTTTTACCTGTTCCTCCATCGCTCGAAGATTGACCAGAGGTTTGTGTATCCCAAAAACTGTTTGTACAGGTAAGAGTTCCATAGTTTTTGCCAACTAAACCTCCAAAATATGATGACCCTGTAACAGTTCCTTTGCTGTAACAGTTAGAGATAGTGGATGTACCGCTATTATTTCCAACCAAGCCGCCAACAGCGTTTGCGCCTGTAACACTTCCCGTTGCATAGCTGTTGTAAATACTTGCGCTGTTATTATAGCCAACTAATCCCGCTGTGCTATATTTTGCACCGCTTACTGAGACTGCACATGAACTGAAACTACACTTCACCGTTGAGTTAGACTGACTTGCCCCTACTAATCCACCACAACTGTGGGATTGACTCGAAACGCTACCTGTACTGTAGCAATTTTCTACTGTGGCTGTTGTAAGAGCTCCTGCTAGTGCCCCAACATACTGATTATCTCCTGTAATAATAACATTAGCGGCAATAACGCCTAAGTTTTTTATAGTTGCACCAGAAGCATGCCCAAACAACCCTTGGTAAGCCGATGCTCTATTTATGTATAATCCGCTGATTGTATGGTTTTGTCCGTTGTAAGATCCAGTGAATTTGGTACTGTTGTTACCAATTGGAATCCATCCGGCACCACTATTCCATGCGGATGTTCCTGAAGCATCAATATTTGCAGTTTGGATAAAATATTTACTTAGGTAAGAGGTGTTATCTGCTATCGCTTTCAGTTCCTCCAATGTTGATACTTGGTATGGATCAGCGGAAGTGCCAGATCCATTGAATCTATTGGTTGTAAAACTTACCTGATTGCCATATACGGTTCCAAGACTATTGGTTGCATAGGTTCTAACATAGTAGATTGTACCCGAGAGCAGGCCTGTCATGTTTGAAGTGTATGCACCAGTTGCTGAAGCACTACCTTCTAAGGTTTTGTTGTCGTTTATTGTTGGTGTACCTGATGTATTCCAGCAAATTCCATATTGAGTAATGCTCGGAATACCAAGAGTGGTAATATTACCATTCCCTGTAGCAGTATTTCCTGTAATATTACTTACTGCTTGTGTAGTAACTACTGGTAGTTGATAAGTGGTAAAACTTACCTGATCACCATATACCGTTCCTGTAATATTGGTTGCGTAAGCTTTTACATAGTAGGTTGTATTGGCTGTTAATCCAGTAATGTTCGAGGTAAATGCACCTGTCGCTGATTGGCTACCATCTTCAGTTTTGCTATCACTTATTGTAGGATTTCCTGTTGTGTTCCAGCACACTCCATGTTGGCTGGGACTAGGGACTCCTAATGTGGTGATATTACCATTCCCTGTGGCTGTGGTTTCTGAAATATTACTAACTGCTTGAGTGGTGACTATTGGTGCAGTTGGTAAAGTGGTGAAACTTACCTCGTCTCCATAAACTGTTCCTTTTGAATCAGTAGCATAGGACTTTAAATAGTACGTTGTGTAGGGTAATAAACCAGTAATTGATGAGGTGTAGGCACCAGTTGAAGATGCAGAACCATTTTGCGTATAGCTATTAGCAAGAGTAGGACTAGGACTTACACTCCAGCAAACACCATGTTGTGTTGGGTTCGAAACACCCAAACCAATAATATTTCCATTACCAGTTGCAGTGGCTTGACCTATGTTGCTAACCGCTTGTGTTGTAACTGCTAACCCAATGTCCGTTGTGAAAGTAACTTCTGACCCATATGCTGTGCCTCCAAGATTGGTTGCATAAGCCCTGAGGTAATAGGTTGTGTTTGGGATTAAGTGAGTTATATTTGATGTAAATGAACCAGTTGCTGATACACTTCCATCTTCTGTTTTATTATCACTAATAGTTGGATTTCCTGTTGTGTTCCAGCAAACCCCATGTTGTGTAGGATTTGGTACACCTATATTTGTAATGTTTCCGTTTCCTGTTGCAGAAATGTTTGTAATACTGCTTACAGGCTGTGTTGTAGCAGTCGGTAGAACGGGTAGCGTGGTGAAATTAATCACTTCACCATAAACCGTTCCTAGTGAATTGGTAGCATATGTTCTATAGTAGTATTGAGTGTTAGGTGATAAACCTGTCATAGAGCCAGTATATGATCCTTCAGAGGTAGCAGCTCCATTCTCAGTTTTATTATCACTGGTGGTTGGATTTGCTGATGAGCTACTCCAGCAAATACCGTGCTGAGTGATGTTTGGATAACCAATAACATTAAGGATTCCATTCCCAGTTGTGCTGGTTGATGTTGTACCTGTAACAGCCTGAGTGGTTACAATTGGGTAAACTTTTGAGGTTAATCCCTGCCATGCAAGAAAAGGGTATCCGCTGTTGGTGGCACCTGTTCCATCGAACCCCCAGATGTCAGCGGTTCCATTGGTTAATTCACCTATCAAATCCCATGAGGCTCCCGAATATGTTGAATACGTTTTCATTTGGGCTGTGGTTTTGCCTGTTCCTGAAGCGCTCCAAGATCTTCCTGATGTTTCAGTGTCCCAAAAACAATTAGATGAAGGACTCCCCCCATTATGATATCCTATTAACCCGCCAATACCATAACCAGAGCCAGAAACTGCACCTTTACTATAACAATTACTAACAGTTATTGATTCAATATTTAAACCTATTAATCCACCTAAATAATCGGTGTCGGTTCCTCCCGTAATATTACCCGTTGAAAAACTATTTGTAATAGAAGATCCAATACTATACCCTACTAACCCTCCAGCGCCATACACCATATAGCCACTAATTGAAACAATACACGAGCTATAGCAATATTTAACAGAAGATCCATTCTCAATTTTTCCAATTAAACCGCCAATGTTAGCATATTGGCTAGATACGTTTCCTGTACTATAGCAGTTTTCAATGGTTGATGCATAGGCATTACCTACTAAACCACCAATACATTTCTGTTCGGCAATTCCTCCCGTGATCGATATGTTAGCATCAACAATTCCAAGATTTTTAATGCTGGCATTGCTAATATCTCCAAATAATCCACAATACCCAAAAGTTCCGCTTATATACAAGCCTTTAACAAAATGGTTTTGGCCATCGTAGCTACCACGAAAGTATGTGCTTATTCTATTTGATCCAATCATAGGCCATCCGTATGTATAGGGGCGGTCATTCCATGTTGTAATACTTGGAGTGGCCGTGGATAAATCGATGTCGGCTGTTTGAATAAAGTAATAACCCGATGTCCAGTAAGAGCTATTCTTTGCAAGCCAATACAGGTTTTGCCATGTTGCAATCTCAAATGGATGTGCAGATGTTCCATCACCAACTGATGGTGCAATTGGTGTTTGTGCCATAAGCTTTCCTGTTATCAGTAAGCCTATAAAAATGCTAATGATTAATCTTCTCATTGTGATATGCTATATGTAATGATTTAAAATATTTTTAGGTTAGGACTAGGGAAGGCATAAATTATACATTCCGTAATTCTAAAACCATATCTTGATGAAGTGGCTTTATCAGATTTTATTAATCATGATAATTTGAAATTATAAGACATTAAAACTAATCGCTTCCTTGCGGGTTAAACAAAAAACAGGTACACGAAAACTACCCGATTTGTTATTAGGTAAAAGAAACTGGTGGGTAATAAGCGATGTAAATAACGAATAAAAATTTGCTATTATCTGTTATGTAGTTGGTAAATAAGTAATTATATATTTAACAGGTAGGTAGTAAGGTTTTTAGAAGGATCAAGATTCATTTTTTTCCGAATATTAGTTCGTGTATTTTCAATGGTACGGATGGAACGGTTGGTGAGCTCGGCCAACTCCTTGGTAGAAAGTTGTAGGCGTAACATTGCGCAAAGCCTCAATTCAACAGGTGAAAGTTCGGGATGCAGTTCACTCAATTTCCCTAAAAACCCATTGTTAAGTTCGTCAAAACGGGTAATAAATTCTTTCCACTGCTCTTTGCCATTCTCATTCCATTGAACTCTTTTAAGTATAGCTTTTATCTCTCCTATGGCGCTCGAGTCAACTTTAGGTAATACTTGCTCGAGTTCTCCTTTAAATTGAAGAATAATATCTTCCGATTTTGCTAGCATTAAGGCTTTGCTGGTAAGTTCTTGTTTGTGAGCATCGGCAAGCATCTTCATGTTGTCAAGTTCTTGCTTTTGTATAGTGATTTTCTGCCTGTAAATAATTTTTCGCTTTTGGTAGTAAAAGATAAAGAAAACCAAAACTACTAAGAATAGAGCTAAGACAAGAATTCCTATGCGTAAGGTTAGTCGGTTAACTTCCTCCTTATGTTTTAATCCTGAAATGATTGTTTCTTTTTTTTCTGTTTCATATTTTGTTTGTAAATCGGCTACAACACGTTCTTTCTCGGTGGTGAACATGCTATCTTTTAGCATTTGATACTTTTCGTAAAAAGAAAGGCTTTCATTGTAGTTGCCAAACCTCTTGTTCAAACGATATAATTCTTGAAAACAATTCAATCGGGCTTCAGGTAATTGGAACTGCTGGCTCAATTGCAATGCCTCTTTAAAGTGAATCTCGGCTAGGATTTTATCATTTAATTTCGAATAAGTGAATCCCATTCCAAAGGTATTATAAAGTACACCTATTTCGAAGCCAATTTTTTTTGATAAATCAATCGATTCCTGATAGTATTTCAACGCGTTATTGTATTCATTTTTAGAATCGGAAGCTACGCCCAAGTTATACAAGCATTTAATCTGCTCCGCTTTGTTCCCTAATCTTATGTTGATTGCTAGAGCCTTTTGCTGATTCTCAATTGATTTATCGTATTCCTTAAGGTTTCGATACGTGACCCCTAAATTGCTATAATCCTTTGCCATTGCTGAAAAATTACTCAACTTAGAATTTATGGTTAATGCCTCGTTGAATTGTTCTAGTGCTAAGTTGTATTGCTTTTTAAAACTGTATATATTACCTATATTTGAGATTACTGTTGCTGTTTTTCCTTGTTCTCCAATTTCTTGAAAAAAGGTTAATGCTTTTAAATAATATTCTAAAGACTTATCGTAATCACTTTTATCTAGCAACAGATTGGCGTAGTTGTTATAGATTGAGGCAAGAATGAATTTGTCGGGCTCTTTATTTGCAAACTCAATTGCTAAGTTAAAGTACTGCTCGGCGCTATCAACATGGTTTTGAAATTCAAAAATGCGAGCCTTTAAATTGTACGATGAGCCTAATAAAGAATTTCTATTCCCTTTTTTACTAAGAGCTACAGCATTGTTTGAAAGTATTATGGCTGAGTCGAATAAACTCTTGTTGAGGTAGAGATATGAAAGACTTTGAACCGATTTAATAATCCCATCGGTGTATCCAATCTTGATTGCCAATTTATTTGCTTTATTGGCAAAATATCTCGAGGTATCTAGGTTTCTCGCTAAAAATTTATCTGCAAGCAGGTTGCTTATATCTACTTGATGCTGGTCTGACAATGGTTTCTTGAGAACTAGTAAAAGGCTGTCGATTTTTGTTTGAGCTGATAAAAAAGAGTTGAGGCAAATACCTAAAAGCAGTAAAAGGCTAATCTTCTTCATGATTTATGCTTAAAATATAATTACTTTATGTGTGTATGATACACTTATCGACAAAGAATCCTAACGCTCTGGTTCTCTTGCGTTACAATTATACAAAATGTTTTTGAATATTTTATGAGATAAAGATGTGTTAGATTTTTATAGATTTTGGATGAATTTTTTAAAATATTTCTTCTGAAATATTCCAATGGTTTATATTGGTAAAAGTGCCTCCAAATGTTTTTTGTTTTGATTATCGAATTTTCTTTTCGGGGGTATAAGTAATCTATTATTTATTAAATGGCATAGTTGTATCTTTATTTGCTTAATCTTTCCACCTTTGCATGTAGGATGAGTTTGTTAAAGCAGATTTTTCACTATTAAATCATTAGTCATTATACATGTTATGGTCGGGAAATGCAAGGTTATTACCCTTTGCGGTAGCACAAAATTTAAAGATGAATTTATTGAGGCTCAAAAGCGGTTGACTCTTGAGGGCAATATTGTTTTAAGTGTCGGCCTTTTCGGTCATTCTGGCGATACTGAAGTGTTTACCGAAGGTGTTAAGACTATGCTTGATGATATGCACTTCAGCAAAATCGATATGGCCGATGAGATTTATGTTATCAATGTTGGCGGATACATTGGATCATCAACTCAGCGCGAAATTGAGTACGCTACAGCCAAAAACAAACTTGTCCGGTATTTGGTTGCAAAATAAACTAGGCTGCCTAATTGGGCAGCCTGGTTTCTATATTATTATTGAGCTAGTTCGCTCTCTTTTGTATCTTTCTTCTGCTTTTTTTCTAGTTTACGTTCCTTCTTTTCATCTTTCCTTTTACGTTTTTTGCTCTTGTTAAAGCGTTTCCATCCAAACCAACCCAATACCACTAATATCCATAAAGGCCATAGTTTTATTAGGAAAAGGATAAACACAACAATGCCCCTCCAGCCCATCACAATTGAACTTTTTAAGCGTTCCCAAAAGTTTGGTAATTTTTCAGCAATGAACTTATACTCCAAAGTTTGATGGATATTTAGGTTGATAGTGCTATAGCTAACCTGATTGTTAAGGTACTTTAAGCGTCCTTGAGTTGATTCAATTTCTGTACGAATCTCTCCGAGTTTTTGCTCTATCTTGAGGATATCTTCAATTGTCCTCGCTCTTTGCAATAGTTTAATATAGGATTGTTCTACCTTTCTGCCATTACTTAACCTTGTTTCTACATCAATATATTCCTCTGTAACATCCTGCGTTTCGATATTCTGATACTCTACCTTTTGTGCCATTGACGCTAGCTTTGCTAGCATTTTGTCGAAATTTATTGCTGGTACTTTTATGTTTATATTACTGCTTAGCTGGTAATCAGTGTTCTGCAGGTTTTCGTTAACTATATAGCCCTTGAACTCTTTAATTGAAGAGTCTATTTGTTTACGACTTAAATTCAGGTTAACTACCTCAATATTGATATAAGCAGTNNATAATTTTCTTATCAAGGTTAGATTCTGATGGAGGAGGCGGGGGCGGAGGTGATTGTTCATCTAGCATTACTGCTGATTCGGTTTTATAATTGAGAGACCCTTGTGCCTCCTTGTTATAACTTTTCGATCTACATCCAACTATTAGCGCAGTAAAGAAAAGTAGAATGGTTAATTTAGTTTTCATGTGTTAATTGGTTTGGTGATAATATTGTATTTATAAGTTTTTAGTCTATCTACTTATTATAACTCCTGAGAAAATTAATCGCCAAGCAATTCATCTGAAATCACTTTTACTTTTACCCCTTCTACCTCAATTATATCGTTAGCTCGAATCTTTGCTCTACGACGAACCTCTACAAACCCATTAACTTTAACCATTCCATCATCAACCATCAAATGTGCAATGCCCCCTGAGTTTGCTATTCTAAGTGCTTTAAGAAGTTGATCGAGTTGAATATATTCCTCTTTTATTTTAAAAGTTTTCATTCAAATTATTTTATGTCAAGTTACAAAAAAACCACCCCGAAAGGTGGTTTCTGTTTTTATAAATAAACTAGTTTGCTACTTAGTTGATGCTTCTAATCTTTTCATTATTGAGAAGATAAATATTGCTGCCAAAATACAGCAAATAATAAATATTCCCCAAAGCATATACAATTCGATTTTACCCCACAATAAACTTCCAACAAATAAAAATTTGTTTCCGATTGCGGTTGCTAACAGCCATCCACCTTGCATTAAACCTTGGAAGCGTGGTGGAGCAACTTTTGCAACAAACGATAATCCGATTGGGCTAAGAAATAGTTCAGCAATTGTTAAAATCAAATAAGAACTCATAAGCCAATATGGCGAAATTCTACCCGATTCTTCAACTGCACCTGATAAATCTTTTGGTGAAATAAGTCCTAATGATGAAATTAGCACAAGTACAAATCCAAAAGCGGCTATAACCATTCCAATTCCAATCTTTCGAGGCGATGAAGGTTCTTGTCCTCGCTTATTTAGCCATGAGAAAATACCCATTACTAAAGGAGTTAGAGCAACAATAAATAATGGATTAAAAGATTGGAAAACCTCAGGAGATATGCTATTCGAGGCTTGATTATGTGATACAAAATAGTAGCATAGGAAGCCAAATACAAGAAATCCTAATACTCCAATTAATCTAGTTTTAGTTTCTTTAGTAAAGAAAACCATTGCAGAACCAGCAATTGCACCAATTACAGAAAGGATAGACCAAATATTGAAAAATAAGTTTGTGAACGGTCCAACGTATTGGTTAGTGTAATCGCGTGCATACATGGTTAATGTTAGTCCATTCTGGTGGAATGACATCCAAAAGAAGATTACTACAATAAATACTAAAGTTAATGCAACAACACGGGGTTTTTCTTCTTTAGTGGATATCTGGAAAATTAGAGAAACAAAACCTACGAATAATCCAACAGCTAACCTGAGTTTGTAATCTATGTCTTTAATATCTGTGTATCCATCAGCCACATGAAATAGTACAGCTACTAAAGCCATCAAACCCAAAGAAATAATAATATATTTCAAGTTGCTAGCTAAGTTAATAGATGGCTTTGCTTCAATGTTATTATTATTTTGTTTATCAGCTAATTGTTGTTTGTGTTTTGATGGTAAGAACTTATTAAAGGTTACATATATCAATAACGATAGGATCATTGCTCCTGCAGCAATACCAAAGGCGTAGTTGAATCCTGTTGAGAAAACGTTGATATAATCGTTGGCAAATACTGTTAAGTCAGTTGCAGATTTTCCTCCATCAGGAATAANNCGGTGTTTGGAATTGATCAACATCTTTTAACGTACCATTTAAATATTGGTGGCTTAACATTGGGAGATTTGCATTTTCAATATAACCATTGGCTTTTAGCCAGAATTCTTTAATAGCTTTGGCTACAAATGGTGCAAAAAATGCTCCAACGTTAATACCCATATAGAAGATCATGAATGCGCTATCACGAAATTTCTTATACTTTTCTTCGTCATACATCTGACCAACAACGGCTTGCAGATTACCTTTAAAAAGACCATTACCTAAAGCAATGATTAGTAGAGCGGTAACAGAAACCCATAATTGTAAACCTGGAATTGCAATAAGGGTGTATCCTGCAAACATGATAATTTGCCCTATGAAAATTACTGACTTATACTTCTTCGTCCAGTCAGCAAGCATTCCACCAATTAGAGCCAACGCATAAATTGCAAAATAGAACCACGAGTAAATGCTTCCTGCGGAATCAGCATCAAGGCCATATCTAGCTTGAAGAAACATTACCAGAATAGCCATCATGGTGTAGAAGCCAAATCGCTCTCCCATATTTGTGAAAAAAGCGACTAGAAGTCCTTTCGGGTGGTTTTTTTACATAGTTTAGTGTTTTTTGTGGTTTATTAATGATTTGATATTTTTTTTTCTTGGTCGACAAATATAGTAAAAAAATCGAGCCAAAATCTTTGATGCAGAAAGTCGAATAAAGTTTAGTTTTGGTGATTTATTTTTTCTAAAACCCTATATTTGCTTGGATAATTTAAGGTTGATGAAAATATTTTTAACATCTCAAATCCGAGAGATTGATAGACTTACTATTGAAGGTGAGCCTATTTCGTCCATTAACCTTATGGAGCGGGCTGCGTTATCAATATTTGGATGGTTTGCATGTAACATTTCATCAAAAAGTAAGGTTGTTGTTTTTGCTGGGCATGGCAATAACGGTGGCGATGGCCTTGCTTTGGGTCGCTTGTTAAATGAGGTTGGCTATTGTGTTGATGTTTATCTTCTGGGTTCAAATACCCTTTCACCCGATTGCCAAATTAATTACGAAAGGTTAAATAGGCAAGGGATTACCAAAATTAGATTGATAAAATCGGAGAAGGATTTTCCCAATCTCAATGAAGACTGCATTGTTGTCGACTCTCTTTTCGGCTCTGGTTTAACCCGTCCTATTGAAGGTGTTGCAGCACAATTGATCGATCATATTAATGGTTGCAAGGCAAAGGTGATATCTATCGATATTCCTTCGGGATTGTTTGGTGAGGGAAATCCTTTCCCAAATAACAATCCTGTCGTTAAAGCTTCAATTACTCTTACGTTACAGTTCCCAAAACAATCTTTCTTTTTTGCCGAGAATTATAGATTTGTTGGAGATTTCGAGGTTCTGCCAATTGGGTTAAGCCCTAAGGCTATTGACTCCACAATATCGAATTATCATTATGTAACAATTGATGATTTAAGAACGAGATATAAACCACGCGATAAGTTCAATCATAAAGGTGTGTTTGGTCATGCTCTTATTGTATCTGGAAGTAAAGGTATGATGGGGGCTGCAATTCTCGCCTCAAGGGCATCCATTAAAACAGGTTGTGGGTTGGTTACTACCCATATTCCTCAGATTGGTTATGCAATATTGCAGAAGGCAGTCCCTGAGGTTTTGGTGGATTTAGATATAGAAGAAAATTGTTTTTCAGCGTTAGATTCAATATCAAAATACCAGGCTATTGCCATTGGACCAGGATTAGGGAAATCCGTAAAGAGTGTCGAAGGGCTATCTAATATTTTGAATAACACGAGTATCCCTTTGGTAATTGATGCTGATGGTTTGAATATTTTAGCAGACAACAGAGAGTTATTAGCAAAATTACCAAAGCAAACAATCATAACTCCTCACCCTAGAGAGTTCGAAAGACTTTTTGGCACAACAAATTCTGGCTATGAGCGTTTACAAAGAGCTATTGAGGCATCATTAAAATAT
>DQHR01000017.1 GCA_003531155.1 Bacteroidales bacterium | reverse complement strand
ATAACTTTATTTATTCATAAATTGGAATACACTAGCACTTAAATATTAAGGAATAATACTCAATACCAAGATAAATGCAGCATGATTTTACATTCTCTTCAAAGCGCCAAATAGTTTAAAGTTATTCAGGCAATTTCGAGTAAACCAACAACCATATTTTTTGTTAGGGTTAAATCACTTTACGGTATCATAGTTTAGTAAACTAATATTGATTGCTATGAACGGAAATCGGTTATTGCAGCTAATTATTTTCACTCTAATTATCAATGTAGCCTTTGCACAATCAAACATCAAGGACTTTCAAACAACTCCAACTATACAATGGAAGTTTAAAAGCCATAAATCCTTTTACGCCTCACCAATAGTTAGCAACGATAGGGTTTATATTGGCAGTTTAGATAGCACATTATATGCTCTGGACATCAAAAACGGAAAAGCAGATTGGGTTTTTAATTCGAAAGGCGAAATACGTTCCAATGTTTGTATCATTAATGATACTCTTTACCTNNACGATTTTGCCGATTATTTTCATTCATCACCCATTTGGCATAATGGATTAATTTATTTTGGTTCAGGCGATGGAAACTTATATTCCTTAGTTGCTAAAACAGGGAAATTGAAGTGGTTTTTCCAAACGGGAGATATTGTGCATACCACCCCTACCCTTAGTAATGGGAAAGTATTTTTTGGTTCGTTCGATGGATACGTATATGCCCTTAGTGCGAACACAGGAGATCTAGTATGGAAATTTAAAACTGTTGGACACCGATATTTCCCAAAAGGAGAAGTTCAAGGGTCTCCATCTACTTATAAAAACCTAGTTTTTATTGGCGCTCGCGACTATAATGTTTACGCTCTTGACCAAGAAAAAGGATTCTGCCATTGGAACAAGGCTTTTACAAATGGCTGGGGCTTAAGTAACAATATTTATGATTCAACGCTTTATATCGGTTCAGCCGATGAGCGAGTTCTAATAGCTGCATTGCCCGAAACGGGCAAAGAACATTGGAGAAAGGGAATGGAATTTCTGGTATTTGGTAATAACGCATATAGCCAGAATATGCTGTATATAGGAACGACTATTGGTAAATTACATGGGATAAATTTAAAAACTGGGGATAAAATATGGAGTTTCGAAACAGAATCGTACCTTCAGAATCGTTCAAAATATTTCAAACCCAATGATTCCTACAGGGATGACATCTATTCGATAATAAAATCGAATGAGCATTTCTTAGAAGTTGAATGTGAACTCGGAGGGGTTTTCTCAACACCCTATATCGATAACCAGCAAATCATTTTTTCGAGCACAAACGGAACACTATATTGCCTTAGAAGGTAAAATCTCAAATATAAATGACGATTCTTTAGATTATAAAAAAACACAGCATGAGCAAAATTCAACTGTTTATTGCAGCAACCCTTGATGGCTTTATTGCTCGAGATAATGGTTCGTTAGATTGGCTCCTTGAAATGGAAAATCCAAATCAGATTGACCATGGATATAATGATTTCATAAGCAATGTTGATATTATTATCATGGGCAGAAAAACTTACGATGTTTTGTTAGGTTTCGGGATAGAATGGCCTTACTCTCACTGCAAAACCTATATAACTACAAACAAGGTTGATTACGAAATTAAAACTGAAAATACTTTTATACTTAAGGAGATCACTAAACAGAAGATCGAAATATTAAAGTCTGAAAGCAAAATGAATATCTGGTTAGTAGGAGGTGGCAACCTGATTACTCAATTTATTAACATTGGAGCAATTGACGAAATAACGCTTTCAGTAATCCCTATTATACTTGGCAAAGGGATTAAGTTATTCGCTAACGATCCTTTAGAAACGAAACTTAAACTCATAAAATCAGAAGCCTTTGAAACTGGAGTTGTCAATCTTGTATATCAAAAAAAGGAACAATAAAAAAGCTGCCTTTACAGGCAGCTTTTTAAATAACATTTAGCCTATTCTATAAATCAAAACTACCTGTGTAAGAATCTTTATAAGATGGAGCAACAGTTACTCCATTTGTACGTGCCCAAGCTTTCATTTGAGTACAAGCATAGCTACAATCGTTTTCTACATAAATATAGCCCATTGAATCAAAACCTTTCATTTGATAGTAGGTGAACACACCATTCTTCATCGTTGCATCACCATCATATGAATAAACAGTTGTATTTGATGCAACTGCGATAATCCTACCTGTTTTATTAAGACTGGTAGCCATTGCACCAATTTGGCAAGCGTCGAAACTAAAAAACATTTTTGTGCTTGTAGCATTTGCAAATTTTGTTTTAAAGTAAGAGCTGCTGATGTAATACAAATCGGTAGAAATTATATTTCCGCTACTACCATGACCTGAGTAAATGAAAGTTATTTCATTACCAGCAATTGCCTTGCTTGCGAGTGTTGTTAATGCTGATTGAATGGCACTACTTGTTGCAGCTAAATCAATTAAAGATGTAACTGTATAACCTTCAGCTACTAAACGATTTTTCCAATCAATGGCATCATCATCGCAGTATTGTAGGTCATTTGCTGTACCTGCATAGTTAGAAATACCGATAACTAATGCGTATTTCGCTCCTTTTTCACCATTATCAACAAGTTTCGCAGGTTCAGTTTCTGTAACCTGAAACTTCGCAATAACATCTGCAGGTCTGTTGTCCAAAGTTGCAAAATCAGGTCTTACACTATATGAGGTTTGCTCATCATTGGTAAGGTTTACATCATCTTTTTTAGAACAGCTGATTAGAGTTAATCCAGCCAACATAGCAACTAATGCTAGTTTTGTTAGTTTTTGAATTTTCATAAAAAATTAGGTTAGGTTAGTTTGTAAAAAAGGTTAATAACTTTCCCAAATGTCAACCATTCTTAAATCAAAGTCAATATTTAGTGAAACTATTTTATTCAATATGTCTTTTTTTTAAACATTAAAACGCTTAATATTAATTATCAATATATTCGTAATTAATTGTCTAATTTTATATAGTAAAAATCTATATTTTTAAAATAATAAAAGATTCAATCTAAAAATTGCTATGTTGTTTGAAGATAGAATTTAGGATTTTACAAGAAAAGCTGCCTATTAGGCAGCTTTTCCATATCATACTAATTAACTTCTACAAATCAAAGTTTCCGCTATAAGAATCGGTATAGGATGGGGCAACTCTTACTTTATTTGCACTTGCCCAAACTTTCATTTGGTCACAAGCATATTGGCAATCAGGCTCAACATAGATATATCCATTTTGATCGAATCCAATCATTTGATAGTAAGTAAAAACACCATTCTTCATCGTGGCATCTCCATCATAAGAATAAACAGTTTTATTCGAAGCAACCGCAATGATCCTACCTGTTGCATTAAGAGCTGTTGCCATTGCTCCAATTTGACATGCATCAAAGCAGAACATCATCTTTGTACTCTTTGCGGCTGAAAATTTTGTTTTAAACCATGAACTAGCGATATAATACAAATCAGTGGTAACAATATTACCTTTACTTCCATGACCTGAGTAACAGAAAGCGATTTCATTACCCGCAATAGACTGACTAGCAAGGGTATTAACTGCTGATTCAATTGCTGCCTTAGTGGCATTTCTATCCAAAAGAACAGTTACGCTATAGCCTTCAGCCTGCAAGCGTGCTTTCCAATCGGTTGCATCATCATCGCAATATTGAAGATCGTTCGCAGTTCCCGAATAGTCAGAAATACCAATAACAAGCGCATACTTTGCTCCTTTTTCAGTACTTTCAATAAGTTTTACGGGTTCGGTTTCAGTAACTTGAAACTTTGCAATAACATCTGCAGGTCTGTTGTCCAAGGTAGCAAAATCGGGTCGAACACTCCAATTGTTTTGCTCATCGTTTACAGCTAAATCATCCTTTTTTGAGCAGCTGATTAAAGTTACACCAGCCAACATAGCAACAAAAGCGAACTTAGTCAATTTTTGAATTTTCATAAAAAATAGTTTAGGTTAGTTTGTAAAAAGGTTAGTAATGTTTCCAAATTTCAACCATTCTATAATCAAAGTCAATAGGGTGGGTTCAATTGATTAAACACAACAGGTTAAATATCCTTACCTATAGGCTATTAATAATAAATACTTTTAAAATACATGCGCATTTATAGTTTTATTCTATATTGCATTTGGGCATATTCCTTGAAGTCAAGAAACTAATTTTGTTGGGACATAAAACCATAGAGATATTGCTAAAACACTATTCATGTTGCCTAGTATCTAGCAAACTGTTAAAACAATTCTTTAAGTTCTTTTTGTACCTGACCACTCAAATCTCATTAAATCCAATTAGTCTTTGCTTCTTCTCATCCCAAAGTCTCAATCGTAAAGATTTTAAGCTTGAGAAAAAGGTTATTGGCTTTATATCATGGAAAATTGAGTTCTCCTTATGGCATTTTGCCAGTTTGTAGTTTGGAATCCGAGGACTTAAATGATGAATATGGTGAAAACCTATATTACCAGTAAACCATTGGAGCAAAAAAGGTAACTTAAAATACGAACTACCTTCAAGGGCAATTGTCTTATAATCCCACTTATCCGTACGCTCCCATTTAACAGAATCGTACTGGTGTTGAACATAAAATAGCCAAACACCATGAACCGAAGCAATATAAAAAACGGGTAACTGTATGAGCAAGTATGCTTTCCATCCAATTGCCCATATTACAAGCATTACACCTATTGCAATTGCAATGTCGGATAAAATAACATACAGCCGCTCTCTCCCATTCATATAAGGTTTTGTTAAGCGAAACTGTATTAAGAAAAGCAGCAACGGAGCTATCCCAATCAGAAAAAATGGGTTACGATAAAAACGGTAACCAAACCTCTTCCATTTCGACAACTTTAAGTATTCCTCAACTGTTAATGTGTAAACATCACCTATTCCTCGCTTATCAAGGTTACCAACAGTTTCATGATGCTTTTTATGATCGCGATGCCATCTGTGATATGGAGTAAAAATGAGCAAACCCAATGGAATTCCCACAATTTTATTCAACCTGTCCGATTTGAAGAATGAACCATGACCACAATCATGGAAGATGATAAAAGTCCTTACCAAAAAACCGGCTGCAAAAACTGAAAGAAGCAGTGTTAACCAGTATGATATATCTAAACTGTAAACCATTAAAACCCATAGCAGAAAATATGATCCAACCGAGTTAACTATTTGCCACCAACTTTTAAAAGTGCTCGGAAAATTATAATTCTTTACGATTTTAACCCAATTAGAGTTTGAATTAGTATCATTAGTGTTTGATGTTGTCATTTGAGTATTGTGATAAAGTGGAACCTAAAGAAAAGTTGCAACTGAACAAAAAAAAGAAAAGAGGAGAAATACAATACAAAATTAGGCTACCAAACGAGGAAGATCAATTATATATTATCAAATAAACAATTCTGATTATCAAAAAGTTCAATTTGACAAAACACACTAAATGATAGTTCAAATATGAGTTATTAAAGCGTTTAAACCAAATGATTGAGGCTGGTTGATTCCTGATCCTCCAACAACCCTCTAATAACAACAGAGGCTATAAAACAGCCAAAAATTGGTGGCATATAGGAAATAGTACCAACAGTAGTTTTTTTATTTGGCTCGCCCTCGCAAGGACGAGTAGAGTTTTCAGGCACTTCCTCAGATGAGAAAACGACTTTAATCCCGCTTCTAATCCCCAACCGATGAAGCCTTTTACGGAGTATTCTCGCCAACGGGCAACTATGCGATTCAGATATATCGGAAACCTCAACCATAGATGGGTTTACTTTACCTCCGGCTCCCATAGAACTCACAACTTTATGCCCATACTTAACACTATCATGAATAAGAAATATCTTTGGAGATAGAGTATCTATAGCATCTACTACATAATTGTAAGGATGAGCAATAATCTCCTTCATCCTTTCATCGCGAATGTACTCCTGAATAATGTGTAGCTTTAAGTTCGGGTTGATATCGAGTAAGCGCTTGCCCATATACTCAGCCTTTGGCTGAGCCAATGAGCTATTCAATGCAGGCAACTGACGATTGATATTTGTAAGATGAATTAAATCCCCATCAACAATGGTCATCTCCCCTACTCCAGCACGACAAATCTGCTCTGCAGCATAAGCACCAACTCCTCCAAGTCCAACCACAAGAACGTGGCTATTTCGCAACCTATTCAATTTCTCCTCACCTAAAAGCAGCTCTGTCCGTTCCAGCCAATGCATATTTACAATTCGTTGATAGTTGTTTATTGATTCTACTGCTTACTATTTTTTGTTTATCACTATCCAAAAAACTCCGCAAAATTATCATTTATATTCTCTTCGAGATCGCGAGTTGTAATTCTTTTTATTTTCGAAATAGTTGTATAGAGATATTTTAACGAAACATCGGCATCATCAGTTTCAACAAATAATCTATTTAAAGGGACTGTTCTGATTGACTCCTGCAATCCTTCGGATGCGTTTAATGACTCGGGCCCAAATGAGATATACATCCCAGCGCTAAGCAACTGCTTCACAAGTTCAGACTGACCGCGAAATCCATGAATTGCCCATGGCATTTCGGGTTTTAGTCGTTTCTTCAATTCTAGAAGTTCAGCCCAGGCTCTTACACAATGAATAATCACTGGTTTATTCAACTTCTCTGCAATCAATACCTGTTTTTCGAAAACCTCTATTTGCTTTTCGATTGGTGCACCACGATGCTTATCGAGCCCAATCTCACCGATGCCTATCACGTTGCTCCTTTGAGCAAATTCATTTACCAACGAATAATGTGCTTTAAGATCCATTTCCTCAGTATACCAAGGGTGAATTCCAATAGTAAAAAGATCGTGTGGGGTAATTTTATCAACCTCTGAGATAAGTAAACTCCTAACAGATGAATCATTATCAACAGGTGGTTGATGCGTATGGAAATCTATCATTTTCTGATATTTAGTAGATGGTAAAGATACGACAATAAAGACAGAAACCCCTATAAATGGTTTTATAATCATGTAATTAAGGCCTACAAATTGAAATCATTTCCTAATTTTACATTTAATATAAATCTAAAACTATGTCTGAATCTAGCTATATCCACTCAATGCTTGTACACTTTCCGATTGCACTTATTGTAGTTGGATTCCTTGCAGATTTCTTTGTTTTTTTCTTCAAAAGAGAAGTATGTACATCCAAAGTAGGATTTTTCCTAATGATTATTGGTACAATAGGTGCGATTGCTGCTGTTTTAAGTGGTCAGGTTTCGCCTAAAGAGTTAGACCAAGAAGCAAAATATTATCAGCAAATCCATATTCTTTTCGCATCAATCTCTATGTACATCATGATTATTGCTTCTATATTTAGGGCTTACATTATACTATTAAAAAAAGAAATAAACATTCTTAAATGGGTAATATTTGTGCTCTATGGAATTGGTGCAATGGCAGTTAGCATTGCTGGTTTTTTTGGTAGTGCGTTAGTATATAAGTTTATTGATGAATTTTAAAAAGTTTAACTCATGCCTCGAAAACATGAAAAAATTAATCTTTATTTCATTGCTCTCGTTAAGCATTATAGCTTTAATGTTTTTAAGTTGCACAGAGCATAAACCCGTTAAAACAATTGAGAATCTAAAAACAGCAATAAAAGGCGAGTCAAACGCAAGCTCAAAATATGCTTTATTTGNNGAGTGAGGAAGGGTTTGATACTATTGCAAAAATGTTTGATGCAACATCAAGAGCAGAGTCTATTCATGCAATAATTCACACTGCCGAACTTTCGAAATTGGGATTTGAGTTTATCCCAGTAATTGATTCTATTAAACTTTCATCAACCCAAGATAATCTTAGAACTGCAATAGAAGGTGAAACCTATGAATTCACTGTTATGTACCCTGATTTTTTAAAAATTGCCAAAGAAGAAGGGGCTACAGGAGCTGATTCAACATTTACTTGGGCAATGAATACAGAAAAGAAGCACGAAGATTTTTACCAAAAGGCTCTTGAGGCTATAAGCACATCAACAAAAGAAGCCGGTTTATCCATATCATGGGCTGTTTGCCCAAAGTGTGGAAATACATTTGCTGAAGGAGAAATCGAGGATGTTTGCAGTTTTTGTAAATCGCCTAAATTAATTTTTCTAACATTTTGATATGAAAAAAGGGCTGCAAATGGCAGCCCTTTCTCTTTTACAAAATCCCACTATTTATTCGTATAAAGTTCAATAATCTTAAGCATCACCTCCGATGCCTTAACCATACTCTCAACAGGAACAAATTCATACTTCCCATGAAAATTCAATCCTCCTGTAAATAAGTTAGGGCAAGGTAATCCCATATAAGAAAGGCGTGCACCATCAGTACCTCCCCGAATTGGGCGAACCAATGGCTTAACTCCAACCTCCTCCATAGCCTTGATGGCTGTATCAACGATATGGTAAACAGGCTCAACCATCTCGCGCATATTGTAATACTGATCGGTCAGCTCAAGTTTTATAGCTCCGTCACCATATTTAGCGTTAATAAAACTTGCAACCTTTTCAATATAAACTTTTCGTGCCTCAAACTTCTCGCGAGAGTGATCGCGGATAATATACTGAAGCATTGCATTCTCAACACTTCCTTCGGATTTAATTAGATGATAAAATCCTTCATAATCCTGAGTATACTCGGGGCGCTCTGTCACCGGCAGAAGTGAGTTGAACTCCATTGCAATATGCAATGCATTCTTCATCTTATTCTTCGCATAGCCTGGGTGAACATTACGTCCCTGAATATAAACCTTTGCGCCAGCAGCATTGAAATTCTCGAACTCAAGTTCACCAATCATACCACCATCGAGGGTGTAGCCAAATTCGGCATTGAATTTTTCTACATCGAAATGGTCTACGCCACGACCAATCTCCTCATCAACAGTAAAACTGATGCGGATTTTGCCATGCTTAAACTCCGGATGATTAACCACATACTCTACAGCAGTCATTATCTCAGCAATACCAGCTTTATCATCTGCACCAAGTAAAGTTGTTCCATCGGTAACGATAAGCGTTTGTCCGATATAGTCTTTAAGTTCAGGAAAATCCTTAACCCCAAGAACAACGTTATTCTCCTTATGTAGAATGATATCTTTCCCATCATAATTCTCGACAAATCGAGGATTAACGTTGGTTCCGCTCATATCTGGAGCAGTATCCATATGAGCAAGAAATCCTATGGTTGGAATTTTCTTATCGGTATTGGCAGGCAGAGTGGCCATTACATATCCCCACTCATCAAGAGAAATATCTTTTAAACCAAGTTCATTCAACTCTTTAACAAGCACATTTGCCAAATCGAATTGCTTCTTTGTACTAGGATATGATGTTGAGTTATCATCGCTAGTTGTATCGATTTTAACATATCGTACAAATCGATCTATAAGGTTTTGTTTGTTTATCATTTTCTGTTTGGTGTTTATTCCTGATTTATTTTTTATTGTGCCAAACACTACTTCATCATAATTCCTGCTCCAAAACGACCTTTATCGCCAGCTCTCGCTGAAAAAAAGAATCGATTATGGCATTTGGTACAAAGTGATGCAATTTCTATATTTTTTTCGCCTATTCCACATTCCAAAAGAGATTGTTTATTAGCCTCCCAAAGATCAAAAACCGGTTTAGAAAACTTATTGTTATTAAGGATTAACTCCCTGATATTTCCAAATGCTTCTTTCACGAGTTCAACAACCTCATTGCCTACTTCGTAACAACAAGAACCAATTGACGGACCAACCCCAACCAATATGTCCTTTGGGTTAGAGCCAAACTCAGAACTCATTGCTCTTACCACTTCCAATGGAATTTTATAAACTGTTCCTTTCCATCCAGCATGTGCTGCTCCAATTACGCTTTTAGCGGGATCATAAAAAAGAATAGGCACACAATCGGCAGCTTGAGTAACAATACAAACACCTTTTATGTTTGTAATCATTGCATCGATGTCGCAAAGGTATGATGAGCGTTCAAAAGCACCTTTTCCTCTATCCTCATTCTTTACAACGGCAACCTTGTTACTATGAATTTGCGATGCAAAAACGTAAGAATCGGACTTAAAACCCATTTGCTCTGCCAAGAGTCGTCTATTCCTTAGAACAATATCATTATCAACTATCCCATTTAAACCAATGGTGAAAAAATTTTGGGTTGATGGTGGTAATGATTCGTTACGAGTAGTAACAAAATGAGTTATTTTACCCTCAAAAGGTTTAAGAATTTCAAATTGTGCGTAGGGTATTGATTTGGAATTATCGAATATCATTGCTCCTAAAATTTCATATTTAAGAAGCAAAGTAAAAGAATTGGTTTAAAAGCGCAAACAAAGAAATTATTTACGCTTCTAACCAGCCCTTAAATTCATTCACCCGCTCACGGCTTACTATTATATCCTCATCGATATTAACGTCTAATTTTAGTTTGAGGCGACTATTTGAATAGGCAATAATATCTTTTATTGACTTTATTTCAACAATAAATTTGCGGTTTACACGAAAGAATCTCTTAGGATCAAGCATAGCTTCAAGTTGCTCCAGAGTAAAATCAACACCATAATCTCTCCCACTGTGAGTCCTAATATAGGTTGATTTCTCCATACTAATAAATACAGATACTTCATCAACATCGATCATCCTAAGATGCTCACCAACCTTAACTAAAAATCTTGACTTGTATTTATTCGTGAGCATCTGCAATGCTTTTGCTACAGCATCATTGCCTAAAGCCGATGGTTTGGTCAATCCTGACCTAAACTTTAACACTGAATTTTTCAGTTCATCTTCATCAATAGGTTTTAAAAGATAATCGATACTGTTTACTTTAAAAGCTTTAATGGCATACTCGTTAAATGCAGTAGTGAATATTACAGGGAATTGTAATTGAATCTGTTCAAAAATCTCAAAGCTCAACCCATCGGCCAACTGAATATCAAAGAAGGCCAACGAGGGATGCTCGTTACTCGATAACCACTTTACAGCCGATTTAACTGAATCAAGGGTTTTAACCAAAACAAAATCGGGGAATAGTCGATGAATCATCCTTGCTAGTCGCTCGGCCGATAATCGTTCATCCTCGATAATGATGTAATTCATAGTTAAGTGACTTAAGTTTATAGTGGTTAAAGTGCCTAGAGTTTAGTATATCCATGGAATTAGCCTTTTAGTGCTTGCCTGATAGCTTTTATAAGCATCGCCAAACGCTCCAGACAAAACCCTCTCTTCAACCACAATCCGATAAAGGATAACCAAAGACATAAGAATTATTATAACAACAATAGAAATAAGGCTATTCATGCAAATAGAAAAGCCTCCCATGATCAATAGTAACCCCAAATAGCTAGGGTGACGAACGATTTTATAAATTCCATCTGTTTTAAGTTTTTGCTCTGTTCCAATTGCAACATCAACGGTAAATGCTTTTTTGAGCTGAATTATTGAAGCCCAACGTACAATAAAACCCACAAGAACAATGAACAAACCGACTCCATATACTAAATATTCTCTATAGCCCCAATGATGATAGTTAGCAAACATAAATCCAAGCGTAAAACTTATGGTTATTGTTACCCAAAGTAAAACAAGGGATCCTTTATCCTTTTGAATCTTGCTCGATTTTACGCTTGAGCGTTTAACGAGCATCAAAGAAAACTCAGAAATAAAAAATAGAATTGATATAATTATCAAATATTTCATCATCAACAATACTTAGGTTATTGAATTTTCTCTACCACTGGTGGTGCATAAAACAAATCTATATTATTTGTATAAGTACACCAATTCAATTTTGTGCTTATTTGAAAAACTTCTGGGTTTTTAGCCCCGAGAGGGACAAGCATTAATACTTTTTTTCCATTACAACGAAGTCTATCGAACTTTTCAACTTTATACCGATTATCCATCGCTGCATCAAAGTAAAACAAATATGGGGCTATCCATTTGCTATATCTCTTAGCTGCTGAACCAGAAATCTCGCCTTTATGATTGATATACTTAATGGTAGTTAAGTTATCGCATAAAGCCCTATTAAACTCTACGGCATTTAATGGCATTCCTTTTAAAGTAGGAGCAATACCATACTGAGGATCAATAAAAATCCATTTACTTAAATCGTTCAAGAAAGCCTCCGTAGCAACATGACCTGCACCACTTTTAGTAGTTTCAACATCCTTTGTCTTTAGACCAATAGAGCGAGCGGAAATGCCTATTGAGTTAAGTGTTGCTGCAAGCACGATACCATACTCAACACATCTGAAATTCTGACCGTTTCTAACCTCGTATAATATTGAAATTGCATCTCCCTTTTTTGGCTCATTCCAGCCATTGTGCTTCCACTGATTACTTGTCCATTCGAGCAACGCGAGGACTTTTTCAAAATCGGAACTACAACCTTTAACAACTTTATCAATTTCAAATGTTCTGCGAAGCGAATCTAAATATGCTGATGATCTATAATCAGAATATAAAAATCCACATCCACTCACAGAAGAATCAGCATTGCTAAACTGAACCGGTGTAACTTTCTGACTGAAAGAATTAACTGATAAAAAAGCCGTTATGGCAAAAAGAGAAAAGCACTTAATTTTCATTTTACAATTTTGATATTAGGTTATTTATAATTGGTAATTTAACAGTAAAAAAACCATCCCCGTTTTCAATAATTAGTGGAATTGAAGAGATTAATTCATACCTTTTTTTAATCGTTTCTAAGCCAATCCCTCCAGAATCACTTATCACTTTTCGTACTTGTAAATTATTTTGCACTACTATATAGTCGGCATCACGATTAACACTGATGGATAATGGTTCATCTTCAGAAATAATATTATGCTTTAGCGCATTCTCTATGAGGATTTGAAGCGAAAGCGGTATTATATATCCTTCAAAATTATCAACATTGATATTTACCTTCAAACTCTCTCCATGCCTTATCCTGTGCAATTCAATAAACGATTTAATAAAATTAAACTCAACATTAAGAGGCACTATCTCTTTATCTTTTTGTTCAAGAACATAGCGGTATATATCTGAAAGTTGCTTTATGAATTGTTGAGATTTTTGAGAATCCTTTTCGACTAATGAACTTAGAACACTTAAACTATTGAAAAGAAAATGAGGATTTACATAACTCTTTAAAGTCTCGTATTGCATTAACAGAACATCACGCTTATAATTCTCCTTTTGAATTAATGATTCGCGCCACGAAATAAAAAAATGATACAAATAAATGATTGTTGTAATAAGCATAGCTATTACAAAAGCAACAAGCGCATAATTAATAAGCGGTTTTATATCATCAAAAACATTAATTTTATATATGTAGGTGTATATCAAGTAACTTACAATAACAATATCAATTGATGAGAAAATGATAGAACCCGCAATCCTATAAATAAAAGTTTTAGTAGGATTCTTTTCCCAAGGCATTTTATAATCAAAATATAAACCTAAAAGTTGGTTTCCTTTCCAAATGGTCCACCCTAGTAGTGCGCCATACAATATTGAATAAGCATAATGAGAGAAGTTCGTAAAGATCTTATTCCCCGCAAAAAGATATGTCGGTATAGTACTTATAAGTATCAGAATAGCAATGTCGCGAACCTCTTGCAACAATACCCTTTTAATATCTATTTTGTTTGATGCCATATTTTCAAAAATTAGCACCCTATTTCCTTCAAAATAGGGTGCTTAAAGTTAAATATTTTATACTAACTGTCCTTATTACAAGCTTCAATAACTCTTAAATTTGATTTCGCACCCCACTTTGGACCGATACCTTCTTTGCTACTTTCTTTTTCAAAATATTTTTTAGCTTCTAACGCTTTGGGTAGTGCATTCTTACTTCCTCCACCAAACATCTTAGGTGTGTGAAAAATATTCTGAGCTAAGAGAAAATATGGTCGTGGGTTTTCAGGGTTTAATTCAATTGCCTTTTCTAATATTTCAGCAGCTTTTTGAGAGTATGTCATACCTCGCATTGCGCTAACCTGAATTCGTCCTTGATAAAGAAACCCTTGAAGCGCATAAAGCTCCGACTTATCTCCATTGATAGATAAAGCCTTTTCTATATTCTTTTCAGCNNCTTTTCAGCCAAATCAAGAATCGCATCTTTCTTGTCGCCATCAGTTTCCATGAAACTCATATTTATTTGAGCAAATGCAGCATAATAAAGAGGTTCCCAACGAGATGTTTCGTTCATCGATATCCGTTCAAAACGACCAACAACTGCCTGCATTTGCTCAACAGTTCTGGCACTATCAAATTGTACTAATCCATCTTTTATGGCTTTTTCAAATGGATTTTGAGCGTTTAACAATATTGCCGAAGCAATTAGAAATACTGATAATAATGTTCGTTTCATAATCATTAAGTTTTAAAAGTTATTATTTGAAATTCATTTTAATCGAGCGTAATGAATACTCCAAAAAGGATAAATCTTTTTGATTCAGAGCGAACTGGTATCGATTCGTAAACGCCCGATGTGTTAGGTGTTGAGTAATAGCGTTACCCAAAGATGTTATTCCGACCAAGAACATTACTTACTGAAGCATAAAGGATGGTTGATTTCCCAAACACATCGGTTAAATGGCTAACATTCAAACTCAAATCCATGTAGTCGGAAGTTATTTTACTCATAAACCTTGAACTATTAGGATCATTATAAGGTCTTCCGCTCGACCATGAAAAGGTTGCCCCAAACTGAGTTGTGATTTTTTGTACCCATTCCTTTGCTACAACAGTAAAGTTGTGTGTAGATGCAAATGGAGGTGTTACATAAGAAGGGTAATCTTTATATTTACGTTTAGAATCAATGTATGAGTAAGAAATCCAATAATCAAGATTCCTAATGCTTTTTCTATCCCGATAATAAATATCAATGCCTTTAGAGTCGCCATAACCTGAGTTATTATACACTAATGGATTAAAAAACTGTGAAGCATTGTAGGTTACAAAGCCAGTATACTTTTTGTAATAACCCTCAACCCTCAACAAGCGATCGTTTTTTTCATACTGAATGTTAGCAATGTAGTGTTCTGCTTTTTCGAAACCAAGGTTTGGCTTAAACTTCATAATCGATTCTTCGGGAGTTTGATAAAATGTTCCGTAAATCAGCGAGAACTGAACATCCTTGCTAATTAGCCAGGCAGCCGAAGTTCGTATGGCAACCTTTGAATCATTAATTAACGATGAGTTCTCTCCCCTTAAGCCAACTCTAATCGCTATTTTAGAAAATGGACGAGCCTCTGCTTCAGCAAAAATTGCTGAATTGTAATCATGGATATTCCCTTTAAATTGAAAATCACTCGAATCTACACGATATTTCTCGCTAAAAAGGTTAGCAGTTTCCTCTCCTCCAAGATTAAGCGAAAGTCTTTCGTTAAATTTTGCCTTCATGGCAAAACGAACCTGAATGTTGGTATTGTAATCGTTAACATCAAAGTATTTCAATCCAAGCAAATTCTCATCGTAGGTAAATGCAACCCCTGTTCTCATTGACCATCGACCTAAAGGTCGAGAATAGTTTAGGTTTGTATAACTATTCTTATTCGTAAGCGTAATATTTTGCATCGCACCGGGAGTTGTCATTTCTGGGTATCTCAACCCACTCTCAGATGAACTAAATGTTGACATAATCTTTAAAACCCCATCTCCCTTTGTTCTAACCCTAGAGTTTAAGGTAATACCCAATTGCTCAGGAAAATTATTCCACTGAACCTCCTGATTAACTAAACTGAAATAGGGTTTTAGGTTATAATATTCAGCACCAATAGAAAGCGATGCATTCTTTCCAGCATAGGTTTGAGTTGCTCCTAAGCCAACTGTTAGAAACTGTAAATCTGTTTTCGTTTCCTTTGGAAAAGCATTTGTAGTAAGTATCAGCGCCGACGATAAAGCCTGTCCAAACTCAGCCGAATAGCCTCCAGTGCTAAAAGTTGTTCCACTAAAAAGCATTGGCGAAAATCTTCCACGCGAGGGTAAATCAGGGGTATTTGATGAATAAGGCTTTTTAACTAATAGCCCATCTATAAAAGTCTTTGATTCGTAACCATCTCCTCCACGAACAAACAAACGACCATCCTCTCCCACCATCGATGCTCCAGGGAGTGAAGTTAGCGCTCCATAAATATCACCTGCTGCACTTGGTGTAGTTAAAATATCGAGTGGTTGAAGGGTTACACTTTTTTTCCTATCAGAGGTTTCGAAAGTACCTGCTGATATTACAACATCGGCAATTTGATTGGTTATCTCTTTCATTACGAAATCAACAACCACTTTCGCACTCGAGAATTCAACTTCCTTTTCCTTAAGTTCGAATCCAATAAAACTTGCAACAATAAGTTGCTTACCTTTCTCGTAAGTTACAAAACTGTAATAGCCATTAGCATCGGTGCCATCACCATCGTAAGTTCCTTTCACCATGATGTTGGCACCTGCCAAAGGTGCCCCTTTTTCATCAGTTACTCTTCCATTGATTTGCGTTTGTGAATAACCTTGTAACCCAATTAACGCAATCACTAATAATAAAACTGTCTTTTTCATACCTTTTTTAAGTGTAAAATTGAATGCTTTATTCCATTATCATTTATTCAATCTTGCTGAATGACAGAACAAAGATTATCGGTAAAAAAGGGGTAAAAAAGATTATGCTGATGAAATGTTGATTTTGTAGGCTGAAATGAATAATCTGAAGAATGGATTGAAAAAAAAATCAGTTTACCACAAGTTTTATTTCAAAATACTGTCTTTTCTTAAAAATTAAAAAATAATCTTTTATATGGACCAAAAATTTCATTTTGAGAAAGATTTCACACTCCATCCGCGAATTAAGGCTTCAGAAAATTTTGCAGATAGGGTTATTGACCGAATTGAAGATGAAAACTCTCCCAAAATTGTACATATGCCAATTGCATATAAAATAATGAGCGTTGCATCCATGCTTTTTATATGCATATCAATAGGTGTTTTAATAGGAAATAACAGCAACCCAAAAGTATTGCTAAAAAATAAATCGACCCAAAAGGTTGGAATCGAACAATTCCGCGACACTTACCATCTNNTGTCTGTATACAATAAGTAAAACAGAATCAAGATTATATTCAACAACCTCCCAATAAATTCTTTCAAAGCATAGATACAAACCTGATGGTTAAGGAGCAAAACTTAGTTTAATCATCTCAACTAACCTACACAAAGCATAAACAATTTTCAAGTAAATCAAAGGATATCAAAATGGAAAAAAATTTAAAACAGAAAAATTGGTACAAAACAGCATTCCAAAATATTATTCTGCTTCTACTGGCTTACATGGGACTTAGAATGTGGCTT
>DQHR01000143.1 GCA_003531155.1 Bacteroidales bacterium | reverse complement strand
TCGGTTGGTGTAATGGAATCGGAAAAGATTAAAACAGTTGAGCACTTTGTAAATTACTATGCAAAGATGGAAAAAGATAACAGGCCAACATTGAAGTGTGAAACATGTGGTGCGCATCTTGAATCATTTGTAATGAATGGAGTTTGGAAAAAGCCTGAAAGAATACGAGGGAGGTGTATTATATGAGGTGTCCAAAATGTGGAAAAGAGGAACTGCTCCTTTTCTTGGGAGAGTTCCTCTGTCTAGGCTGTGGCTATACCTGTTAGAGTTTCTTATTGACACTATGATGAAAAAACAAGGGGGATTAAAAGTGGATTCTTGTATTGAGTTCTTATTAAGTAATTCCGGTTTAATTTTATGTATTTGTTTTGTTGTGGTTACTTATTTGTTAGATGGTGTCTTGAGAGATGATGCCTATTATGGGCCTATCAAGGTAGATGTTAATGCTCAAGTGCCAACTGTTTTGATCGAAAATTGTGGGAATCGAATGGGTGATGAAAAGATCGTATTAAAAGAACTGGTTGTTCCTCTTAGTATAATCGAGTAGTAACTTTCATTTAAGAATGTAAATTTATTTGAATTTGGTTCCAGCCGGTGAACTAATGTCGATAAATATCATTCAGGCAGCTGAACTAATGTCGAATAATTTTCAGATTGTAGGTGAAGAAGCGTTGAATAAGCCTAAATTGTTAGACCTTTATTGTGGGGCAGGTGGATGCTCTATGGGATATTCGAGGGCTGGATTTGATGTATTTGGTGTCGATAAAGTAGCCTATCGGGGCTATCCATTTCCATTTATCCAATCTGATGTATTTAGTTTTTTAGAAAATAATGATGTCAGTCAATTTGATGTAATACATGCTAGTCCACCTTGTCATCAGTATAGTGTATCTACTGTTCCTCAACGTTCAGCCGGCCGTACATTTGTCGATTTAGTTGCTAAGACTAGATTTTATTTAATTCAACTAGAAAAGCCTTATGTGATTGAAAATGTTCCAGGAAGTCCTCTTAAAAATTATATTGAATTATCTGGTGGAATGTTTGGTTTAAAGGTTATAAGGCGTCGATGGTTTGAATCTAATTTAACTTTGCTTAGTCCTTCAAGCGTTAGGTATAAACGTAATTCTGTCTCTTCTGGTGAATACGTAACTGTCGTTAGCAACTCGTTTGGTAGTTTGGCATTGGCTTCTGATGCCATGGGTATTGATTGGATGACTAGGAGGGAAATTGTCTTAGCTATACCTCCAAGATATACGGAATATATTGGGATGCAGCTTTACGTCCAGTTGAATTAATGTTGGTATAATCTCATTCTAGCCGGTGAGTTATTGTCGTTGTCCTGGGTGAGTTATTGTCGATTAGTTTTCATTCCAGCTGCCTATCTATTGTCGAATTATTTATAAGGGAGGAAAAACACATGCAAAAGCAAATCTCTTTCGAACTAAATCCGTCTCAAGAACTGGTGCCCCCGGCAAGTAACACGGGGGCACAATCTACGGGTCAGCGCATCCTCATCGACTGGTTCGCCTTCACCCTTCCCCACGGCAGTAAAATCTTCGAAGTCATAGGAATTCCCGGCAATGAATGGGTACCCATAGAAACAAAAGCCATGGGATATGACCGCATGTATCTGCACGGCCAAATGAAAGTCTATGAATCCGAACGAGAAGACATGGGGGTCCATTGCGAATTCAGTGGCAGTGCTTGCCGTGAATACGAATTTTTCTTTGATAATAATTGGAAAGACCTAATCCAACGAATCAGAAAAAACAGCGGCCATTTTTCAAGAATTGACCTAGCTATCGATGATTTTGATGGCACATTCACCCTAGCTCAAATCGAAGAAAAGATCAAAAACAGCGAAATCATATCATACTTCCGAAAAAGTCGAATCCTAGAAGAATACAATCTCTCCGCAAAAGACAACCTCGGCAAAACCATCTATTTCGGATCTCCCCAATCAAGAATCAGAATTCGCATGTACGACAAAGCAATCGAGCAACTCCTCAAAGAGCAATATGACCGCGAATCTGAAGCCATCCGAATCGAATCAAAGGCTAAGCTATCCCCAAAAGACTGTAAAGAAAATAAGCGCAATCGAGAAGAAGAATATCGTAAACAACGCCTTGAACACGAAAAACAATGGATACGAACGGAAATTCAAAGTCGTGATGAACGATCGGATGCTATCGCCGATTATATTCTGGCAGATATAAAAATTGGCGAAGTCGTATTTGGCGTCCTCAAAAACTATCTCAACTTCGTAGAACCATCCAACACAGACATCAACAAATCACGGTGGGAAATTACCCCATTCTGGCAAAAATTCCTCGGAAACATCGAAGAATTAAAACTCACAACCGAGAAGATGCAGAACACAATAAAGCGAATTAAAAACTGGATTATCAAGCAAGTCGCGCCAAGTCTAGCTTTACTCAGCTTAGACAAGGAACTCAAAGTAAACTTAGAAGAACTCGTCGAAATCATCCTATTTGCCAAAAGCAGACTTAAAAAGCGTCATTATGCTATGCTTCAGGCTAGTTGAAAATAAATTTAAGGTTTATTAGGTTTTTTGTTATTATGGCTTCAGTAAAACAAAGCAGGGAAACGAAAGAAAGGGGTTAAAAAATGAAAGTAACGATTAAAGGTCAAGTTCTAGAAATCAATGCCAAAATAGAAAAACAGGCAACTGATGTTACGCTCTATCAACCCGGCGAACGTTATAACCCGGTTGTAAGAATTGCTGATGGATTACCGATTCCTAAAGTTGGTGAAACGTATCAAACGACAGGCGATTTGCTCCAATGGGCCACTAAAGGTGGCGGAGTAGGTTCCATGGTATCGGTCCGGGAATTGGTTAAATGATTACCGCTGATATTACCGGAACTATCGACCCGATAACGGGTAGTTCGGTATTACACATAAGCTTCCAAGGCTTCGAATTATTCCTTGGGGCAATCCTCGGTGGAATAGCTGCTGTCGTAATATGGATAACCCTTAAAAATTTCGC
>DQHR01000087.1 GCA_003531155.1 Bacteroidales bacterium | reverse complement strand
GTTGACCAAAATGGAAAGCAAATTAAACTCTCCGACTACAAAGGGAAGAGGCTGATTCTTTATAGTCGGAGAGTTTAATTTGCTTTCCATTTTGGTCAACCGAGTTGAATTCGGGAGCCTTATCGCCTGATTTTAAATTTATTGTTGCCATAGTTAATTGTTTGTAAAGTTAAAAAGTTTGATTGATAATTTTTAAGTTAAATGCATGTGGGTTGCAAGCATTTATCAACAACCCTAAATTAACCATTAAACAGGGTGTTGATAAAATGGTTTAGAGCAGATTGCTTAAGTTCTTAACACAAGATAAGATTCTCCTTGTTATCAAGTCAATAAAGATTTTATACTTTTGGTCTTCAGAAATTAAAAACGATCTAAAATTTGATTGAATATGGATAATTCGATGATTTCAATACGAGGCCTTGTGAAATCGTTTGGTGGAACTCAAGTGCTTAAAGGAATTGATTTAGAGGTTAAGCCCGGGCAGGTTATTGGTTACATAGGACCAAACGGAGCAGGTAAGAGTACTACAGTTAAAATTCTTTGTGGGATTATTACTGAATTTGAAGGTGATATTAAGGTGTTTGGTTATGATCTAAAAACACAAGGTATTGAGATTAAAAAGCGAATTGGTTATGTGCCCGAGAATGGAGCGTTGTACGATTTGCTAACTCCTAGGGAGTATCTAAATTTTGTTGGAACCTTATACGGAATAGCAAAAGATAAACTTGATTCTCGTATCGATCAGTTACTATCAATCTTTGGGTTGGATAAGAATGCCGATCAGAGAATGGATACTTTTTCGAAAGGGATGAAGCAGAAAATCCTTATCATGGCAGGTATTATCAATAATCCGGATATTATCTTTCTTGATGAACCACTGTCGGGGCTTGATGCTAACTCAGTTATTCTTGTTAAAGAGATGCTTGCTCGTTTGGCATCCGAAGGGAAAACAATTTTCTTTTGCTCACATCTTATGGATGTGGTTGAGAAAATCTCTGATAGAATTATACTTATCAATGATGGAAAGGTTTTAGCCGATGGTACATTCGACGAACTAAAAACCGAGAAGTCAGCTACGCTCGAAAAACTCTTTGCTAACCTAACAGGAAATGAGAAGAGCGAGTTTAATTCTGATGTATTTAGCAAAGCGTTTGAGGAGAAATAGCCATGTATAAAGTAGCCGTTCTTTTTATAAAATTGCTGAAGCATCCCGTTCAGTGGTGGGGTGCAGATTATAAGCAGCTGGAGATTATCCTCCAAACAAAACTTTCGATGGATTTTCGTCGTAGTCCCTCAATTTACAGTTCAACAGGCAATTCCAATAAAACATTTTCATTTCAGCTATTCGTTCTGCTCTTTTTTGGACTATTCATCTCAATCGGCTTTGGTACAATATCCGATTTGATGCTAAATTTAACAATCTGCTTTGGTATTATTATGGTGATGCTTGGAACATCAATAATATCTGAGTTCACAAGCGTTCTGTTCGATCATCGTGATAATCATATCTTACTTGTTCGCCCTGTTAGCAATAGAACTTTACTGCTTGCCCGATTGCTGCATATTCAAGTTTACATTGGGTTTATGGCGGTTGCGCTTTCAGCAATTCCTTCAATAGTGATAGCTATTAAGTATGGTGTTTTGTCCTTTTTTGCATTTTGGATTGGCGTAATTCTGTGCGCATGGATAACTCTTTTGTTAACCGTATTTTTCTATATCATTCTTTCGAAGTTTGTTTCGGGCGAGCGTTTTAAGGATCTTGTGTCGTACTTTCAGATATTTATGGCAGTCATGATATTTGGGGGTTATCAACTTCTTCCACGGATGCTTGAGAGTGATGTGCTTCAGAATTCAGCATTGCATATCTACTGGTGGTCTTATTTAATACCTCCAATCTGGTTAGCAGGCTTTGTTAATTTGTTTAACATAAGCAAAATTGAACCTCACACCATCTTTCTTGCTGCTATTGCCTTATTTGCTGCTATTGCAGGTGCAGTTTTCTTAATTAGAAGTCTTTCGAGCGGATTTAGCAACCTTTTAAGCGAGGGTGCTGCGGAGAAGGTTGAATCTGATGTTGTAGCTGAAAGCAGTGGATCTAGATTTAGCCTATTGCGATTCCTTTGTGTATCAGAGATTGAACGTGCTGGGTGGAGATTAGCCATGGCAATCACCAAACGTGATAGAAAGTTTAAGCAGGCTGTTTACCCATCGTTTGGAATTATCTTTGTAATGTTATTTATATCGATTAAGCCTGATTTCTCGAGTTTTGCAGCAACGATTCAAAAGGTTGGGGATACTAAAAACTTTTTCATGTTTCTTTTCTTTTCATTTTTTGGCACTACCGCTATTACTCAACTTCCTTACACCGATACTCCTGAAGGGGGGTGGATTTACAAGGCCCTTCCATTTAAGGGGCATGGACATATTCTAACTGGAGCAATAAAAGCTATGCTTTTGAAATTTTTCCTCCCAACAATAATCATAATCTCGTCTTTATCGCTATACGTCTGGGGCGTGTCGAAGTTACCTGGATTGGTAGTTGGTACTTTACTAATTGTGCTTGTAAATCTTTATTCTATAATTTTCATGAAGATGGATTTACCTTTTACCAAAGCGCGCGATATGCAGCAAAAGGGAACAAATATGGCTAGGATGTTTTTGCTTATGCTATTAATGGGAGTTACAATTGGTTTTGTTTACCTAACAACTTTACTTAGCCTCTGGATTGTTGGTGTTGTAGTTGTTATTCTTATTCTGATGATTATTAATGCCTACAGGCAAATACGAAATAGAAACTATATTTTGAGTTAATTGTTGATTTTGACTTCTTCGAACCTCGCTTTGCTTCGGTTCTTCACACCCTTTAGGATCGGGGTAATTGAAGAAAATCGTTTAAAATAATTTTAAGAATATACTAGGAACAGATGTCTCAAAACGCATCTGTTCTTTTGTTATTGGGTGTGTGAATGCCAGAACTTGTGCGTGTAAGCCTAGTCGATTTATAGGATTTACTATCGAACCATATTTCTTATCCCCAACAACAGGATGCTTTATATCCTGCATGTGGACTCTAATCTGATTTTTACGACCAGTTTCAAGGTTCACTGCTAATAGCGAGTATTTTGCATTCTTTTTGATAACTCGATAATGAGTAACCGCCTGTTGCCCATGTTCAGGGTTTTGGCTTGAATATACGATTAACGCTTTGCTCTCGCGTAAATACGATGTGATAATATCGCTGTCTTTTTCAACGGGTTTTTCAACTACAGCAACGTAAGTACGTTCTATGATAGTGTCGTTCCAGTTCTCTTGAAGTTTTGCTTGAATATCCTCGCTTTTTGCAAAGATCATTATTCCCGAGGTTTCCCTATCGAGTCGATGAACCACAAAAATCTTATTTGAAGGATTTTGTTCTTTAACATGCTGGCTAAGGATGCTATAAGCCGTTTGGTATTTCTCCTTTTCGGTTGATATTGATAATACTCCAGTGTCCTTCTCTATTACAATTACATACTGGTCTTCAAAAATGATACGAACCCCTGCATAAATTTTTCTTAATTGTTTCTCCCATGATATTTTCACCTCTTGCCCCGAAAGCACAGGTTGATTATACCAAGTGACAATTTCACCATTCACCGAAACTTGGCCGTTGTTAAGAAGCGTTTTGAAGTTGTCGCGATTTTTGCCTTTTACGTTTTCGAGCAAAAATTTCATCAAAGTATTATCCTGATTAACCTTTACTTTAATGTCAGGCTTTCCAAAATTTGGGTTATGTAGGTTTCCTTTAGAATTCATCTTGCTCAAGTATTTCTTGTACACGACCAATTTGGCCATCCTCGAGCCTTACCTTAATTCCCCTATGGTGAACAGGTGCGCTGGTAAGAATGTCTTTTACATACCCTTCGGTTAATGTGCCGCTTCGTTGATCTTTCTTAAGAACAATATTTACATGTAAACCCTTGGTAATATCTGCCCGCTTTGTCCCGTTCATTGAGTGAAGTAATTTTGGGCAAAGATAATAGAAAGTAGTTAGTAGGCAGAAAAGTAGAAACATTAAACTAAAGGATTTATGCATACGCGAAATGTATTGATAGCTAATGAGCTTACAACGAAGTCTAATGTCATGCTGAACAAAGTGAAGCACCTATATTACAAATATGTAGATTGACCTCGTCGAACCCTAAAGGGTTTCTTCGCTTTGCTCAGGATGACATCTTGTGTCGAGCCCATATTGAAATACTTTCTACTGTCTACTTGATACTTCTTTTAAAAGCTACCTCTTCAATCGGCTTTCGTTTCCTTGGAGCGTTTTGTCGTTTAAGCGAATCTTCAGGCAATGAGTTTTCATCGCCCCTATAGCCTAGGGCAATTGTTAGAACAGATTCATATTCTTTTGGTAGATTGAAATTCTGTGACGCTTTGAGGTGATCGAATCCTCCCATTGGGTGCGATTCAATTCCCAATTCGGCGGCTTGAACCATTAAAAGGATATTTGCCATACCTGTATCATGCCATGCGTATGCGTTCTTGTATAGCTTATCATTATGCATGTATTCCGTCTGAGCAATTGAAAGCACTAGCGTTGCTGCATCTCTAGCCCAGCGTTTATTGCCTTCAGCAAGGGTGTCGAGTATTAGTTGGAACTCAGGTTCGTTGTGGTTTGCATACACAAATCGCCAAGGTTGGATGTTCATGCTCGAAGGAGCAAGCCTTGCTGCTTCGAAAATAGCTTCCAGTTTTTCTGGTTCAATGTTTCTCTCAGAGAATGCTAACCAGCTTTTCCTTTTATTTATGGCTTCAATTATCATAGTATTGTTATTAACTGTTTTGTTAAAACAATCTACACTTATTTGAGTTCACGAGATCTTGATTTACTCAAAGAATCGTTTTGCCCACTTTTTCTTGGTTTCGGAATAAGGAGGGTATCGAAGAGCAATATCAACCATAGTTGATGTTTTAAGTATGCTTTTATAATGGCTAAATACTTCGAAACTGTACTTGCCATGATATCTGCCCATTCCACTATTTCCAACTCCACCAAAAGGTAAGCGAGGATTGACTAAGTGAACAAGCGCGTTGTTTACGCATCCCCCTCCAGATTCGATGTTTTGAATAATATGCTTTTCGAACTTTTTGTCGTTAGTGAAGATATAGCAGGCGAGAGGATACCTGTTCATCCGAACAATTGGAATAATATCCTTTGTCTCATTGAAGGTAAGGACAGGAAGTATTGGACCAAAAATTTCATCGTGTAGTAATGGGTGATTTTCTGGTACTTGATCAACAATGGTCGGTGTAATTATCCTTTTTGAAGGGTTGGTTTTGCCTCCATAAATGATATTTACATCCTTTAGATATCCCTCCAAAACTTGAAATCTCTTATCGTTTACAATATGTGTGAGATGCTCGCTATCCTCAGGGTTTAAGCCGTAGAACTCCTTTATGTTGATGATAAGTTTTTCGATTAGCTCGTTCTTTCTCGATTGGTGAACTAATAGGTAGCCTGGTGCAACGCAGGTTTGACCGGCATTAAAGAACTTGCCCCAAACTATTCGACGGGCAGCAACATCGATATTTACATTTTTATCGACAATCGCTGGGCTTTTCCCACCAAGTTCAAGCGTAACGGGTGTAAGATGCTTTGCTGCCATCGTCATTATCTGTTTTCCAACCGAAGGGCTTCCTGTAAAGAAAATATGGTTAAACGGATACTTTTCTATTAGCTGAGGCCCTACCATTGCACCGGGACCGGTAACAACACTTATGTAACTTTCGTCGAAAGTTTCTTTAACAAGATTTTCAATTACACTGCACGTATTTTTGGTATTATCGGATGGCTTAAGAACTACACAATTACCTGCAGCTATTGCACCAATCAAGGGAGCTATAAGTAGCTGAAATGGATAGTTCCATGGTCCAATGATAAGAACAACACCAAGAGGCTCAGGATAAATTCTGCTTGTTGATGGATGCAAAACCAAGGGTGTCCTTTGCTTTTGAGGTTTCATCCACGATTTTAGATGGTTTATTGTGTAAGATATTTCTTCGTAAAGCACACCTATTTCGCTGGTATATGCCTCCATTTCGGGCTTATGCATATCATTTTTAAGTGCTTCAAGAATCTTAGTTTCATTTATTTTGATTGCCTTTTTTAACTTTTTTAGTTGTTCAATTCTAAATTCATAGCTTTTTGTGTTGCCCTCATCAAAATATTCTTTCTTGCTGATAAAAGCCTTTTCTATTGCTTGTTCAGTTGTCATGGCAGTATGTTTTACTGAATAAAGGTAATAAAAAAGGAGCACTCGGTTTAAGTGCTCCTTCTATAAAAGTTAACTAAAAACTAGTTTACATACTTGCCATTTTCTGGCATTACAAAAAGTTTATCATCGATTGGCTTGTTTACCTCTATAGTTTCGTACTGGGTTTCGGCTGGTGCAGGTTGCCCTTCGGAAGCATTTAGAATGCTAAAAGGGAACATCACACCTTCAACGTTTCTGTAATCGCTGAAAGTAATATCAATTTTGTAATCTTTACCTCTTACATTGCGAACTCCTAATTTCTTTTGAATTAAGAAGGTTTTGCTGTCAATTAAATAGAATTCAACGATGTTATCGCTACGGGTAACTTTGATTCTGTAAACATTTGAATCGCCTAGTTTTTCTTGTCCAACAAGCTCTAGCTTGTGACCTTTATCTTTCCAGTTGTAGAAAAGTCCATCAAAATCGGCTTGGATTTTTAATTCGCTCAATCCAGGTTCTTGCATAACCTGTGGATTTGGGTTTTTAGTCCACGGAGCTGTTGACCATCCGGTTTGTCCATCATAAGCAGTTAATCCAGTGATGTCGTTAACATCGCGCTCCATTCTGTACTTATTGGGGCGAGCCTTGTATACTTTGGTTGGCATCACAACCCAGTTGGTTATTGTGCCAGTCATTATAATTGTTTTGACATTTTGAAGTTTGTCAAAGCCATTTGCTTGGTAATACTTGTCTAAAACTTGCTCAAGTGTTAGCTCCTGAGCATTAATTGTTGAAGCGGCTATAAGTAGAACTCCAACCAAAATGAATAGTTTTTTCATAATTATGGGATTAGAGTTTGGCTATTTGTTCTTGATATCGAAAGCTAAAAGCGACTTACCATGTCGAATGTACATAATTCCGTTCAAAATAACAGGGTGAGCGTAGTGTGCTTTTGTGCCTTGAGTTAATTTAAATGCGCTTATCTGCTCAAGTTTTGGGCCATTTGGTTTGAATAAACCAACCTGTCCGCGCTCGTTATATAGGTATAGTAGGTTATCTGCAAGAACAATTGAGCCTCTATCGAACTTAACCGAGTCAGTAATTTCGCCAGTGTTAGCGTTAACAGCGTAGTACTGCCTTTTCTCATAACCCGAGGTGTAGATGTAGTCATTCACTTTGATAAATGCGCCAAAGGTGTTATCGCATTTCTTATTTCTCCAAACCTCAGTAATGGCAGAACCATCTTCAGCAAGTTTTAACTTAACCGAGCCATTGCCATCTCCTGTGATGTAATAGATGTAGCCATTCTCATAGTATGGAGTGTTGCAATGTACGTCGCCTTCAGAATCTTGTTTATGCGACCAAAGCAGTTTGCCATCCTTTGAGTCGATTCCAAGCATTGCATGTGCAGAGAAAGTAACTAGTATGTTTCTTTGAGGTAATTTGATTAGAATTGGAGAAACATAAGCCGTTTTTTCGCCAAGTCCCTTGCTAATCCAAAGGGTTTTGCCCGTGAAACGATCAAGCGCAACAACGTTTGTGTCTTTGCTGCCAGGAGAAATATATACCTTGTTATCTTCAATTAAAACTGACTCAGAAAATCCAAAGGTGATTTGCTTCGCATGGAAATCTTTCATCATGTCAACCGACCACTTTATTTTGCCAGTACCTGCTTCAACGCAAGCAACAGCTCCCCAACCAGCAGAAACGTAAACTAAATCGTTAACAACAGTTGGAGTAGTGCGTACACCTGGGTAGTTAATAATCCATTCCTTGCCAATTTTGGTTTTCCAAAGAATTTTTCCCGATAGATCGAGCGAGAATAGGTAGTTTACAGTGTCAATTTCGCCTTCGATAAAGATATTCTTTTTTGTAATTGCTGGCGATCCATATCCATTCCCAATACCTTGGCACTCCCAAAGTAAAGAAGGACCATTGGCTGGCCAACTTTTTAATAGATTAGATTCCTTGTACATGCCACTCCTATCGGCACCACGCCACTCAAGAATTTCTTGAGCAAAACTACTTGCTGTCGACAAAAGACCTATTGCTACAAGGATTGATAACTTTTTTAGATTCATAGTTTTCAATTTGTTTAGTTAGTGTAAATATGCCAATAATTATTTATCATACTGACATTTGATACAGCAGAAGTTCTTTTGTTTAATGTTTAATTGAAATTTTTTGAAATATTACGAGGAGCAGTTTAAACCTGAAACCAAAAACCGGTAACTCTCCTTGCATAAAATCTAAATCTTCGGATCTTTTAAATCCAATTTTTTCGTACATCTTCCATGCTGTTTGCATCGCTTTTGTGGTGTGGATTACCACTTGATCTACTTTCATTTCTTGCGCTTTTTCGAGGCATTTTAAGGTTAGCTGTTTTCCAATACCTAGCCCTCGTGTTTGTGGATTTACTGCTAGAAGCCTAAATCCTGCAGCATTCTTTTCTTGTGTAGCTGTCCCACCTGAACCGTAATACTGCATATCGCCAAAGTAAACCACTGCGCCGTCTATTCTCCCTTCGGGAGAGATTGCTATTAGTAGCTCAACTGTTGGCTTATTAGTTAATTCACCTACGTTCTCGAGCATTTTGTAGTACATTGGCTGCTCGGTTGGCTTAGGAAAGCCATCCAATTGAGAGTATACTTCAACCATAAGCTGACCAATTGCTTTAAACTCCTCGGGCTTAGCGTTTCGAATTTCGTATTTTGTGGTTATCATTGCTTAGAGTTTTAAATTTTTTGTAAAGTAAAATAAAATAGTTGACAAAGTCAACTAAATTTTATATTTTTGTTTTATGGAAAAAGAGAGCATTGAAGAGGTAAGGGCTTTTAACAGAGTTTATACCGTTTTTATGGGAATCCTGAATAAAAGTTTTTTAAAGAGCAAGTATTCGTTGGTGGAAACTAGAGTGATGCATGCAGCACACACTAAAGATGGTATTATGCCTTCAGAAATTGTTGCTTTACTCAACATCGATAAAAGCTATTTAAGCAGGATAATTACTAGCCTCGAGAAACGGAAGGTAATTACGAAGACCAAATCCTCCAGCGACGGACGTTCAGTAAAATTATCAATTACTGAGTTTGGGAAAAAAGAGTTTGAAAAGCTTAATCAGGCATCGGATGTTCAGGTAGAAGGGCTGCTTTCGCAGTTGAATCAAGTTGACTGCGAACGACTTGTTAAGAATATGTCGGAAATAAGGGAGATTCTGGAGAAGAAATAAAAGATAGCACGCGTCTTCAGACGCGCGCTAAGAGAAGCTATCCTTCGCTTCGCTCAGGATGACATTTGAGAGCAAACCAACGCTATTTAACTAATGCCAGGGCATTCTTTACTGTTTGAGCAAGAGGTGTTGTAGGTCTGCCAATTAACTTTGATAGTTGATGTGACTCGTCGAATAAATCACCTTTCGATGCTGATACATCCCAACCAGCAATGGCAAATGCAAATCCTTCGGGAACTCCAAAACTCTTAAGAGCAGAAGCATAGTCATTTTCTGGTAGATTCTTGTAAGGAATTGTTTTTCCTGCTTGTTTTGAGATTTCCTCAGCCAAATCGGTAAGAGTGTATGCAGTATCACCTGCTAGTTCATATGTTTTGCCTTGATGTCCATCGCTCGAAATAACTACTGCTGCAGCCTCGGCAAAATCAGCACGCGCTGCCGATGATATTTTACCATTACCAGCACTACCAATAAAAGCTCCTCCTGCTAACGCTCCACCTATTGAACCGGAGTAGTTTTCGGAATACCAACCATTACGAAGAATGGTGTAGGGAATTCCTGATGCTTTTAGCGCTTTTTCAGTTTCAAGGTGTTCCCCAGCAAGGCTAAGCGTTGAGGTATCGGCACGGAGTAAACTAGTGTAAACAATCCATTTTATACCTGCCTTCTTTGCAACTTCAATCACATTTGAATGTTGAGTTGCCCGCTGACCAATCTCGTTGCTTGAGATGAGCAACAACTTTTCAATTCCGCTAAGCGCTTCAACAGTTGGCTTAGAGTAATCGAACTCTCTAGTCTCTACTCCTAAATCCGCTGCTTTTTGAGGTGTTCTAACAAGGGCTACAATATTTCCTGATGAAATTTTGCCTTTTAAGCTTTCAACCACCAATCGACCTAGTTGACCTGTTGTTCCTGTAATTCCAATTTTCATTTTTAAACTCCTTTCTTAAGATTTATTATAATTACTTTTTATTATTTGATTACGAAAAGTTTTTTACTTACTTTTGGAGAGTCAAATGTATGGTGTAATTAATAAGAAAACAAGAACTTACAAAAATGTGCCATACTTACCTAAAGGTTAGAAATGGTAAAATCATATAGTTATGAGCGAAAAAAATTTAAAAATTTTTGGTGCAGCCGAAAATTGTCCTGTTAGAAATGTTGTGGATAGGATAGGTGATAAGTGGTCGGTACTAGTTCTTATGGTGTTGGAAGAGGGTGAGGTGTTGAGATTTAATGAGATATGTGGCTATATTAATACCATTTCACAGAAAATGTTAACGGTAACGCTTAAAACTCTTGAGGCAGATGGATTGGTTAAAAGGACTGTATACCCACAAATACCACCAAAAGTTGAATATCAACTAACTCCTCGAGGAAAAACTTTACTCCCTCATCTACATGGCTTAGTCAATTGGGCACAGAATAACATGATTGACATCAAAGAGTCAAGGGAAATATTTGAGAGTGCAATTAATAAGAATTAAAAAGGGTATTTCTTTTTCAATATCGTTCTGTGCCTTCTTTGTGTAATATAACTTGTTGATAACGCAGAGAACTAGTTTGATAACATGAATCTTTAGGCGTTTGATATTTTATTTATCGTTAATTCTCTCTGCAAACGCAATAATATGCCCATCAGGATCAGAGAAATAGCAAACCCTATCACCCCAGTCTCGGTTAGCGATTGGGCTAATTAATTTAGCACCAATTTTTATAGCATTGTCAAATTCAAATTGGATATTCTCAACATATAAGTATAGTTCACACCTTGGTATTCCGTTGCCATTATCGGGATGAGGCATTGCAGTGGATAATATTTTTGCAATACCCTTATTGGGCATGAGCCCAAGTTTGCAGTTGTAGGAAATAACAAACTCTGTCATGCCTGGAACATCCAAATCAGGCAGGCAGCGAAATATTTTTTGGTAAAACTGGCTGCTTCCCTCTTGGTTGTTAACGTAGAGAATGGTTTCAGTGAGTTTTATGTGGTTTATCATTTGTTGTTTAGTTTAAATCTATTGCTGTTTTGTCGATTCTTATTGGTGTTAATGCTTTATCTCTTAATCATTTTATAAATCATAAAGTTACTCGTATCTTCATCAAATTGACTGTACGAATAGTCTCCATAAATCTCAATAATATCTAACTCTAAATCTTTAATCATGCCTTGTAACTCTAAATCGGATATTGGTTTAAAGGCTATCTCCAAGAATCTTTTTTCAATCATAGTGTTTGAAGAATCAAATATCTCATAGAATTGAAACCCTGAAACAATTCCCTCCAATTGATTATATTGATTCATATATGAAATAATCATCTGTCGATTTTGACATATTGAGATTTTGCTCATAATTCTTGTAACCCCATCGGCTAATTTTAATCGTGTTTTTGGATTTTGAAGCGTTAAGATAAAAGTACCTCCTTTGTTAAGATGCATTGAAATTGCCTTTAACGCTTTGTATTGTAATTCGGCCGATAATATTTCTGTGATTGAATGGAAGGGCAGAAAGATAAGGGGAAACTTTTTCTTTAAATCCAGAGTTGTAGCATCCATCTGAACCAAATCAACATTATAATTCTTGGCTTTGATTTTTTTATTAAAAACATCTAGCATTCCCTTTGAATAATCAACGCAAGTCATAGCCCTGCCAGCTTCAAGGAGTGGGATAGATACTCTGCCTGTGCCACACATAAGTTCCAATATCTCGCCCTTGACGTTTTCAGTTTCTTTTAGAAAAAATGGAATGTCGAAATCTACGTTGACGTAGAAGTCATATATATCAGCAACCTTATCAAAATTTATTGAATCTTTCATCGTATGTTTTTTTGTATAGTAGTTAATTAAATCAATTTTAGTGAATTTTGGAAGAACATGGCGAACCGAACAATAACTGGAACCTCAGTAGCATTTAGTTAAATTGAGGAATCAGTATTGACTGGACATAGTGTTTTTATGAACTTTAACAATTTTAATAATTTTTTTGTTATTAAGTATTTATTGACGTATTGTATTTCTAGTTCATTTGATATTTTGAACCATTGACTTACAGCGGTAACAACCTCTTCTAGGACTGGAGCGGTTTTTTTACTCCAAACTTCTTGGCAAAGCCAAATAAATCATCTTTAGTGAAGTTGTCATACTTGCCATTTATTGGTGATTGGTGTATCCTAGTCTAAGTTCCACTTGGACTATATGAAAAGCAAATATCTTAGGCCGGCTCGATTTGCCAGTGCCCCCTTTTGAATATTACAATCGATGCAAGCCAAAGTTCCAGATGATTGCATATGAATTTTTTCTCATATAACTATTTAATTATTACGGGTTATTGTTAAAAACGTAATGTAACAATTAATATATCATTAGTTATATGTTGAATTTGATGGATATGACATATTAAGATTCTTGGAAGTATAGCGTTATGTAATAGAACTTTCAAGGTGAAATCTTAGTTAAACGAGAGTTATTTTGAATTTGTAGTTGCTTTATTTTTCTCCTGAGAACATTTTAATCTTATCCACCAAGCAAAACCTTTATCTAATAATCTATAGATACCGCGCGATCCTTCTTTAGACACTATTATGCCTCTTGATGATAAAGCTTGGATAGCGTTATTTAAACTATTATTTGTCCCCTTAAACTTATCTTTTATTTCTTTCTTTGTAACCCAATTGTCAAGGCTTTCAGACATTATATTCAACACCTCTCTATACTCATCACCTTGAATTTTTTTATAATAATCATCTCTATAATACTTGTTTCCAATTATTTCTAAAGCTCCATTCCTGCCAATAGCTCCTTTTATAACATTATCATTTGTAATTGTTTTTCCATCAGACAATTCAAAAGCTGAAAACCCATATTGATGAATAAAGTGTGGAAATCCCTCAGCGAAATATGTTAACATTCTTTTAGCATCATCGTCTATCAAAGTTTTAAATCCATTTAATTCAGATGTTGATTCGAGTACTCTTTCAATGACATTTTCTACCTCTTCTTTTAATAATCTATCCATCTGAATATCATCAAAGAGTCTAATAGAAGATGGATGGCTCTCAATTAAAACTTCTTTTATTTTTGGTAAACCCGCTAAACCAAACATTAGTTTTTCAGTTCCTTCTTTCTGAATCCTTTCTAATAGCAATTTTAAAAAGGTGCCTAAATCTAATTGTTTGCTCGCATTATTGGATTTGTCAATCAGAACTAAGATGCCATCATATTTACTGTTAAAAATATTTGAACTGTCGGTATTAGTAATTCTTTTTAATGTGTCTGCTAGGGAATATGAAAATTCTTCAAAAATTAATTCTGCATCTTCTTGCTTATTTTCATTAATCTTAAAACCTGCACCTTCAATTTTCTTTATAAAGCCCCAAGCCTCTGAAAAGAAATTTCTAGCAGGCTCTGATTTCTCAAGCCTTCTGCGTAACGCATATTCAATCTTTCTTATTAAGCCAAACTGCGTTGTGTCTTTTGAAATATCTGTTTCTATTACAAGAAAATTAAGTTGATGGTCTCTAACTTCAATTTGACCTTCAGCAAAAAATTTAACAAGATTTAGAAGAGATGTTTTTCCAATTCCACGCTCTCCTCTAAGTAGAAAATTAACATTTTGGTTTGCTTTAGTTTGAATTAGAGCACTTTCTATTCTGTCAATTTCGTTAATTCTTCCCACAAACATGCCTGGTCTAGACGGAGAATTTGGTTTAAAAGGATTTATTTTCATTTACTCTTGTTTAAGAAGTTCGCTGGGCTACTTATAACTACCATAAAAAATGCATTTATCATCTCAAAATTAGCACTTTATACGAATAAAACAAAAAGGGTGCAACCTCGCGGTCGCACCCTTTTTAATATCTTTTAGAAGGATTGAATTACTTATTCTTTAAGTATTTTTCCAAAAACTGATCCTGCTCCCAAAGCAAATGGAAGATATTCTCTTTAGCAACATAACCATGAGCCTCTTTTGGAAGCAATACCATTCGTACCGGTGCGCCCAAACCTTTTAGAGCTTGGAAGTAGCGCTCGGTTTGGAATGTGAATGTGCCCTGGTTGTTATCGGCATCGCCATGAACGAGTAGGAGAGGGGTTTTCATCTTCTCGGCATGGATAAATGGCGACATGCCAAGATAAACATTAGGCGCATCCCAGAAGTTGCGCTGCTCGCTTTGGAAACCGAATGGGGTTAAAGTGCGGTTATAAGCCCCGCTGCGGGCAATGCCGCAGGCAAATAGGTTGGAGTGGGCCAACAGGTTGGCTGTCATAAATGCACCGTAGGAATGTCCGCCTACAGCAACCTTTTTACGGTCGATATAACCTAGCTGGTCAACTGCATCGATTGCCGCTTCGGCGTTTGCTACAAGTTGTTCAATAAAGTTATCGTTTGGTTCAGTTGTTCCTTCGCCAACGATAGGGAATGCTGCATCGTCTAAAACAACATATCCTTTGGTTACCCAATAAACGAATGAGCCGTAGTATGGGAATGTGAACTCGTTAGGGTTTTGAGCGCTTTGTCCTGCGCTATTTTTATCCTTAAACTCCTGTGGGTAAGCCCAAATTAGCAATGGTAACTTCTCCTTTTTGGTCATGTCGTAGCCAACAGGCAAATAAAGTGTACCCTGGCNNTCTTTACGTTTATATTTGATAACCTCCTTATGTACGTCTTTAATGCTCTCGAATGGATTTTTAAAGAATGTGATTTGGGTTAATTTCCCTTTCGATTTAATGTTACGGAAATAGTAGTTGGGGAATTCATTCTTTGATTGAATCTGAACTAGAACATCTCCTTTTTTCAAATCTTCGATTGAGTATAGATCTTCTTTTTTATCGGTGTAAGCCGATTGGTAAAGACGTTTCTTTTTTAGCGTTTTAAGGTTAAGCTCATCGATAAATGGGAACTGTCCATCCTTGGTATAACCATCGCCAATAAGGTAGGCGTTGTCCTTTTCGATTGCAAGAGTGTATCGTCCATATTGATTCTTCTTGGTTTCGAAGTTGCCTGGGTCGGAGTAGATATCCTGCGAGTTACGATCCGAAATCACCTTAAGCCCTTGGGTTGGGTTTGATGGGTTGAAAAGGAAAGTACGGGTGCTGCGAGTATCGTACCAGCCATCGTAAACAACTGCAACATTATCGTTGCCCCAAATTATGCCTTCGTAACGTTGTTGGGTTTTAAATATTGATTTTGGTTCAGCGGTAAAAGGAGCATCCCAAAGGAAAACCTCATCCCTGAAATCAACTTTTTTCTCCTTGTCACCTTCATCAAGAGCCATTGTGAAACTTAATGTGGCGGGCTTGTCGTTTCTCCACGACATATCTCTTTTGCCTTTACGAACAGAATCAAAGCCCTTAGGCATAATTTCGGTTAAAGGAACCTCGTTAACCACTTTAATTTCTTTGCCAGTAATGTCGTAAACAATAGCTGTTTGTGGAAATCTGTAGTAAGGAACAATATATGAGAATGGCTTTTGAATGGTTGTGATCATTATATAGTTTCCATCGGGGGATACACTTTCGCCAGCATACATGGCTGCTGGTTTAAAAAGTTCAGCTTTACCAGCAAGGGTAACTTTATAAAGTTCAGATGTTACAAGCGATTCGAAATTCTGCTCATCTATTTTGTTCTTTAACAAATCTTGGAAAGTTGCATTCTGCGATTTTGCACCTGTGCTGGTTGATACGATTGGTCCTTTGGGAAGGTCCTTCTTTTGATCGATAAGCGCAGGTTTGTTTTTAGGTAGAAAACGAACCAAAAGGGTTTCATTATCGGCAAACCATTTAATTGGATTCCCAAGGTTTGCATTGATAACTGCATCGGTTAACTTGGTGGCCTGAGCCGTAGCAATATCGAGCACCCATAGTTCAACACCTGTTTCAGTTGAATGAGTAAATGCAATTTTTTTCTCATTTGGCGACCACGAAATATTGCTTATTCTCGGGTTTTGAGGTAAACCAGCCACTTGAATCTCATTCTTGTCGAGTATTTTCCTAACCTTAAGGTTGTTGATATATGTTACATTGCTCGAAATGTTTATTACTGGGTTAATTCTAAGCCCGGCTAAACGCATCTCCTCCTGATTCAAATCGATAAGCGATTTGTAGGTGTTACGATAGCTGAGTAGCATATACTCTTTTTTCGTATCCATGCTGACCGAGGGAGTCCTTTCATAGTCGGCTAAAGCTAAAATTTCAGCCGAAGGTTTTTGATAAGTTATATTTTCTTGCGTCCATCCAGAGAATTGGAGTGCAAGAAATAGCACAAATAGCGTGATGTAATTTTTCATAGATTAGTTTTTAGTTAGTTGAATGTTAATAAGACAATTTAGAAAGAATTTGGTTTATTTTCTAATCTTAAAAACTGTTCGATAGTGGTAACCAAAAACCGTTAGCGTTGCAGCGTTAACAAATAAATTGGGTCGTCGAAATAGCGTCCATGCTATAAATTTCCAGTATTCTCTGCGTCCTCTTTTAATTATACCGATTACAATAACCGATTTTATAAAGCCAAAAATTATTGATGGTTCAAATTTTTTGTTACGCTTATGTGGAACTTTTTGATCTTTTAAAAACATTCGAGCCCTTTTATAGTAGGGTTTTGTGGAGTATATGCCATGGATAATGTTGTTGTAGCCTTTCATCAGCTCGCTTATATCCATTTTTGGGATAAAATTTATGGTTGAGTCGGTCGTATTACCCGTTGCATCGGCAAGTATTCGGTTTTCAGCCTCAAGTCGATCGTATAACCTTGTGTTTTTTGGTGCGTTAAGCATTCCCACTAGAGCCGAAACGATTCCGCTTTCCTGAATAAATTCCACTTGACGCTCAAATACAGTAGGCGAATCGCTATCAAACCCCACAATAAAGCCACCTGTAACCTGAAACCCTGCTTTTTGAATCTTCTTAACGCTTTCGAGTAAGTTTCTATTGCGATTTTGTACCTTATTGCAATCCTCTAAGCCTTGCTCATCGGGCGTTTCAATGCCAATAAATGCTGAGAAAAATCCTGCCTCAATCATCATTTCCATTAGTTCCTTATCATCGGCTAGGTCAATTGAGGTTTGTGTATTGAACGAGAACGGATGATTATGTTCTTTCATCCAACTTATCATGGCGGGTAAAAGATCTGTCTTGACCTGTTTTTTGTTGCCGATGAAGTTATCATCAACTATTGAAACTATTCCTCGCCAGTTTAGTTTATAAAGAGCATCAAGTTCTGCAATAACCTGGCTTGTATCCTTCATTCTTACCTTGTGACCTAAAAGAGAGGTGATCTCGCAGAAATCACAAGCAAATGGACATCCTCGCGCAACTTGAATATTCATTCCAACATAATCCTTCATCGAAAGGAGTCCAAAATCCGGAACCGGTGTTTTGGTCATATCTGCATATTCATCGCTACGATATATCCTTTGAGGTGTTTTTCCCGATTCGATATCGTTAATGAACATGGATAAGGTAACCTCTGCTTCGTTAAGGACAAGGTGATCGATGTGCGAGTAGTGATTGTAATTTTGGGTAAAAAGTGGACCGCCTCCAACAATCTTTACGTTATATTTTTTGCATTCAGCAATTATGTCATTTGCGGATTCGGTTTGCACATACATCCCGCTAATAAAAACGTAATCAGCCCAAATAATATCGCTGTGTTTTAGTTTGGTAACATTTAAGTCGATCAGCCTCTTATTCCAATTTTTGGGAAGAATTGATGAAACTGTAATTAATCCTAATGGGGGTATTGATGATTTTTTATTTGTGAATCGAAGTGCATGTTTGAAACTCCAAAATGTGTCAGGGTTCTCGGGGTAAACTAATAAAATGTTCATCGTAAAATAAATGCTTACCTATTTGATTCTTTTAAACTAATGAATTGTTCCAAAGATAATATTTAAATATGTAAATGTTTATATTAATAGACAATTGAGATAAGAAAAACTGGTTAGATATTGAAAATTCAGTATATAGTGTCGATAAATCAACTCTTAATTCGAATTAGGTTATCATTAAAAGCAGTAGAGCTGAAGTAGGGATTAAATATTGAATTAAACTCTGTTTCACCTGTTTCGTAATTTACATAACCTTTGATGAACCTTTTTGAAAGAGTAAAAACCTCATCCTTGTTGTCGTTAAAGCATGATGGTATTTCGGTTAAAACCTGTTCAACCTGAATATTTGCCATGTCCAAATTCTTTAGCTCCTGATCGTAGCGATTGTAAATATCATTTGAAATGCAAATGACAATGATATACTTTCCGTAATATTTGCGGATATTATGCTTATAAGTGAGGTCAACGCTATCATTTATTATTTGTTCCACCGTTTTTTCAAACGAATCAACAAAAATAAATCCATCCTCTAGAATTTTTTTTGCAACACTCTCCTCTTTTGTATAATGAACAAAAATTTTTGAATCGCCATCATTCCCAAATAGGAACTTCATGACATTCTCGTCGAAGAGTTTATCGCGCTTTAAATTACTATCGCTGCTGAGCTGACGAAGTTTTTCGAGTAGGTTTAAAACATGTTGTGTATCCCATTCTTTTTCGAGTTTAGTAAGTTTCCCGACCATCGATTCAATAAGATTATTTTTCTTATTCAATTGAAGATGAAGATAGGCTACGTAGCAAATTAGGATGGCAACAACAATATACTCCATGTCCTTAGCTGAAAGGGATTTTGCTCTTTAAAGTCAAACAAACATTGTTTTCGAGTGTTCAGATGAAATCGAAAAATCAATCTAAGATATTAGATTTAATACTGAAATACAAATGTTTGCTAAAATAGTATTTAAGATTTCAGTTAAACTCTCAAACAAAAAATATTCTTTTTAAGCTAGTTAAACTGTTCTTTACTGATAAAATATTTATAGCTGGGACTAAATTCTGGATTCGGAACTATTGCTCCGGTTTCGTAGTTAATAAAACCTTTAATGAACTGGTTTGAGATGGTAAACACTTCCTCATTGTTGTCGTTAATAAACGATGGTATGCCCGATAGTACATGCTCGGGTTGAGTATTCTGTTTATTTAATAGTTTTAGTTCTTCGAAGAAGTGGTTGTAGATTTCATTGGCAATACAGATAACCACAATGTATTTCCCATAATATTTCCGGATGTTGTGCTTGTAGTTGAGGTCGACTGAATCGCTAAATACCTGTTCGGCTGTTTTTTCGAAAGTTTCGATGAACCTGAATCCCTCGCGATTTATTTTTTTTGCAGTTAATTCATCCTTCGTATAGTGAATAAATATTTTGGAATTATTCTCGTTCGAAAAAAGGAATTTTTGGACAGGCTCATCGAATAGTCTATTGCGAATAGCTGGTGTTACATTGTACTGCACCCTATGTTTTTCGAGCAGAGATAAGATTTGGTCAGTATCCCAATCTTTCTCAATTTTACTGAGTTTATCAACCATCGCTTCAATTAAGCGATCCTTTTTATGCATCTGAAGATGTATGAAAAGAATGTATCCAACTAATAAACCGATCGCTAGATATTCCATAATATATTATCCTTTTTAGCCCTGAATCTGAGTGAAATTAGGGACTTGGTTGATGTAAAAAGGCAATAGTTTTTCAAAAATTGGATGACTAAGGTATTCATTTTTAAATAATCCAAGCATTTTGGTATTATTTATTTGATAAAACGATTAAACGGCTTAAGATCAGTTGTATGTATTAATTAAGAGATGGAGGTGCCTAAACTGAAAGATTGGGTAGTAATTATCTTTTTGTGAATCGATCCATTTCGCGCTTAGCATCTTTCTCTTTAATGCTTTCGCGTTTGTCGTGACTCTTTTTTCCTTTTGCCAGAGCAATTTCAAGTTTTGCAAAACCTTTATCGTTGGTGAAAAGTTTAATGGCAATTATAGTCAACCCTTTTTCCTGCGATTGACGCGATAGCTTAATGAGTTCTTTCCTGTTTAAAAGAAGTTTCCGCTCTTGGCGTGGATCGTGGTTGTTGTATGTGCCCCAATCGTACTCGGCAATATTTAAACCTTTAATCCAAAGTTCTCCATTTACAAAGTGGCAGTATGTGTCAAGGAAATTTACTTTACCAAGCCTTATCGATTTAATCTCAGTTCCAGTAAGTACAATACCTGCAACGAACTTCTCGATAATTTCGAACTCAAAGGTTGCTTTTTTGTTCCTTATCTGAACGTTGCTATACATGGCTGGTCTTGGCTTCGGTTTTTATTAATTTAATTTTCCGACGGCAAAAATAGCTATTTTTACACCAATAGTTACGTTGATAGATTTTATTGTAAAGATAGTGTATAAAGTTTTGTTTTTGTAAACCTCAAAATATGTCCTTAAAATACGATTTAATAACGATAATAGGACCCACGGCAAGCGGAAAAACACAGTTGGCAACTCATATTGCCAAAATGGTTGGTGGAGAGATAATAAGTGGAGATTCGCGTCAGGTATATAGGGGAATGAATCTTGGAACTGGTAAGGATTTGGCCGATTATACAATCGATAATACTCAAATACCATATCACCTTATTGATATTGCAGATGCGGGTAGCAAGTATAATGTTTACGAATTTCAGAAGGATTTCTTTAAAGTTTATGAGGATATCAAGAAACGAGGAAAACAACCAATACTTTGCGGTGGGAGCGGGTTGTATATCGAATCGGTAATTAAAGGGTATAAGTTAATTGCTGTGCCAGATAATCCTGAGTTGAGACTTAGCTTAAAGGACAAAACTGACGAAGAACTTATAAAGATGCTTGCATCTTACAAAAAACTACATAATAAAACCGATACCTCAAACCGAAAAAGACTTGAGCGAGCTATTGAAATAGAAGAGTATTATACCAATAATGTTGTAGATGAAACCCCATTTCCAGAGATCAATAATATCATTTTTGGAGTTAAGTATAGTCGTAACAACGAAAGAAATAGGATTACCTGTAGGCTTAAGCAGCGACTTAAAGAAGGTATGGTAGATGAGGTTAAATCGCTTATAGAGTCAGGCATAAGTACTGATGACCTTATATACTATGGTTTGGAGTATAAGTTTATTACCCAGTACATTATTGGGCAATTAACTTGGGACGAAATGTTTGTTCAGTTAAATAATGCCATTGCCCAATTCGCAAAGCGGCAAATGACATGGTTTCGCCGTATGGAACGCAATGGCATTGATATAAAGTGGATTCAGGGTAATTTAGCCCTTTCCGAGAAAATTGGTATTGTTAAGAATTTTGTTGATTAACTATGGGTATGCTACCTGCTGAAATTGAAACGATGTTGAAGGTTCAACCGCTTGCTAATATTAGCATGTTGGGATTCTTTTCAAAACATAAACCTTTGCGGATTTTACAGTATGGTGAATCTATTATGGCAAAAGGGAAAAGCGATGAAAGTTGGTGGTATCTATCACTCAAAAGTCTCAATGATTTTGATTGGTTTTTAGAACAAACCGACGTCGAAGATAGGTTTCTTGCAACTATTGACGATAACATACTTGCAAAAGTAAAAAAGAAGTATACATGTAAATGGGTCTTATCCTGTCAAAGGCTGTATTTGCCTGATGAAGTAAAACTTCCTGAAATATACATGGCGGTTACTGATGTGCTTAAATCCGATGCTGAGCATATCTATTCCAATTCAAATTATAAAACATATACTAGTGTTGAGTACATTCAGGAGCAGATATCCCAAGGTCCAAGTTCGGCTTGTCGTATTGATGATGTTTTAGCGGGTTGGGTACTAACTCATGACGATTGCGCAATGGGAATGCTTCATGTTCTTGATGTTTATCGGCGAAAAGGCATTGCAAATGCACTGGTTATTGATTTGATTCGAAAGATTAGAGCATTAGGTCAGATTCCATTTACATATGTTGAAACAACTAATGAAGCCTCAATGACATTAGTGAAAGGGTTGGGCTTTGTGGTTGATAGACCTATTCATTGGGTTAATATAGATAGGTAATGTGCTAGCATGAGGGAAGTGTTATTGTAAATTTGGTGCCAACCCCTAGTTCACTTTCAACATCAATCCATCCATTATTGAGTTCTACAAAATCTTTGCAGATAAGTAGCCCTAATCCGGTACCCTTTTCATTTCCTGTACCATAGGTGGTTGTGTGTGTTTTTATGTTGAAAAGGCTACCCAAAACATCTTGAGACATTCCAACTCCGCTATCTTGTATCTCAATAGAAATATACCCTTCCTTTTTTGAAATGCATGATATCCATATTTTCCCATCGACATTTGTAAATTTTACAGCATTCGAAACAATGTTTCTAAGAATGGAACTGAGCATTATTGCATCAGTTTTAATATTTATGGAACTATCAATTCTATTTTCGATTTTAATCCTTTTTGCTTTTGCTTGTGCATATAGATTGGCAATTGAGTTATCTGCAATTATTTTGAGTTCAATACACTCTGTATTAACCTTAATATTGCCTGTTTGAGAAAGCGACCATTCAAGCAGACTGTTTAATAAATTAAATGAATGCATGGTTGACTCGTCAACTTTTCTTAAGTATAAAAGTTTTCGATTTTCATCTAAATCATGCCAGTTATCAATGATCAATCTTGTAAAGCCGAGCATAGAGTTGAACTGATTCTTTAAATCGTGAGCAATAATTGAATTGATTTTATCTTTTGATAAATTTAGATGGTGCAGTTTATCCCTCTGATCTTTAAGTTCATCAGATTGCTTCTGAATTTGACTGTTTTTTTCGTTGAGAAGGGAGTAAGATTTTTGTTTCGATTTGTAGTTATATACTGTTAGAATTACTACAGCTATGGCAAAAGCCAGTGCTACAAGGGAGAAAACAATTATTTTGAGCTGAAGCGAAAGTAGCTTTTTCTGATTTATTTCCTCCTTTAGTTTTATATCTAGCTGTTTATCAAATTTATATTGTAGTTCAAGTTCGGTTATATATTTTATTTTTTCGGAATTTGTAAGAGAATCTCTAATAGCGTGAAATCTTTCAGTGTAAAAGAGCCCTTCTTTATACATGTTTATACTTTTATATATTTTCGAAAGGTCTTCGCTTACGTCCTGTGCAAAAGGGAAAATCCCCTCTTTTATTGATTCGTTGTAACAGAACTCATAAACTTTTATAGCTTCGTTATAGTTATGTTTTGCGCTTAGCAATTTACCCTTGGTTATATTGTAGAATAAAAAGTAGTATTTGTTGCTTTTGTTGATGATTTGTTCGACATCTTTTAGGTATGCTTCAGCTTTGTCCAAATTATCAGTTCGGATGTATAATTCTGATAAATTGAGAAGAACATGGGGGAGCATCTCCTTGTATTCGGTTTTGATTAAAGAATCGTAGGCCATGTGAGCATACTGTAAAGCCTGCTCAAGACTATCTAGTTCAGTATATGAAACCGATATGTTAAGAAGTAAGGTAGAGTAAAGTTCTTTGTCGTTATACTTTTCACCAAATTGTAGAGCTTTTTTATAATATTCAATTGCTTTGTATTGATTTTTCTGGGCAGAGTAAATAATGGCAATATTATTATAGTCAGTTCCTAGCGCGAAGATATTGCCATTTCTCTCGTTGATTTTTAGGCTTTCGAGAAAACTTTTATATGATTTACTGTAATTGCCATTGTAAAAGTATATGCTTCCGATCAGTGTTTGAACCATTGCAACAGAGTTCAAACTGTCAATCTCGGTGAAAATCGATAAACTCTTATTTGAGTAATCAAGTGCCTTTAGAATATTCTTTTCACCATAGAAAGACCCAAGGTTAAAATACGCATAACCTCTGTAAGAGTTATTGTGTTCTTTTTCACTTAAGCGGATTACCTCGTTGGTATAAAAGAGAAATAGCGTGCTATCTGTATTTACATTAAGGCTTGCAATACGATTTGCAAGTTTCATTTTATCGTAATCGCTTGTGCTTTTATTAAATAGGTTAATTAAACTATCCGATTTAGCATTTTGTGAAAAAGCACCATTTGCTTGAAATACTACAAAAAATAAAATTAATCCTGCAAAAAAATCTTTTTCCCAACTTCCTCTAATCATACATCTCGAATTTATTATCTAATAAAACGATAATAAATTTATAGGGTTTCCTTTTTTTTGTGTAAATAAGTAGTCCATATGATGATTTAGGACAATTTGTATGCAGTATAACCTAAGTGTAATTTGGATATGTCAGAATGATATCCGTTGCGAAATAAAAAAAACCTCGGTTTTGAATCCGAGGTTTTTTATTCTGTTAATGATTTATTTTAACCACTTATCGAGCCAACCAAAGAACTCACGCTGCCATATTACAGCGTTTTGTGGTTTTAACACAAAGTGGGTTTCTTTAGGATAAACAAGTAATTTACTTGGTATACCCCTTAGTTGGGCCGCATTGAATGCTTGTAAACTTTCGGTGTAAGGAATACGTAAATCCATCTCTCCTGTAATAATCATTATTGGAGTATCCCAGTTTTGTACGAATTTATGAGGTGAGTTTGCATACGATTTTTGTGCAATAGCATTGTTCTTATCCCAGTATGGTCCACCTAAATCATTGTTAGGGAAGAAAGTCTCTTCAGTTGCAGCATAAAAACTTTCGAAGTTAAACATCCCGCAATGAGCAATGAATGCTTTAAAACGTTTTTGATGATGCCCTGCAAGGTAGAAAACCGAATATCCGCCATAGCTAGCTCCTACGCATCCAAGTTTATCTTTATCCACCCAAGGTTCTTTGCTTACATTGTCAATTGCACTTAGATAATCCATAATGTTTTGTCCGCTATAATCGCCAGATATTTGAGCATTCCATGCTTTGCCAAACGAAGGCACACCCCGGCGGTTAGGAGCAACTATAACATATCCGTTTGCTGCCATGATTTGGAAATTCCAACGGTAGCTCCAGAATTGGCTAACAGTGCTTTGAGGTCCACCTTGGCAGTATAGCAGTGTTGGATATTTTTTTGTTTTATCGAAGTTGGGAGGTAAAATAACCCAAACAAGCATGTCCTTGCCATCGGTGGTTTTTACCCAACGTTCTTGAACCTCACCCATTTTGATGTTATCGTATATATTTTTATTGGTGAAAGTTAATTGGGTTTCTGTTCCGCTGGTTTCGTCAACTTTATAGAGTTCAGCAGCCATACTCATGCTCATCCTCTGTCCAATAAGAACCCCATTATTTTTCAAACAAACTGTATAGTCGTGAATGCCTTTAGTGATTTGAGCAATAGCTTTTGATGTAATATCAATTTTAAATAATTGATCGGTGCCTTTAATCCCACTTGTGAAATAAATACTCTTACTATCCTCTCCCCAAATGTACTGATCTACATTTTGATCGAATCCTTCGGTTAAATATGTTTTTTGATTAGTTGTTAGGTCTAGAATGAAAAGCCTCTTTTGGTCAGATTCATTTCCTGGGAGTTCCATGCTTGTCCAAGCAATATATTGCCCATTTGGCGAGTAGGATGGACTTCTGTCGTAACCAACATTTTCTGAAGTAATATTTTCAGTTTTGCCTGATTCTAAATCGTAAATATAGATATCGGAGTTTGTGCTAACTGCATAATCTTTACCGTAAAGTTTCTTTGAGCAGTAAACAACTTTTTTTCCATCGGGGCTCCATTGAACTTCAGCAATATCAAAATCGGTGGCCATTGGGGTATCCCACTTCTCATTCTCATTAATATCTTTGGCGTCTTGTAGAGCGCCATTTTTTAGATCGGCAATGAAAATGTGACTATATGAGCCATCTTCCCAATAGTCAAAATGGCGATACATCAAATTATCGATGATTCGAACATTCGCTTTATCCATATCGGGGTGTAGATCTATGCTCAAGTTTTCAAGTTTAACCGCTTTTGCATAAAGAACTTTTTCCCCATCGGACGAAAACATGAATCCATCAATATCTCCATCAATGCTGCTGATTTGGTGTAATCCAGTGCCATCAGCTTTTATCTCCCATATTTGAGAACTCCCGCTATCGGTGGAAAGGAAGCGAATTAGTTGTCCATCAGCCGACCACTGTGGGTTAGATTGAGAACCAATGCCATTGGTTAGTTGTTTTGGTTCACCGCCATCTGTCGATACTGAGTAGAGGTGAGTAATCCCTCTATTTTCTTTAAGATTATAGAAAGTGATTGTGTATGCTAACGTTTTTCCATCAGGTGAAAGACAGGGATTGTTAACTCTCCCAAACTTCCACATAATCTCAGGAGTAAGTAGTCCCTTTGATATTTCGTCTTGAGTCAACGAGACGTCAATTTTTAAAGGTTCTTTTTTTTGTTCTTTCTCTGCTGTTGAACAAGAAGTTCCAGTAATTACTAAAGCCATAGCAATTAGGTTAATAAGATTGGGTTTCATTTTCATGTGGTTATGTAATTGTTGATTTTTTGTAGCATAATTAAAATGATAAAATTACTAATTCTTTGAAAGTTTTCTTTTCTTTGGGCTAAATAAATAGTGGCTTACTAAACGATTCCCAAATGAAATATATTTCTGTATTATTCCTGTTAATTATTTTTTCCTGTTCTAGTTACAAAGACAAAGCTCTTAAATCATTTAACAGTAACGACTTGGCAATGGATATTAAGGTGCTTTCTGATGATAGCCTTCAAGGCCGAGCACCATTTACCATTGGTGAGAAGAGAACTGTTGCTTATATGGAAAATCGTATGAAAGAGATTGGACTTGAGCCTGCATTTGGCGATTCTTATTCACAGGATGTTCCAATGGTTTCTGTTATATCAAAAATACCAGATATTTTAAACATAAAAACGAAACATGGACAAGTAAGCCTTAAGGCAGATGTTGATTATTGTGCCTGGAGTCCAACTATTAATAATCCTATTATTATAGATAAGGTCGATATCGTTTTTATGGGGTTCGGTATTGATGCTCCAGATTATAGTTGGAATGATTTTGAGTCTATCGATATAAAAAATAAAATAATTGTTGTCCTTGTAAACGATCCTGGTTTTTATACAAATGATACAACGCTATTTAAAGGTAAAGCGATGACTTATTATGGTCGTTGGAGGTATAAGTTTGAGGAGGCTGAGCGAAAAGGAGCATTAGGGTGCCTGATTGTACACGAGGATATTGCTGCTGGTTATCCATGGGATGTTGCTGGTAGCAAAAATAATACACCTTTACTATATCTTGATTCACCTGAACTTGCAAATAAGCAGTGTCTTATAAATGGTTGGTTAACGCATAGCGCTGCAGTTAAGTTATTCAATTTGTGCGGGCTCGATTATGAATTGTTAAAGATAAAAGCATCGCAAAGGAACTTCAAGCCATTCGGCATGAATGCTATGCTGAATATTAGAATCGAAAATAAGTTTAAAAAATCTGTTTCGAAGAATATTGCTGGAATAATCAAAGGAAGTGAAAGACCCGATGAGGTTGTTGTTTATTCAGCGCATTGGGATCATCTTGGAATAGGTAAGGTAATAAATGGTGATTCAATTTATAATGGAGCATCCGATAATGCTGCTGCTATAGCATGGATGTTTTCTATTGCAAAAGCATTTAAAAGTGCATCTGAATTACCTAAAAGGTCAGTGTTATTTTTATCGCCAACTGCTGAAGAGTCAGGATTATACGGTTCGTTTTATTTTGTTGCACATGCTCCTATAGATATTAAAAAAACAATTGCATGCATTAATAATGATGTGATTCTGTTTCTTGGTACATTTAAAGATGTCACTGTTACGGGAATTGGGCATTCATCCCTGGATCAACTTTTAGAGGAGGAAACTACCAAAGTAGGACGATACGTTACTTCTGATCCTAACCCTGAAAATGGTATGTTTTTTCGTTCCGATCAACTACCATTTCTAAAGGCAGGTGTTCCTGCGATGTTTGCCAAAGGTTATTCACATCAAACAGAGTTAGGCAAAAAGAAAACCCAAGAGTTAATAAATTCATATTGGAAGAATATTTATCATAAACCTTCTGATGAGTTTGATCCCAAAAGAGACAATTTGAATGGATTACTTGAGGATTCTAAACTGTTTTACAGGTTTGGATCCCGTCTTGTGAATGAGGATATATATCCTAAGTGGAATCGAAACTCGGAGTTCTATGTTGAGCGATAATGCTTATGAAGGAAATTCTTCTTGCTATACCTTTTTTGGTACTGCTGATAGAATCTCACCTGTTGGTTGATTGTTAATACTTGCCCAATAGTATTTAAAAAAAAACAATATTTTTGCCCATAAATAAAATGCAAGATGAAGGTATCTGATTTTTTTCACTCACTCCACGAATTCTTCAATGAGAAGAGGTTTGTAGCGTTTACTCTATCTATTATTTTCATTCTTTTTATTACGAATTTAGTTTTGTCCGATGGCTTTACTGGAGGTGCCGAGAGTATATGGCATTATAACTACTCCCATTTTGCATTTAAATATCCTAGTCTCTTGTTCGATAGCTGGGCAAAGCCTATTTATACGCTCTTAAGTGCTCCTTTTGCTCTTTTTGGTTTTAAAGCGATTCAATTTTTTAATATCCTTTTGGCTATTGCTGCTGGGCTGTTTTCCTACTTAGTTGCTAAAGAGTTGAAGATGAAACAGCCTATTCTTGCAATAATTCTATGTTGTTTTACTCCTGTTTTTACATACACCGTTTTTTCAGGATTGACAGAAATACTGTTTGCTTTAGCTACTATAGTCTCAAGTTATTTGCTTTTAAGAAACAAGTATCTGCTTGCTTCAGTATTAATATCAATGCTTCCGTTAATACGTCCCGAAGGGATATTTCTAATTCCCGTTTACGCATTTTTTATTCTTTTTAAGAAACAGTATAAGGCTCTTCCTTTCTTGTTAGTTGGACTTATAGGTTATTCAATTATAGGAGATCTCGTAAATAAGGATTTTATGTGGATTGTTAATCAAAATCCTTATAAAGGAGAGGTTGGCTTGTATGGTACTGGTAATTTTTTCCAATTTATTAAGCGCAGTCCAGGTTACTTTGGGATTCCTAACGAGATATTTTATGTTACAGGTCTTGTTGCTGGTATTACATTATATCTTCGAAGTAAAAGAGAGTACTCAAAGGAGTTCTTTTTAGTAATTCTACCTTTCTTTACATATCTATTGATCCATTCTTTTATGTGGTGGACTGGATTAGGAAACTCTCAGGGAATTAATAGATATATGGCTGCAATAGTACCTTT
>DQHR01000010.1 GCA_003531155.1 Bacteroidales bacterium | reverse complement strand
CCATCGTTAACTCAATCAGTTTAAATGCTTCTTCGCCTTCCTTTAAACTGATTGAGTTAACGATGGCTTTACCTTGAATGCACTTCAACCCCGCTTCGATAATCGAAAAGCGTGATGAATCGACCATAAAAGGAACCCGGGCAATATCTGGCTCAGCAGCAAGATAATTTAGGAAAGTAGTCATTGCTTTTTCACCCTCAATCATGGCATCGTCCATGCAGATGTCGATGACCTGGGCACCATTCTCAACTTGCTCGCGAGCAATGGAAAGTGCCTCTTCAAATTTGCCTTCGGCAATTAGTTTTGCGAACTTCTTGGAGCCAGCAACATTGGTCTTTTCGCCAATATTTACAAAGTTGGTATCAGGACGAATTTCGAGTAATTCCAACCCGCTTAACCTTGTGTAAACTGGTATTTCTGGCTTTTTACGAGGTTTATACTTACTTGCAACTTTTGCAGTTTGCTCAATGTGTAATGGCGTTGTTCCACAGCAACCACCAATAATATTGAGAGTTCCAAGTTTAAGCATCTCTTCAATAACAGCAGCCATCTCTGATGCCGATTGGTCGTACTCGCCCAGTTGGTTTGGTAAACCAGCATTTGGGTGAGCGCTAGTGTAAAAGTTAGTTGAACCTGAAAGCTCCTCTATATATGGCAAGAGCTGTTTTGCGCCTAAAGCGCAATTAAATCCAACGCTAAGCAATGGGAAGTGTGAAACTGAGCAAAGAAATGCTGATAATGTTTGTCCTGATAAGGTTCTTCCGCTAGCATCAGTAATTGTACCTGAGACCATAACTGGAATTCTATAGCCTTTTCTTTCAAAGACCTCACCAATAGCGAAAAGCGCAGCTTTAGCGTTGAGCGTATCAAAAATAGTTTCGACAAGCAGAATATCTGCTCCACCTTCCATTAATCCCTCAACCTGCTCAGTATAGGCTTTAACAAAATCGTCAAAGGTAGCAGCCCTGAATGCAGGGTTTGATACATTTGGAGATATAGATGCTGTGCGATTTGTTGGACCAATGGAACCTGCAACAAATCTTGGTTTACTTGGGTTTTGTGTGGTAAACTCATTTGCAATTTTCTTTGCAAGATTTGCAGCTGCAATATTTAGTTCCTTAACAATTCCCTCTGTACCATAATCGGATTGGGAGATTGACGTAGAATTAAAAGTATTCGTCTCTACAATATCTGCCCCAGCCTCAAAGTAAGCGCGGTGCACTCCTGCAACAATATCTGGTTTTGTGAGAACAAGTAAGTCGTTGTTTCCTTTTAAGGGTTTTGGGTGATTTTTAAATCGTTCGCCCCTAAAATCCTCCTCGGTCAATTTATGACGTTGAAGCATAGTTCCCATTGCCCCATCGAGCACAAGAATGCGCTCTTGAAGGATTTTGGCTATTGTCTGATTGATGTCTTGCATCTTTTTAGTATTAAAATATTTAAACGCAAAGTGCGCTAAGAATTCGCGAAGCACGCAAAGATCATTGTGTTCTGCTTGTAACTTTCAACTTATCACTTGTCACTACTCTTACCAAGATACTCTAACTTCCCTGTGAAGGCAAGGAAAAGATTAAGTTTTGGAATTAAATCTTTCACCTTTAGCAACGACGATAGTTTAACCTTAGCAATTACCCATCGATGGTCGCGGCCATTGTACTTCTCAACTATCTCCTCAATGCCAAAAACACTTAGGTCTACAATATCGTGATAACGGATGAATAGCTCAACAACAACATCATCGGTATACTCAGGACAGGTAAAGTACTTGCGCTTTTTGTACTCGTAACGGTAATCGTGAAAACGAGCAGTGATATCACTTAGTACAGCAGAACCAGTTGGATGTCCGCCTGCACCCTTACCAAACATAAACTGTTTCTCGTAGAAGGCACCCTCAATTACAACTCCATTATACTCATCTTCAACGTTATAAATATAGTCATCAGGAGTTACAAAAGTTGGCATAACGAACACAGTAATCTTATCGCTACTTACCTTTGTTAACGTTGCAACAAGTTTGATTTTCAACCCTTTTTCTTTTGCATAGCGGATATCGTGAACCGAAAGGTTATGAATGCCATAGTTGAACGCATTCTTTGGATCGATATAGGTTCCAAAGCCGTGAACGGTAAGGATTATTAACTTAAACAACGCATCGTGTCCCATTACATCAAATGAAGGATCGCTTTCTGCAAAACCTAAATCTTGCGCTTTCTTAAGCGCAATGTTGTAGTTTTCGCCATGTTGGAACACTCTGGAAAGAATAAAGTTCGATGAACCATTAAGAATCCCACGAATAGAAAGAAGCAGATCGTTATCGTAGTACTCCTCTAGGTTACGAATAATAGGTATACTTCCACATGCAGATGCATCATAAAGTAAGGCTGTTCCAGTGCTTTTCTGAATCTCGATTAGCTCATTCAGATGTTTCGATAACATCGTTTTATTACCAGAAACAACACTCTTGCCTTGTAATAAGGCTGCTTTCACAATGCGATAAGCATCCTCAGCATTATCGATAAGCTCAACAACTAAGTTAATTTCTGAATCATCAAGAATATCATCAGGATTAGTTGAGAATATCTTGCTGTTAATTGAACGCTCTTTGAAAGCATTTTTAATAACAACCTTTTTTATTAGAGCCTTTGTTGTTGGAGAGTTCTCAAGAACATGGTAAAGGCCTGCTCCAACAGTTCCAAAACCAAAAAGCCCAATTACTTGTGTAGTCTCGTTGTATGATGCTTTAGATTTATCGTCTACTTTATTTGATATTTGTATTGTTTCCATTTGTTTAGTAGTTATTGATTTAAAAATTTCTTAATTATTTGTGTAAGTTGTTCGTGCTCAATCAAAAATCCATCGTGACAGAAATTTGAATGTATTTCGGCGTATGTTGCATTGGGAATCAAAGCAGCAAGCTGCTTTTGCTCCTCTATTGGAAAAAGAATATCTGAATCGATGCCAACCACAAGGGTTTTAGCCTGAATTTGTCCTAATGCTTTATCAAGACAGCCCCTTTTTCGCCCCATATTATGTGAATCCAAGGCGTTGAGGAGTGTATTATAGGTGTATGCATCAAATCGTTTAACAAGTTTTTCTCCTTGATAATCTTGATAAGTTTTGGCTCTGTAACCATCAAGTAAATCTTCTGATTCATCCTGTTGAGTTATATTATAGCTGCTACGACCTCTATAGCTAAGCAAAGCAATGCTTCGCGCAGCTTTTAAGCCCTCGTTGCCACCTCCAACAATTTCTTGCTTAAAGGTTTGATCGGCTTGAAGTGCCAAGCGTTGCGACTGGCTGAAAGCAATAACCCATGGCGAAGATTTTGCAGTTGTTACAATCAGTATAAGATTTTCGGCGGTTTCAGGGTACATGTATTCCCATTCCATGCTTTGAAATCCGCCAATAGATCCGCCTGTTAAAATCCATACTTTCTTAATTCCCAAATGCTCTTTAACTCTTTGATTTACCTCAGCAATATCGCGGAAAGTAATAAGTGGAAATGATAGGAAATATGGCTTCCCTGTTTCAGGGTTTATCGACATTGGGCCTGTTGTTCCATAGCACGAACCAAGGATATTAACGCATACGACAGGCGTTTTATCGGGATCGAATATAAAACCTTTACCAACTATACCAGGCCACCAATCAACAGGATCGCTGTTAGCTGTAAATGCGTGGCATACCCAAACAATTTTATCGGGATTCTTCTCAATATCGCCAAAAATATGATAGCGTACATTTACCTCTTTTAGTGTTTCTCCACATTCTAACTGCAAATCCTTAATCTTGATGTCTGATATTTTCATAGTTTTTTATTCTTATAATTCGTATTAAGTGCCTAGATTTTGGAGTGCCTAAAATGCCTAAAG
>DQHR01000068.1 GCA_003531155.1 Bacteroidales bacterium | reverse complement strand
AGGCGGCGGCATCTCCCCCGGGCTGAATGGTGTAGGTGAACGTGTTCAGGGCATCGGGGTCGGTGGTGGAAAAGGTTCCGACAGTGGTCCCAGCTGGCTGGTTCTCACTAACAGTGCTATTTGATAGGGTAATATCGGTAGGAGCCTCGTTAACATCTGTTACTGTTATCTGAATTAATCGATAAGAAGATGCTAGAAGTCCGTCGGATACGCGCACTGCAAGCCCGTAAATATTATCACCATCAGTATTATATATATCATTAGGATTCTCAAAATTCGGAGAGTTATTAAAACTTAATACTCCTGTACTGTTATCTATTGTAAATTTGGTACCGTCAAAAACTGTACTAGAATTGATTTCGTAAATTAATGTGGAACCTGCATCCAGATCTGTTGCAGTAAAAGTCATTACTGCAGTGGTATTTTCCTGAATATTGATCAAATAAGGGCTTGAAGTTGGAAATGTAATTGAGGGTGCTTCGTTAACATTGGCAACAGCAATCGTAAACATTTCCTCGTAGAAAAGTCCATCCTGATCTGCGGTACGAATGGTTATGCTATAGCTTGACTTGGTTTCGTAGTCAAAACTGGTAGCGGTTTGCAAGGTTGCACCGGAAATGGAGAAGGAGGCGGCATCTCCACCTGGTAGGATGGTGTAGGTGAACGTGTTCAGGGCATCGGGATCGGTGGAGGAAAAGGTTCCGACAGTGGTACCAACTGGCTGGTTCTCGCTAACAGTGCTATTTGATAGGGTAATATCATTAGGCGTTTCGTTGACATTGGTTACGGTAATTGTAAATGCTTTTTCGTAGAAAAGTCCATTTTGATCTGTGGTACGAATGGTTATGCTATAGCTTGACTTGGTCTCGAAGTCGAGGCTGGCAGCGGTCTGCAGACTAGTCCCGGAGATGTTGAAGGCGGCGGCATCTCCCCCGGGCTGTATGGTGTAGGTGAACGTGTTCAGGGCATCGGGATCGGTGGTGGAGAGAGTTCCGATGGTAGTCCCAGTTGGCTGGTTCTCACTAACAGTGCTATTTGATAGGGTAATATCGGTAGGAGCATCATTCACTGCATTCACAGTTATAGTAAAAGTTTGTGCAGCACTGGTATTTACATTCGGTGCCACATTCGAGCCATTATCACTTAGAGTTACTGTTACTATAGCCGAACCATTTGCATTGGCCGCAGACGTATAAGTAAGCGTACCCGTCGAACTGATTGTTGGCTGTGCAGAAAATAGCGCATTATCATCATTGCTGACGTTGAAGTTAAGCGTTTGTGTTAGTTCAGGATCACCGTCGTTAATACCTGTGGCCCATCCAGTCCTAGTTTGTGCGCCGGCATCTTCGTCAATAGTTTGGTCAGCACCTTTGATGAATATTGGAGCATCATTTACTGGAGTGACATTGATTATTATATTGAACCGATTCGTTGAATCCCTTCCACCATTTTCAAGCCCTCCATCATCTTTTAGAACAAAAGCAGCAACAGAGGCTGTTGTACTATTCATATTTGAGGCAACCGTGAAGGTGAGGTTACCCGTATTTGTGTCAATAGCGGGTGGAACAGAAAAAAGAGTTGGTTTGGAATTTGTTCGCAGTATGAAAGCAAAATTTTGATAATCCTCATTAGATGGCCCTTTTTTAATGTTTGTGGCCCAATTTGGATAGGTATAAGAGGTCGCATCTTCCAATACAGTAATTGAAGTTGGAGATGTACCTGGTTTTGTGTACGAGGGTGCATCATTTTTAGGGAGAACATGTATATATACTGTCAGTGTATCATAACCCTGTTCTAATAATGGACTTCTGGCATCACGGGCAATTACTGTTAATGTGTCATATCCGAAATAATCAGCTATAGGCTTATATGAAAAGGAAGTGTCTTGTGCCGGGACACCTGTTATGGTTAAATGACTTGGATTAGCAATAACTTTTGATATGTATAGGGAGTCATTATCATATTCGTACAATTTCAATTTCACTTTGCGTACTGTAGCTATATCTTCCACACATGAATCCTTGAGTGTTGTAATATGATTCCCCGATCCATCAACAAATTTTGGAACATGGTTAGGAAATGAACACCAGCTCATATTACCAATACCTATTGACTGAATAGCCCCACCGCTAGCGGAATTGCCATAAGTAATCAAAACGGAATCAACATAGGGTAGAAAGCATACTTCTACATCACCCCATGGATAGGATTTATCACCCAAAGGTGCTGCATAGCCACTCATTATGAGGTTGTTTCCTTTGTATATATCGTTATAGACAGGTGTTACGCTTGCTTGATTCAGTTTTATTTTAGTTCCATTATAGTATGGATCCACAATTACAGAATCTCTGAATAGGTTGGAATTGTTATCTAATGCACGTAATGTAAGGCATAGTTGAGATACCGGTAAGGCATCCATATTAGAAAAACGCAATGTTGCCGTTGACTTTTTAGTTGTATTTCCCGTTGTTTGCGTCCACCAAATTTCCTTTTGATGATAAAATGAATATGATGTCCTAATGGCAAAGTCAGATACAATATTATCAGGATCACTCAAACTGATATTGGTGTTTAAACCGTAAGAAAGGTAGGTTTTTAGCCTTGGATTCTCACCTTCCGTTTTGCTATTCCAGCTAACTGTTGATCTTGTATCGCATTCGACTCTAATATATACTGTTGCAGTGTCCTTAGTCCACCGTATCCCAGATAATGAGTCGCAAATGACATATTGCATACTGTCAACACCTGTAAACCCAGCATTTGGCGTATAGTTTAAGCTGTTATAATTTACAACATGCGCAGATCCATGAATGGGATTGAGTATTAGGTATGTTTTCTCATTCCAATTTATTGAGATAGAATCATTTTCCTGAACATCAATCATTTTATTAGTTGTGTTTACAGGGATTTTTACATAATCATTATTAGCAATGGCTTTTTGACCAGTACCACAACCGATAGCGTTTTTCAAGTAACTATCGTTAGTTGTATAATCGTAAGCGATGTTGTTATACATTTTATCCAGATGCCAAATGCCGAGCAATTGACTTTCATCTCCACGCAACCGCTGGTTCATGTTCGTAGTGATTTCCGTTTGGCTTAAAGCTTTCTGCCAAATTCGTAATTCGCGCATTTCACCAGTATATCCATACTCTGCATCTGCTATTGCTCCTATAAATAGGCGCATGTTTTTATAACCTTCATAATCAGAGATTGTAATAGCAGATGTAGTTCCCACTACAGCTCCATTCACATACATGGTGCATGTATTAAGGCTAGGATTGTTAACAACCGCTATATGATACCATGTATTTGCTGAAATAGCATTTGATCTTAATGTTGAAGGGTATAAATAAGTCCAACTATTAAATGCAAAAAAAGTAGAATCGCCATTGTTTGCGAGAAACAGAGCATAAGCCTCGTTTTCGTCTCCTGTTGAATATGCATTATTCCCACTACGAGACAGTAAAGATTGTTTACTGCTATAGAGATTTATAGACGCTGGCTTATACCAGCACTCAATAGATAAATTATTATTATATGTTCCTTTGGATAACCTGAAACTATCGGGGACAAACAAGTAGTTTGTTCCAGTAAATGTTGTAAATTTTGACAAGTCGGCTTCAGGCGATGCAGCTTCAGTATTGGATAGAATGCCATCCTTAGATCCGCCTATTTCTGCAATTCTATAAAAATAAAATTGTCCATTAGTCAAGCCATCATCTGTATATTGAGTAATGCCAGCAGGAAAATCAGGGACAATAGGTGCAAAAGTCAAGGAATCGGTTGACTTATAAAGTCTATAGCCTGTTGCACCTGTAGTACTTGCAGGCCAATGAATTTCATTTGCATTATTTAGTGCAAGAACATAAAAGTTATTGGCCGATTTGGGCATCACTGTAACAACATTAGAAGCACCACTTTCATTTGAATATGAACCCTGATATGCTGTTACTTTGTACCAGTATTTAGTGCCATTGATAGCCGTATTATCAATATAATAGGCAAAGGAAGAAAAGTTAGCTGTGTGGCTAATTGCACCAAATGTTGAACCATCTACTGATCTGTATATATTGTAATTGGTGGGAGCAATGGGCAAGGGATTGCTTAAGTCCCAAGATAATATTATGGCTCCATTCAATGCGGTAGCTTGTAAATTAGTTGGAGATGATGGTTGTGCAATTAATCTTGGAACAATTAACATCAGCAAAACTGTGAGTAAAAGGCGAATTGCAGGCAAAAACTCACTGTATTTTAAATACATATTGTTAGCCTTCATCTGAAAATTATTATTCTATTACATTACTTACACAAATTCTTTGTTTATTATACTCGCTTTGAAAATAATTTGGAGTATAAACCTGTAATAAGAATATTTTTAATATAAATTTAAAATCATTTGATGAGAGAGCTATTTATCATCCTTTCAGTAATCGCACAAATTATCTACATAATCAACCAGATTTTAATTTATGCTAAAAACATAACATTATTGATAGAATTATACGCAAAATGATATTTTATGTTCCAAGTTAAAAGCAATGATTTTTAAAGTAGAAAGGGTTCATAGAAAGATTTAAGATCAAATTGGGCAAACTATTGTCAGATTAAAGGACAAGTGAATTACATTTTTTGCTATGTTTGATCAATATTAAGCGTTATGGTCAATGTTTTTGTAGGCGGGTTGATGCTTTGCATTCCTATTTTAGAGCGTAACATCCAATTCAATTAATTCTCTTTTTTAAAGTTTTGTAAGGAATAAATACAAAATGACCTTTATAATAAATTATACATTCGTTTGGAATTATCCGAATACAAACTCAATAATTGTATTGTAGAATCTGATCATTTACGGCTGGCTGGGTTTTTATAAAAATAAAATAAGGGCTACTAAATACCTGAGGTATCACCCGAAGAAATTTCTTTAAAGGATTGGCTCTTTTGATTCTGCTTTTAACTATTATTTCGAAAAGTCAGTGTGACTATAAGCCCGGACGAGTCTCTCTTATTCTGTAATTTGATTTCGGCTCCATGTAGATCCATTATCCGTTTACAAAGATGTAACCCTAGCCCATATCCCCCGGTATTTCTTGAGCGGGATTGATCTACTCTGTAAAATGGTTCAAATACAAATGGTAATTTATCTTCAGGTATACCTTGCCCAAAATCCTCAATCTGAATTGTAATATCTTGGTCGTGGCGAATAACGCTTATTTCAATAGGTTTTGGCTGAGAGGAGGAATATTTCAATGAATTGTCAATAAGATTACGAAGAACTGTTATTATTAGCGATTCGTCAATATTGATGTTTAGATCAGAAGCGATAGGATAAATAACGATACGATTATTTTTGTGTGAAAATTCATCTACTACTTTTTGTAGGAGGTTAACGACTTTGGTCGGAGCTAGAGTAGGTGTGATTATCCCATTTTTAAGTCGTTCCGATTCGAGCATTTCGGTAATCATTATTTCCATCTCTTTTAAATCGCCGGCAAGTGAGTCTTTCTCAGCACTGTCAGGCATCATCTCAAGTGCTAGTTTTGCGCGGGTAATGGGAGTGCGCAGTTCATGGCTTACATCGAGTAACAATTGATCACGGGCAAGCATCATCTTTTTCAAATCAAATATCATTTGATTAAAAGCAATTGCAAGTTTTCCTAGCTCATCTTTGCTATTAATCTGTATAGTCTGGTTCAAATTACCTTTGCCAACCTCTTCAACAGCCTTATTAAGTATATAAAGTGGCCTTAATATTTTTCTAATGATAAATGAAGCTACAATGGAACCAGTAATTATTAATATAATTACAGTAATCAGTAAATGTAAATGAGCATACATTGGATTTGGTTGCTCATCTACTAATCCCCAAAAAGCAAGTACAACAAAGATGACGCTGATTGTAAAGATCAGTATTACACCAAAGATCTTGAATAAGATCGACCTTCTTTTTTGTTCTATTAATTTATTCTTCATACCCTATAAACATATATCCTGTACCCCAAATAGTTTTAATAAACCTTGGGTTTTTTGGGTCATCATTAAGTTTTTGCCGTAAACGACTAACAGCCACGTCAACGGATCTGTCAAATGCCGACCAATCAACACCTTTAAGGCTATCCATAATTTGATCACGGGTAATAATACGTCCACGTTTTTCGGCTAGTAAATGTAGTAGTTGAAACTCCATTGTTGTTATGTCAATTGTTTCACCATCAACAATTACCATTTGCTTTTCGGGAATTATTTCTAAATGGTTGAACTTTAAAGAACCAGAAGGATTATATTGATTTGAAATCCTTCGCATAATAGTTTGGATGCGAGCAACTAATTCCCTTGGCTCAAATGGTTTTGGTAGGTAATCATCAGCTCCAAGTTCAAGACCAACAATTCGGTCGGTTACATCACCTCTTGCTGTTAGCATAATTATAGGAATAGACGACTCCTTACGCACTTCGCGGCATACAGCAAATCCATCCAAATCGGGTAGCATAATGTCCAAGATTATTAAATCAGGCACATTCTGCTTAATCTTTTGAAGACCTGATGTAGGATGAGTGCAAGTTACTACGTCGTAACCAAAGCCTACAAGGTAGTTTAGCAGCAACCCATTCATTTTCTCGTCATCGTCGATAATCAAGATTTTCTGCTTAATCATTATCCTTAGCTTTTATAAACAAATATACTTATTCTTTTTGTAGGGCTGTAATAGGATCCGCTCTTGAAGCTTTTTGAGCAGGAATTACTCCAAAAATTAATCCAATAAAAATTGAAAACAGAAGTGATATTACTACAGAGATTGGTGACATAGAGATATGCCACTGCGATGTATATTTAATAATTTCTGAAACAACAAATCCTATTGTAAAACCAGTTAAACCGCCAGCAAATCCTAAAATTGATGATTCAACAAGAAATTGCCATACTATATCACGTCGTTTTGCACCTACCGACAAGCGCAAGCCAATTTCAGAATTTCTTTCTCTTACTGATAGTAGCATTACAGCAAGAATACCTATACCACCAACCAAAAGAGCAATTGCCGACACCCCAACTATGAGCCATGTGAAGGATTGTGCTGAACTTTCGCTAGCCTGAATGTCGGTCAATTGATTATCTATTGTGAAGTCGTTTTCTTTGCCCTTTAAATCAAGTCTATGATTGCTGCGCAAAGCGGAAACAATCTCATCTTCGGCATCTTTCATCTTCGACTGGCTAGTCACTTCTATAAAAATGCGATTAAGATAGTTCACATTATAAATCCTTCTCATTGCAGTGCTAAGAGGAATTAGTACCTGCGCATCTAGGTTTGAACCGCTGATAGTAGTGCCTTTACTCTTTAAAACCCCAATTATTGTAAAAGGAACCTTACCAATTAGTAAGGTCTTTCCGATTGGATCTTCATTCTCAAAAAGGGTCTGGCTAATTTGACCTCCTAACACTGCCAATCGCATTGATTGTTTATCATCCATCTGTGTAAACAGTTCTCCCTTTTCTAAGGTAAAGTTTTTAATTCTGAAGTAAGATGTTGTAACTCCATTTACCATTGATGAAGTTGTTGTGTTCCCATATTTAACCTTAATTGTACCCTCTAAGGAAGGAACTACTTCTTTTATCGAAGGGCAACTGTTCAGAATAACTTCACAGTCTTTCAACTTTAAAGTAGTCATCAAATCAGTATTCTGCTTGCGCTGCATTACACTCTTTATTTTTCCAGCATTAACCGTGATTAGGTTGGTCCCCAACTGATCCAATTGATTCAACGTTTCTTCCTTGGCTCCGTCACCAATAGCAACCATGGTTATAACAGAGGCAATCCCAATGGAAAGTCCAATGATGGCGAAAAAGGATTTGCCTCTGTTAATAAGCAGCTGCTTAAATGATATTTTTATAGTTTTAGTAATTGTCATTTTACCTCAATGCTTCTATAGGATTGTATTTTGCTGCTTTTCTTGCAGGAATTATACCAGCGATGATTCCTACCAATATTGGTAGAAGAACTCCAAAAACATAAATTTGCCAGGGAATAAAGAATGAAATTTTAATTATCGAGCAGAATACTTTGAAGCAAATCAAGCCGATTGTTATTCCGATAATGCCACCGAGCAATGATGTTATAGAAACCTCAATCAGAAACTGCGAAACAACATCTTTAGAACGAGCGCCTACGGCTTTGCGTAGTCCTATTTCGCTGATTCGTTCGTTTACCGACATGAGCATTAGAACAACAATGACTATGCCTGCAGCAAGCAATGCAATTAAAGAAATCAAGGGTAGGAAAACATTAAAAACCTTTGTCATTTCTTTGATTTTTTCTTTAACAAATGTTGGAGTAAGAATGAGAAAATCGCTTTCTCCATTGGTTATATGATGCCGTTCGTTCAATACTGCTGTAATCCCCGATACAGCTTCATCCATGCGATTTTCATCAGAAATGACAATTTTTGCCATTGCTATATAGTCAACATTCATAAGGCGTTTCATCATGGTTGTAATAGGAACAACGATATCAAAATCCATATCGTTACCATGGGGATCAATACCTTTAGGTTCAAGAACACCTTTAACTGTAAATGGCACATCACCAATTCTGATCTGAGCACCAATGGGATCAGATTCTCCAAATAGTGTTTCAGCGATTTTAGTTCCGATAAGTGCAACACGAGTGGCATTCAGCTCTTCAGCATCATCAAAATAATCACCTTTTATAACGCCACGATTCCATACAATCTGCCCGGTTGCTGAACTTCCTCTCACAGAAGTCGAGATATTTTTATTTCCTGCAATGATTTCACAGTTGGGTAGAAATTGTACTGGAGCATACGTGCTTACTAATGGAATTTCTGATGCAATTGCTTTTAGGTCGTCAATTGTTAGGGATGAAACAAGATTGTTATCAACTGATTTCCCCTCGAGTTTTATTTTCACTGCCGTAACGAGAATATCGCTTGAGCCAAGATATTTTTTTGCTCTCTCTGTAATTTGCTTCTGAAATCCTCTCCCAATAGTAAATGTTATGCTTAGCGAAGCAACTCCAATAATAATTCCAAGTACCATAAAAAATGTACGCATCTTGTTTCTTTTTAATATGCGTAAACTGCTTTTTAAAGTTTCTTTCTTATTCATGGTTTATGTTTTTAAAGTTTTTATCAGTTTTCGTTTACAATGCCATCGTGAATTTGAATTGTGCGTTTGGCATAGGCAGCAATGGTTAAATCATGAGTTATGAGAACAATTGTTTTGCCCGCTTCATTAAGCTCCTGAAAGATTTTCATTATTTCCTGACCCGATGCAGAGTCAAGATTTCCAGTAGGTTCATCGGCAAAAATGATTTCTGGCTCATTCACAAGTGCACGAGCAATGGCAACTCGTTGCTGCTGGCCTCCTGATAGCTCGTTTGCACGATGAGTTGCCCTTTCTTCCAATCCAACCTGCTTAAGTGCGTCCAAGGCCAATCCTCGGATATTTTTCCGATCGGAATAAAGTAATGGTAGTTCAACATTTTCCAATGCAGTTGTTTTAGGCAGGAGGTGAAACTTTTGGAAAACAAAACCTATTTTTTTATTCCGGATCGAAGCAAGTTCATCCTCGCTTAGGGTATTAATTTCCCTATTCTCGAAATAATACTCTCCAGAAGTTGGCCGATCGAGCATGCCCAGAATGTTCATCATACTTGATTTTCCCGATCCTGATGGTCCAACAATGGCTACAAACTCACCCTGATTTATTACCAAATTTGTTTCTTTCAGCGCTTGCACTGGCTTTTGTCCATTGTTACTGAACTTTTTACTTACATTTTTTAGCTGAATCATAGCTGTTGATTTTTATTGTTTATTAATTCTTCACTATTAATTATTACTTGTTCATTTTCCTTCAACCCTTCAATAACTTCAGTTATTTGGGTTCCTTTTAAACCTGTTTTGATCTTTTTCAATATTGGATTTCCGTTTTCGAGTATATAGACCACAGTTTCTGCATTTTTCCTTTTAATTGTGTTGTTTGGGATGCTTAAAACGGAATCCATCGCACTAGTTTGAATCGTAACTGAAGCTGTCATCTCTGGGCGAAGGATTTTGCCCATGTTGTCCGAAATTTCGATAATTACGATATAGTTAACCACATTATCGCGAATCTCCGCCTTAGGATAGATTGCAGAAACGGTTCCATCAAATCTGTTCCCTGCGTAGGTATCAAGCGTAAAACTTGCTTTTTGTCCTATTTCTATTTTTCCAATATCGGTTTCGTCCACGTATGCCCACACTTCAATGCGAGACAAATCAATGATTGTTACAAACGTAGGAGCCGCAAACGAGGCAGATACTGTTTCACCTTCCTGGGTGGATACCGAACCAATGACCCCAGAGATTGGCGCAACGATTTTGGTAAACCCAAGTTCAGTAAAAGCATAATCAACCGAAGCTTGAGCGCTAGCGACACGTGAAAGGGCCATGTCGTATTCTTTCACCAGATTGTCATAAGATTGGATGGATGAAAAGTCTTTGTCAACTAATGATTTAACCCTATCCATTTCGATCTTAGCATATTTCAGAACAGTTTGGGCGTTATCAAGATTTGCCTTTTCTAACCGGTAACGTGCTGATAGTTCTGAATCATCGAGATTGGCTAGCAAATCTCCTTTACGTACATCATCCCCAATTTTTACATGGAGCCTTTTGACAATTCCCGAAGCTCTTGAACCAACTCGAACTTCAGCACCTACCTTAGGTTTGATGATACCCGTTGCAATAATCGATGTGCTTATGGTTTTTCGCTGAACTGCAACGGTTTGAAAAGATGTGACTTCATCAGTGTTAGAGCATGATGTTATAACAACAATTAACCCCACAGCAATTAAAAATTTGTTTAAGTAATTCATATTATTTCTTGTTTTCATAATTATTTCCTGTTAATCGTTCGAGGTTTGATAAGGCATTTTTAAAAGCAGTGATGGCTTGAATATTCTTTTGCTTTGCCGAAAGATCTTTTACTCTTGCATCGGTTAGCTCAAGCATTGAACCTGTTCCAACATTAAATTGACTTTTGGCTATTTCAAGATTCTCTGAGGTTGTTTTCATTAATTTGGATGTCAAACTGATTTGGCTTTCTGCTTCTCTAATGCTGATCAAGCAGTTGCTCACTTCCTTTATTAAGAATTTCTTCATTTCATCAACCTGATTATCATAGTTGGTTTTTCTAAGTTTTTCCGATTGCAACCTATAATGCTTTTCATTACCGTTGAAAATGTTCCACCGTAGAGTTATTGCTGTATACCAACTATTTTGCCTTTGGATGATAGGATTGTAACTCCAATCGTAACCAGCACTGACACCAATTTGTGGATAAAATTCAGCTATGGTCTCTTGAATCTTCGCCTGTTGCGATAATCCAAGGCTGTTCATCATTTGTAGTTCAGGATAATTTTGAAATGCAATGCTGAAAAGGCTATCTGCTTGTTTGGTGTATGTTCCAAGATTGTCAACTTGCCAGGTATCTGCTAGTAGCAACAGATTATTTGCAGGAAGGCCAGTAAGCATAGATAGTTCGTTCTGTGATTGCTTTAATGAATTTTGGTATGACTCTTTTTCAAATTCAGCCTCGGCAAGATCGCTTTCTGCTTTTAGAACATCAGATTTCCTACCATTTCCGACTTTGTAACGTTCCCTTGCATATTCTAAGAAAAGCTCAGCCTTCGATACATTATCCTGAGCAACCAAATACAATTGATTTTGCTGCAAGCAGGTATAATAAATCTTCTTTACCGATACGATTAGCTCCTGTTTACTTGCTTCTAGTGATGCAATTGAAGCTTCTTTAAGAAAACGTGCCTGTTCAATGGAGGATTTAGTTTTACCTTTTTGCCATAAAAGTTGATCTATTGTAAGCCTGGCAGTACCAAACTTATAATCATTGCCCAATCGATATTGATCTGACAATCCACCTGAACCTTCAACTGATGCAACAGGGTATAAACCCGATTGAGCCATTTTTATGCCCAATTTCGATATGCTTGCTTCGTTTTCTGATTGTTTGATGCTTGGGTTATTCATTAAAGCAGCATCAATGCATTGGTTGAGCGTGACAATTGTTGGCTCTGATTGAGCCATTGTTTGCCATGAGATGTGAACGTAAAAAGCGATTAAAAAAAAGATTGTTTTTTTCATTGTTAAGTGCCATAATTGATTCAGGAGCAAAATAACCACCCATTTGTAAGGCACTTTTTTCGGAATTGTAACAAATTGTTACAAAGCACTAAATACTGATTTTCATTAATTTAGATTTATGTATTTATATCTATAGGTAGAAAAGACAGGTTAATGTATTTCATATTTTAATAAATCTATTTTTTGGCATATGAGTTATTATTATTAACTTTATTTTAAGACATCTATAAAAATTAGCAATATGAAAAAAACGTTACAAGTACTGTTATTAATGTTTTGCTTATTTAGTTTTAAAACAGCATGTAGCCAAGAGGTTTCTGATAGTTCAAAATTTTATAAAGTTGAAACTGTTGATGGCAACGAATATGTTGGACATATAATTATTATGAATTCAGATTATATTCGTCTCAAAACAGCTAACCTTGGCGAGATTACAATAAATCAAAAAGATGTAACAAAGCTAAGTGTAATAAGCAAAGAGAGGGTGAGCGGAGGTGGTGTTTCGTATGGGGAATTGCACTCATCTAGGTATTTTACTACTTCAAATGGTTATGGACTTAAAAAAGGCAGTGGATACTATCAGAATATGTGGATTTTTTACAATCAATTTGGTTATGGTTTCACCGACAATTTTTCGATTAGCGCAGGGGTTGTTCCCTTGTTTCTTTTTGCAGGAGCCTCTTCACCTGTTTGGATTACTCCTAAGGTTTCTATTCCATTAAAAAAGGATAAAGTTAATTTAGGTGCAGGAATACTTGTTGCATCAGTTTTAGGCGAGGATAACGAGGCTTTTGGTTATGGTTATGGAGTGATTACTTTCGGTTCGGGTCAAAAGAATTTGTCTATAGGATTAGGCTATGGCTATTATGGGAACTCTTGGTCGGATAGGCCAACAATATCGCTTTGCTTTAAGATTCCAGCTGGTAAAAGGGGCTATGTTATGGCTGAAAACTATTTTTTGCCAATTGACGATGAGCGAGTGATGCTTTCATTGATAGGAGGTAGATCGCTTATTAGGAAAGTGGCGCTTGATTATGGACTGGTAATACCCGTAGTTAGCGGCATGGAACAATTTGTGGCGATTCCTTGGCTTGGGGTAACTATTCCATTGGGAGAGGATTAGCTATTAGTTTTTTTATTAAGCGTTTTAATCGACGCTTTTTTTATTTAAGCAATATTGTATATTGCAACCTCAATCTTTTTTATGAAAGAGAACATTGTTTGCATGGTTGAAGAACAAGCCAAAAGGCTTGATAATCTTGATGCATTTAGGTATAAATGCGAAAAAACGGGCTCTTATAAGAGCATTAGCTGGAATCAGTTATCCGAATTAATAAGTAGTGTTTCCCGGTCATTAATTTCGTTGGGTTATGGCTTTGCTGATAATGTTGGGATATTTAGCGATAATAGACCAGAATGGGTTGTTGCCGATTTAGGCATTTTGGGAGTTAGAGGTGTAACTGTTCCGTTCTATGCTACATCATCGCGACAGCAGTTGAAATATATTGCCGATGAAACCAAAATGAGGCTTATTTTTGTTGGAAATAAGGAACAATATGAGAAAGCAAGTTGGCTTCTTGAGAATTCTGAAACAGTTAAGAAAATTGTAGTTTTCGATTCTAATATTTCTTGTGATAACAACAAATGTATAGGATGGACGGAATTTATTCAACTTGCTGGAACTAATCAGTTTCAAGATGATTTGCTTAAAGTAAAAAGTGAAGCAAAACCTGAGGATCTTGCTACAATTATCTATACATCAGGAACTACCGGCGAATCAAAAGGAGTAATGCTAACACATGCTTCTTATATTTATACTTTTAAAATTCATGATGAACGGCTAAAGGTTAGCAAAACTGATGTATCTGCATGTTTTCTTCCATTAAGCCATGTTTTTGAGCGTACATGGACATTCTATATATTGCACTGCGGAGCAATCAATGTGTTTATTGAGAATCCTAGAGAGGTAGTAAACCTATTACCAAGGATAAAGCCTACTGTGATGTGTGCGGTTCCTCGTTTTTTTGAAAAAACTTACGATGGAGTACAGCTAGAAATATCAAAGTGGCCTGGCATTAAAAGAGCAATCTTTAATTGGGCTATATGCGTTGGGCATAAGCGTTCGGATTATTTGTCAAAAAATGCTAAAGTGCCGACACTTCTATCTTTTAAGTATAGCATTGCCGATAAATTAGTTTTAGAAAAATTCAGGAAGGTATTTGGTGGTAATATTCGATTTATGCCATGTGCTGGAGCGGCCATCTCGAAGGCTCATTTAAGATTCTTTCATGCAGCAGGAATTACTGTATGTTATGGATATGGCACAACAGAAACAACAGCCACCGTTTCGTGCTTTAAAGATGATGTATACGATTTCGATACTGTAGGCTCTGTTATGCCTGGTATTGAGGTGAAAATTAGTCCCGAGAATGAGATAATGGTCAAAGGAAAAACGCTCTTTCAGGGTTACTATAAAAAACCATTAGATACTGAAAAAGTTCTAAAAGATGGATGGTACTATACTGGTGACAAGGGCTATTTGACAGAAAATGGCGATTTGGTTATGACAGATAGAATCAAAGATTTAATGAAAACATCTGTGGGGAAATATATCTCGCCACAAAAAATAGAGTTACTATTTATTCAAGATAATTTTATTGAGCAAATACTTCCAATTGGTGATGGGCGTAAGTATGTTACTGCGCTGATAGTCCCTTCGTTTGATATGCTTAAAAAAGAAGCTAAGTGCTTGGGGTTAGAAAATCTTAGTAATGAAGAATTGGTTAGCCACGAGAAAATAATTCATTTCTACCAATCAAGAATTGAAAAAATCCAAGAGGAGTTTAGTCCATACGAAAAGGTTATTAAATTCAAACTTCTTGCAGAGCCTTTTAGTATTCAAAATGGAGGCTTAACTAACACCTTAAAAGTACGTCGTAATAAACTTGCAGAATTATATAGCGAAATGATTGATGAGATGTATGCGTAATTGATTATTTAATCATTTCAATGTTTGCAGGGCGTTTGTATTTCCATCGTTTATGCGACCAAAGCCAATCTTCAGGTTTTTGCGTAATGATAGATTCTAACCTTTCAGCAAACATCTTGGTAACAACTCCGTCCTCGAAACTTCGTGGTTCATTGGTTAGAACTGATAGTTCTACCTGATAGTATCCGCGCTTAACTCTTTGAATGTCAATATAAATAACAGGAAGGTTGTGTAGTTTTGCATATTTTTCTGCCCCATAAAGGAAGGCTGTTTCACGATTCAGAAAATGGATCCAATAAGCTTTATCTAGGTAGCGCTTAGGAACACCTTGATCAGTTGCCATTAGAAAGATTGTAGGAGAATCTTTATGATTTTCAAAAGTAAGAGAGGTTTCTGCAATAGATGCGAGTGTCGTGCCAAATTTGGTTCTGCTCCATCTCACAAATTTATCGATATACCTATTTTTTAGAGGTTTATAAAATGCAACAACATTGTGCTTAACCTGCATACCAGCCGATAATGAACCCCATTCCCAATTGCTGAAATGTCCGGTTACCCCAATAATGCTTTGTCCCGATAGTAAATATGGTTCAAGGATTTCGGGATTAATTATTTTATGACGCTTTAGAATTTGGCGACGGTTCATTGTAAAGGCTCTTATCCCTTCAACTATAACATCTGTAAGGTTTTTATAGTAAAGAATAATTATTTTATTAATCTCTGCTTTAGATTTATTTGGGAATGAACCCACTAGGTTTGTTTCAATTATTTTTTTCCGATAACCAATTATTTTCTCAGTGATGAATCGAAGAAAATTTGAAAATCCGTAGATAATTGGGAAAGGAATAATTCCAACAATTACTACTAAGATAAAAAATAGGAACGCCCCGAGAATGCTCATGCGAATTGTGCTAGAAATAATTTGTGCAATATAACAATCTTTTCCTATTACTATGTAAATGGATAAAAGTTACATTTCTTTCAGGTACAAGCAGCAAATTGGATTTTAATACGTCTATTAGGATATTAAATGTTTATAAAAAACAAAATTCAAAATACTATGAAAACTACACTATTAAAAATCGTTGCCACTATTGGCATTTCATTACTGACATTAATTGCGGTTAACCTTAATGCGCAACCAACAATTCCAGATGTAACAGGTGTTAAGAGAGTTGAACTGAGTCTCGCTTGTAAGGTTACATTAATTCAAGCCGATAAGGCATCGGTTACAATTACAGGCGATAATGATGCATTAGAAGATGTAAAGGTAAGATTAAGGGGCGATAGATTAGAAATTTATAACGACAAACATCATCAACACAAAGATGACGTTTCGATTACTATTACACTTCCTGATTTAAAGGAGCTATCATTAAGCGGAGTTGTGGATATTTCAACTCCGAAACTTACTAAGTATGATGAACTTGAAGTTGATGTTAGTGGAGTAGCAAATCTTGATTTAAATATTAATACCCAAAAATTTAAGCTCGATGCGAGTGGTGTTCTTTCAGGAGCAATTGTTGGCGAAACAGAAAACCTTAATATCGAAATTAGCGGAGTAGGTAAAATTGATGCATCAGAGTTTAAGGCTGAAAATTGCAAGGTTGATGTTAGTGGAGTTGCTAGGGCATCTGTTTATGCGGTTGAAAGACTTGATGCTTCTGTTTCGGGAATGGGAAAAATTCGCTATGCTGGACGCCCAATTATCAGTAGAGACTGCTCGGGTTTTGGCTCGATAAGCAGTTTGTAAATAGTTTGCGATTTAAACGAGAAGACGAGGGTCACCTCGTCTTTTTTATTGTAGTTTACCAGCAATATACCCTGTTGTCCAAGCTGCTTGTAAGTTATAACCACCTGTTATAGCATCGATATCCATGACTTCGCCAGCAAAATAGAGGTTTTTGCAAATCTTGCTTTGCATGGTGTTTAGGTCTACACTTTGAAGACTTACACCACCGCAGGTTACAAACTCCTCCTTAAAGGTCGATTTACCATTTACCGCATAAACATCGTTTGTAAGAATTGTTGTTAGCTGGTTAATCCCTTTTTTCCCTAGTTCACTCCATTTCTTACTTTGAGGAAGATTAATCTTGTCGAGCAGGAAATGCCAAAGCCTTTCGGGCAAGGCGTAAGGACGGAGATTGGATAATAATTTATTTGGGTTTTCGCGAGCAATTCGGTTTAGCACTTCAATTACAATATCGTTATTTTGCTCATTTACCCAATTAACTTGAACCATAAACTGATAGTTCATCTGGCTCAATTCCCTTGCCCCAAACGATGAAAGCTTAAGTATGGCCGGACCACTCATTCCCCAATGGGTGATGAGAAGAGGCCCAACGGATTTAATCTTTGTGCCCTGAATACTTACAATTGTATTCTCAATCACAATGCCCATCAACTTTGTAATAGGTTCGTTGGGCATATTAAAGGTAAATAACGATGGAACCGGATTTTCAATCTTATGACCTAGAGCCTCCAACCATTTTAACCCTTCTTTTTTAGGTGAGCCCCCTGTTGTAATAATCACTTTATCGAAAATTTGCGATTGCAATTCAGTATCAGTAAAAACGATTTCTAATTTTTCTCCTTTTGGGATTATCGCTCTAACCCCTTTGCCTACGGCAACTTCAACTCGAAGCCTTTTTGCTTCCCTTAAAAAACAGTCAATAATGCTTTGAGAATCTTGCGATACTGGAAAAACACAATTATCATTCTGAATAACCAACGGAACACCTCTTTTTTCAAACCATTTGATGGTGTCCTTATTGCTGAATGTATGAAACGCTCTTTTCAGGTTTTTACCCCCACGAGGATAGGCTTTACAAAGCTCTTCAATAGAATCGCAACCATTGGTAACGTTGCATCTTCCACCTCCTGATACTTTTACCTTTGATAGAACCTTTTGCGATTTTTCAAAGATTGTTACTGATGTATCGGGATAGTTCTCCTTAACCGCAATTGCTGAAAAGAATCCAGCAGCACCGCCACCAATTATCCCAACCTTCATTCTTTTACAATATTAAGGAAATAGTTCATCTTGTTGAATATTGCACATTTAGCACGATAAAGGTAGAGTTTTCTGATAGATGTTGGAACAAAAACTTTACTTTTGGGACATTAAACAAGAACTAAATAACCAAAGCATTGGAACGATTTGAGATAATAGCAACCACCATTTTCGGGCTCGAAGAGGTGCTTGCTGCTGAGCTAAACGAGATTGGTGCAACCAATATTGAAATATTAAGCCGAGCAGTTAGGTTTAAAGGCGATAAAGCGATGCTTTACAAATGTAATCTGCTCCTACGAACAGCTGTTAAGGTTTTAAAACCCATAAACACTTTTTTTGCAGCCAATGAGCAGCAGCTTTACGATAAAATCAAGAAGATTGACTGGAACGACTATTTCAGCTACAATAGAACTTTTGCCATTGATGGCAGCACGCACAGCGATTATTTTACCCATTCCAAGTTTGTTGCGCTAAAATCTAAGGATGCCATAGCCGATCAGTTCCGCGAAAGGTATAGCATTAGACCATCCGTTGATCCTGAAAATCCCGACATGCGTATTAACGTTCATATCAATGATAGGACGGTTGTAGTATCGCTTGATAGTTCAGGAACTGCCCTTAGCAAAAGGAATTACCGACTTGAGCTTACCGATGCCCCAATTAATGAAGTTCTTGCGGCAGGGATTATTTTACTTTCGGGTTGGGATAAAAAGTGCGATTTTATAGACCCAATGTGCGGTTCAGGAACATTCCCAATTGAGGCAGCTTTGCTAGCCAATAATATACCCGCTGGGAAAAATAGAAAGTTTGGCTTTGAAACCTGGGCCGACTTTGATATTGATATTTGGAATGAAATTAAAGCTGG
>DQHR01000024.1 GCA_003531155.1 Bacteroidales bacterium | reverse complement strand
CTAGGAATACCCGGGAAGAGCTGGGTTATGGTAATAGATCTTTCTAAATGCCGTAATGCTCGAAATTGCATTGAGGCATGCCAATCGGCACATCATCTAAGATCAGACCAGTATCATATAAATACTCTTCAGATGAAGGATACTGATAGGACTCCATATTACCATATGCCTAAGCCATGCCAGCATTGCNNGTTTTAATTGATAACGAACGCTGTATTGGTTGTCGTTTTTGCATTGCGGCATGTCCTTATTCTGCTCGTTCATTTAATTGGTTTGAACCAAAGGATGCTGAAAAAGATAAAGATTTGGTCTATGATGTCGAACTTAACGTTCCTCAGAAAAAAGGGACAATCACTAAGTGCTGCTTTAGCGCCGATAAACTAAGGAAAAACGAACTCCCATATTGTGTTTCTGCGTGCCCTAATGGCGTTTACTATTTTGGTGATGAAAATGAAGATGCTGTTACCAATGGTACAACAAAAGAAACTGTTAGGCTAAGTCAACTTTTAAAAGATAATGGAGCTTACCTTCTAATGGAAGAGCTTGGCACAAAGCCAAGAGTATTCTATCTTCCACCCAAAAATAGACTTTTCCCATTTGAGGATGAAAAAGATAACCTGAACGAACATAAATCGTAAAGTATGGCTGAATTGAAAACAACCCCGCAAAACGATAATATATTGGGAAACCATATAGCAGATTTATTCAGAACAGTCAACCTGAACAAAAGTTTTCATGCATGGATGGCTTTTCTTTCTCTTGCTCTTTTAGTGTGCCTTTATGCTTACTACATCCAACTACGCGATGGGTTGGGTGTTGCTGGTATCCGCGATTACGTATCGTGGGGTTTATACATTTCAAATTTCGTATTTTTTGTTGCAGCCAGTTTGGTAGGAATGCTTGTTAGCGGAGTTGTTGGCCTTTCAAATCAAAAATGGGTAACACCATTAACCCGAATAGCCGAAATTATTGCAGTTGCATTTGCTGCCGTAGCTGGACTTGTCATTGTTTCAGACATGGGGCGTCCCGAAAGGCTTATCTATGTATTCCTACATGGTAGAGTTCAATCACCAATTCTCTGGGATGTAACAGTTGTTACAACTTATTTTGCAATCAGCCTTTTATTGCTTTATATTACAATGATTCCCGATTTGGCATACGGCAAAGATCATCTTGCTGGCCAACCAAAATTTCTTCAAAAAGCATATGAAATTCTATCGCTTGGATGGAAAGGTACAGTAGCAGAAGTTAAGATTCTTAAAAGAGCTACAATCATTATGTTGATTCTGATTATCCCCGTTGCACTATCAATACATACAGTTACATCTTGGCTTTTTGCTGTTACTCTTCGCCCGGGTTGGGACTCATCAATATTCGGACCTTATTTTGTAACAGGAGCTTTTGTAACAGGTCTATCATGTTTGATTATAGCGATGTACTTTTTCCNNAGAATCATATCACCGATTTCCATTTCGACAAAATAGGCAAATTGCTTGTTCTAGTTTCGTTGGTTTACCTTTACTTTAACATCAACGAGTTCTTAGTTCCAGGTTACAAGATGAAGAAATTTGACGCATTGCATATTCACCAGCTATTTGGAGGGGAACATGCCCTACTATTTTGGGGAACTCAAGGCTTAGGGTTAATAATCCCAACGATTTTACTTTTATTCAAACCCTTTAGGAGGCCTCTACCAATGCTTATAATTGGGATTGCTGTTTTGATTGGCTCGTGGTTAAAGCGCTATATTATTGTTGTGCCATCTCAAGAGCACCCATTCTTACCAATGCAACATGTTCCTGATAATTTTATGGTTTATACTCCTACGCTCGTTGAAATCCTTATTTCAATTGCACCAATTATAATGGTTCTTATGATTATTACTGTTCTTGCAAAGTTATTTCCTGTTATTCCCGTGTGGGAAACAGCAGTTTATAAAGGAATAATAAAGGATGAAACNNAGATGAAACAGAGCAAGAAAACGAACATAATTGAAAACAATATAGCATAAGCTTATGCAATTCAATAAAAAGATATTTGTTGGCGTTTTAGGAATGGTTGCTCTATCGGTTAATCTTTTAGCTCAAACAAACACAGTCCCTGCTGAGGCTATAGAAAAAGTTGCACCGTTCATCTTCACTCCTGAATCAGTCAAAAGTGGGGATCAAATCTATCAGGCTAACTGTAAATCGTGCCATGGAGATATTGGCAAAGCCAACTATGCAAAGTTGGTTCCTATACCGAAAGATCCTGCATCTCCAGAATACCAAAAAAACACCGATGGAGAAATGTTCTACATTCTTTCTAACGGTAAAGGTTTGATGCCAAACTTTGTTAACACCTTATCTGAAGAGCAAAGGTGGGATGTAATTTCTTACATTAGAAGTTTCAATAAGGATTATATACAACCAGCAATAAGAGTTGTAGGTGAGGCAGTAAAGACTGAAACTGCAAAAATGACTCTTGCATTCGATCTTGCAAAAAAGCAACTCTTTGCCACTGTTACCGATAGCATATCAGGAGTAATAAAGCCATTAGCAAATGTATCCATTAAACTATTTGTTAAGCGAACATTTGGAAATCTTCCAGTTAGCAAATCGGAAACAAACTCTTCAGGCATCGCTTATTTCAATATCCCAAATGATATTCCTGGCGACACAATTGGCAAGTTATCTTTTTTAGCAAAAACCGAAGGGAATAGCAAGGAACTAAGCAGTACAATTGATGAAAAACTTGGCGTAATCACAAAACCCAAACGGCTACTCGACGAAAGAACGTGGTGGAATATAAACAAAATGGCTCCTGTATGGTTAATTCTACTATACTTATCGGGGGTTGGAGGAGTTGGAGTAACAGTTATATATATACTACTTCAACTTCGAAAAATTAAAAAAATTAACCACAATAAATAATCCTGATTATGCAAAGCAATAACAATTTTCTTTCCACATCAGGGCGCATCCTATTTGCGCTACCATTTGGGATAATTGGCATTAATCACTTCATCGTAAGCGATTTTTTTAATGGTATGCTCACCTCGTTTATACCCGGTGGCGGGTTTATGATCCTTTTTACGGGAGCCTNNGAGCCTGTCTTATTGCTGCATGTGTAAGCATTATTTTGAAAAAATATATTAAACTGTCTTGCCTACTTTTAGCCCTATTGCTTTTAATTTTCATTCTCACAATCCATATTCCACAGCTTTTTGAACCTAGCAAAGCTCAATTCGCATTCATGGAACTTCTCAAAGACACTGCATTAATGGGTGGTGCATTGCTAATTGCAAGCATTTACAAAGAAGAGAAAACACAAGATATTTAATAATATAGCTATGAAAAAATTATTAATCCTTTCGCTTTTTGTAGGATGTTCACTGTTTTCTTACAGCCAGTTTTCCAAACAAGTTGGAATTGATGAACACCTTGGAGATACTATTCCATTAGACTTGACTTTTATTAATGAGCAAAACCAAAGTGTTTCTTTAGGTTCACTAATTAATAAGCCAACAGTTTTATCTTTTGTATACTTCGATTGCCCTGGGATTTGCAGCGACTATCAGGCAGGGATTTCAGATTTAATCGACCAATCAGACTTAGTACTTGGCAAGGATTATGATATAATCACAATCAGCTTCAATTACCGTGACAATACAGAACGTGCTTTGCAAAAAAAGGCCAACTATATTACAAAAATTGATAAGGATGAAGCTGTCAGCTGGCGCTACTTAACTGGTGATAGCGCCTCAATAAATAAGATTTTGAGAAGTGCTGGCTACAAA
>DQHR01000066.1 GCA_003531155.1 Bacteroidales bacterium | reverse complement strand
CGCGGTACCACCCACATTGATGCCAATATTATTAAAAAACGGACATCCAGCTTAATTAGCGGTAACGAGCTTATCCGAGAGTTGTTAACTCTAGTCATGAGGTGTACCTCTTGGTTTCCAGGTCGGTTTGCACCCTACACCGACTCTCTGCTACCTTCCACCAAGTCTCTTCTCAATCATACCATTCGCAATATGTACATGAGCTTCTTTTCGCTATTATATCGTTTCTAACTCGAGCCCGCAACTAATGCTTAAAAAAATACACCCATTCATCAATAGCCTCATTAATCATATCCTTAAACTTTTTCACACGGGAAAGACATTTTTGCTGCTAACAACCGACGTTTCTTTGTGTTTCGCCTTACCTATCCCCACCTAAAAGCGTTAGCTAGTCACTCCCCTGTTGATTGAATTGATTTACAAACTAGCATTCGCCTGACGCAATAATGAAAGAACCTTTGTTCTAGCGCGTTTTGAATATGAAAATTCCAATCCATAGCGAATGATTTCCGGCATATAATATCCATCATCTAACTCTAGTAAAAATCCCTGTTCTTCAAGTAAACGCGCTTCCTCTCTATCTAATCCATAATCCTCTAATCTAAAAGGAACTTGCCTAGCTTGTTTAGGCTTTTGTTTTAGTTTTTCAAATATTTCCTTTAGAAATTCCATTTCCTGAATAATTTCTTCAATCTTCTTATTCGAGCAAGGCGCAATAGAATCCCTGATTGCAGATGGAATCAAATAACGATCGGAATAACTTTCACTATCTTTCATACTTCTCTGCGCTGCTTCCATAAGAAAGCGAACAAGATCTCGAGGCTGCATCCTAGCCTTTAAATCGGAAAGTGCTGCTAATACCCAATTTGCTGATTGTGCTTCCCTCGACGTTGGTTTTCCCATTCTTGTTCCCCATAATGATTCCAGTGCTGCGATTAACGCGTCCTCTGTTGCTCTTTCGATATTAGACAAAGTGTTCTTTAATCCGGCTTTTTCTGCTAACCATAAAACTAACCGCAAAGCTTCAACCCTATTCCATTTTAGCTCATATGCATCATATTGCGTACGAAATTGCCCCCAATTTTGTTCAATACAATTTTTAGCAATATCTAATCTCGAAAAAATAATAATGCCCACTCGCCCTTTAGGGTAGGAACGTAATTCATTTACAATATCCTGCATCAGTACTCTTATAGCTATCTTTTGCTCGGGCTTAGTAGTTATGTTCTGAAAAATATCTTCTAGTCCATCTACGATAAAAGCTACTCTTTTATCATTTTTTTCAAGATATTCCTGCAATTCTTTAAAAGTTTCTACTGCTACTCCCGTACTTTCCAATATCTCTTTTTTCCAAAATGCATTCCATCTTGCTTCACTACTTTCCTGATCTTGGTATTCCTGAATTCTTAAAATCCGTTTCAAAATATCATCAATATTTATGTTGAATTGTGTACTTAGATTAAGTTGATCAACAGCGACATGACTTAGGATGTTGCTTTTATTTTTAGGTATTAGAAAAGGAATGATGTAGGTATAGGTATCCGTATCAATTCGAACATCATGATCAATCCTCGTTGAAAAATGTTCCCATGTTTTACCCCGCAATAGTTGACCATATATAAAAGTTTTCCCCGATCCTTTTGTTCCTAAAACAACTGTAATTGGAACATCAACCCTAAATTTCTTCGCCAAATTTCGCAGCGACGTTGTAACCATAAACTTGTCTTGCATTGCGTTTTCTCCATATTCCATATCTCCAGCAATGGAATATAGATTTTCAAGGAACTCACTTTTATCAGTTGATATGGACACATCTTCATCAAGCTTATCTTGAAACCATCCAGAAACAACCTCCGCAACTCTTTTAGCCATCGGCGTTGGTCCTAGCTTATCATCTATCATATCAAAGCCCTCTAAATGAATCAGCTCCTGTGCGAAATCTAAAAAAGTCAATGGCAACCTATAATTCTCATCTTCTTGCTCATTGAGTATGCGAGTATCAGCAAGAAGATCTTGCTCAATTTTGTCGTAAAAGTCCACATTTGTATTTGGTGGCACCATTGTAACAAAAATATCCGGTGTAGAATATTCTTGTGAGAGATTTGAGGGATAAATCTCTTTTAAAAGTACATTTAATCCCATTCTAGATTGTAACGAAGTGGTACTTACATAAATTTTTCGAACTCTAGGATCAAATAATAATGGAGCTGAATATTCGCTAATTCCAGCACGTAAATCAACAAATACTGCATCTACATTTAACTCTTGTCCCAATTCAGATAAGAATTCTCCAATTATCCATTCTCGATCAACAGTTTTTACAATAAGTGATGGCGTTACAGAAACATCCATCAATTGGTATGGAATACTGTCATCAGATCGATATACTGGCAAGAAATAATGCTCAACAAATTGCTTATCTACAGGCATTTCCAAAGAAGTCTCTTGAATCTTCCTCGCAACAAAGGGTATTGTATTCCGCCATTCTTCTTCGCTATGAATGAGAGCAAGCGCATCAATAAAACTTATCTCAGCATTTGCCACAGCGCTCTTAGATGCTAACCACGTCAATCCTGGAGCCTCTATATCACTATCAACAATTAATATTTTATATATATGACCACTTTTATTATTAATCTTACTTGCAGCATGAACAGCCGAGATTAAAGACAATGTCCGCCCTACGCCTCCCTTATATGAATGGAAAGCAAAAACAGGAACACCTTTAAAATTTTCTATCCTGTCCATGGGAAAGCGTTGACTGGATTTAAATAATGGAATTGCATATTTAGTAACATCGCTCTCATTTTCTTCGTATGTTACTCGCAATGTTACATCGTTATAATCCAAAACTATTTGTTTATTTTGATTCAAAAAATGGCCTCCAAAAAAACTTTCCAGTCGTTCAGAAAATTCTTGTGCATATAATTTCACTGAATCTTTTTGTACGTAGATGACTAATTCATCAAAATAAACACTAAATCCTGTCCACGTTTTATGCCACTTGTCACGAAATTGAAAATTCAAAGCACGTTCAATATCATAAATTGTATAATAGCGGCTCATGCATTTTTACCCCCTAATCTGTTTCTGTATATATTTAATTGCCTCCACAAGCATGTTCTCAATTTTGCATTCTGCTGCGTAATCACATTCAATCCCATATCTCCATATCTGATTTAACTCTTTAGGTTCAGATGAGATTGGCTTACCCTTTTCATCAATCACCTTGGTAGGTAAGGGCGGAATTCTCAAGTTGTATTTTAGTATATTTAACAGTCTATTTATATCATGCCCATTAGTACCCTTTAGCAACTCTGATACCAAACATCCGGTACTTGTTTCAATAATTTTCTCAAAATCTCTTGTACTATTTTTCTTATTCTCATCCAATATTAGATATTTGAGTCCACATTCCACAGCATAAAACAGCAACAATTTTTGTGACATAGTAGAAGTTGAAATTTTTGAATTATATAATCGATGATGTGTTTCGAAAGCCTTCCTCAACTCCCGTTTTTTAGCATGTATCATGCTATACCATCCTTCCCATTATGAAGCAATTATAATAACTCAGGCTTTACGTTTCAAAAAACAAGCTGAACAAACGCATTGCCTCTTGCTAGATGAATAAAAATATGTAGGTGGTGTTCGTTATGATCTATTATACAATATGGTACAATTTAATTCCATAAAAAGGTATTATTGTTCCTTGTACTGAAATATACAGAAAGCCTCACAGCCGTATATTGTGAGGCTTTACATCGTGCCTTAGTCGAGCTCGCAACTAATCCGATGTTTCTCCTGACTCATTCTTTTAAGTATTCCCTTATGATTTTAGTAGGTACTTACAACTAGACAATGTACTCCAATTAGCGTA
>DQHR01000002.1 GCA_003531155.1 Bacteroidales bacterium | reverse complement strand
TTAGGTGATATTCGTGTTGATAGTGAGTTAGGAGAGTTTTCAGTATTCGAAATTTCAATCCCCAAAAGTTAGCTTTTATGGAGAATTTAAAGATTCTTGTTCTTGATGATGAGAAAGTTTTTCGCGATGAGATTAAAGAGTTTCTCGAAACCGATGGATTTGAGGTTCATTTAGCTCCTATGCCATCCGTTGCATTCGAAATGCTTAAGCAAAATGAGATTGATATCATAATACTCGATCTTAAACTTCCTGAGATGGATGGAATATCAGTACTCCAAAAGGTAAAGGAGCAGTACCATGATATTGAAGTGATAATGATTACAGGACACGGTGATATGGATGCTGTGATTCAGGCTATGCGTTATGGTGCTGTTGAATTTTTCCCAAAACCTTTTCGGTTAATCGATATGAAGGCTGCAATTCAGCGGACCAAAAGGTATATCAATTTAAACTATAAGTATAAGGAAGTTGAACATTCATACGCCTTAGTATCGAAGGAACTTAGAGAGAGTGTAGGGTACGAGATTATGGGAGTTAGCAAAGCAATTCGTCAAGTGGTTGATTTGATGACTAAAGTGGCAAAAGCTGATACTACATCTGTGCTTATTACTGGCGAAAGTGGAACGGGGAAAGAGCTTGTTGCACGTGGAATTCATTATCTAAGTTCTCGCAGGGATGCTTATTTCCATGCAGTTAACTGTTCTGCTGTGCCAGATACCCTTTTTGAAAGTGAATTTTTTGGTCATAAAAAGGGGGCATTTACTGGTGCAAATGAGGAGAAGGTTGGATGGTTCGAAATTGCTAATGGGGGAACGCTTTTTCTCGATGAAATTGTTGATATGCAACAACCCATGCAAAGCAAATTGCTTAGGGTTTTGGAGGATAAAAAAATAAGACGTATTGGTTCAAATCACGATGTGCATGTGGATGTAAGGATTATTGCTGCTACCAATCAGAACATATCCAAACTTTTAGAGGAGAATAAATTTAGAAACGATTTATATTACAGGTTAAATTCTTTCGAGATTTCTATTCCACCACTACGTGATCGTAGAGAGGATATTCCTATTCTTCTCGATTACTTCATCAAGTTAATGTCGCAGCGTCTAAATAAAAAAGTTCCTATGGTTGATGCTGCAGTAATAAAAGCCTTATCAGCATACCATTTCCCTGGAAATGTTCGGGAGTTGAGGAACATGGTTGAGCGTGCGCTTATCCTTAGCGATGGAGGTAAATTATCTCTCCGTTTCTTTAGTGGCTTACCCATGGTAGAAGATGAAGTTGTGTTTGAAAGCGAGAAAGATGTGCTATTTGATCTTGATGAGGTTGAAAAGCGACTTATTATAAAAGCGTTACAAAAGACCGATTATAAAAAGGTTGAGGCAGCTCAACTTCTTAATATCACACGTCAATCGCTTGATCGGAGATTGGAAAAGTATGGGATTGACTTTTAAACTTGTTGACTTGTCTGCTTGTCAACCGATCAACTTAGCTTTGTATATATCGTAGTTTTCTTCGTCGAAGCAAGCGAAAATAACCTTTTTAGGGTATCTGTTTTTGCATATAAATTCGCGAACAATCCTAAAGGCTATTTCGGCAGCAGATTTCTTAGGAAATCCATACACCCCAGTACTAATATTTGGAAACGCTATAGATTCTACGTTATGGTTAAGTGCTAATTTAAGGCTGTTCTGATAGGCATTTCTGAGGAGGTCAATTTCATCTTTATAACCACCTCGCCATATTGGACCAACAGTATGAATAATATGCTTTGCTGGTAATTTATAACCGTTGGTAATTCGAGCTTCTCCAGTTGGGCAACCACCAATTTTTCTACATTCTTCGAGCAGTTCAGGTCCAGCAGCAGCATGTATTGCACCATCAACACCCCCACCACCAAGCAAACTTTCGTTGGCAGCATTTACAATGGCATCAACATTTAATGTGGTGATATCAGCTTGTATAACTTCGATTGTGCCCATTTTTTTTAAAACTATCGAATCTGTGCCCCTAATTCTTTAGCAAAAACCTGAATAAAGTTATTCATTGTTTTATCGATCTGGATATCTGTAAGGGTTTTGCTTTCATCCGCTAGGATAAAGCTAACTGCATACGATTTCTTATTCTCACCCAAATTTTTACCCTCGTAAACATCAAAAAGGTTAATTTTTTTCAAGAGTTTCTTTTCGGTTGCAAAGNNCAAAGGCCAATTTTTGAATTTGGCCGTAGGTTACACTCTTATCGAGTAATAACGCTAAATCTCTACGAACCTCAGGGAATTTAGGAAGTTCTTTGTAGGTAATTTTAAGATTTACCGAATGCTCAAACACATGATTCCATTTGAACTCAGCAAAGAAAACCTCTGCTTTCAAATCAAACGATTCAAGGATATTCTGGTTTACCAACCCAAATGTAACTATAGGCTTATTTCTAAGACTATATGATAAGCCATACCCGAAAATATCCGATGGTGCATCTTCAATAGTTAGGCTATCAACATCAAATCCAAATCGAGTAAGGATTGAATGAACATAACCTTTTATTGTAAAGAAACTAGCTACTTGTGGTTTTTGAACCCACGATTCATCTGTTTTTTCGCCTGTAACCCAAACGCCCAGTCTTAGATCTTCGCTATATGATTTTAGAGGATCTTTAGATCTATCAGCATCAGTATTGAATTTGTAGCAGTTACCAAATTCGTAGAGCTTAAGGTTTAAGTTGCGATGATTGGTATTACGTTGAACCGATTCCAAACCTCCAAATAGTAGTGTTTGGCGCATTGCGCTCAAATCATTACTCAAGGGGTTCATTATTTGAACCGCATTGGCAGCAGGAAATGTGCTTAAATCTTTATAATAAGCAGCTTTTGTAAGCGAGTTACACATTGTTTCGTTAAAACCATGTGAAGTCAAATAATCAGATATTAAATTGATGATTTGATGCGTATCTGGTTTCTTCGAATAGCTTAAGGTGCTATTTACTTTTTCTGAAAAATCAACATTGTTATAGCCGTAAATACGAAGAACATCTTCAACAATATCCGCTTCTCGTTGAACATCTACACGATATGGTGGAACGGCTAATGTCCAAATATCACCATCCTCTTTAACGACTTTAATTTCTAGGCCTTCAAGAATCTTTTTTATTGTAGCAGCAGGGATTTCTTTACCAATAAATGTTGCAGCTCTCTTAAGGTTATATTCAACTCTGAAATCTTCGACAGGTTTAGGGTAAACATCAATAATTTCGGATGATATTTCGCCACCAGCAACCTCTTTAATTAGCATTGCTGCTCGCTTCAAAGCCCAAATTGTGATGTTGGGATCGGTTCCACGCTCAAAGCGGAATGATGCATCGGTGTTTAAGCCAAACCTACGCGCTGTTTTACGAACGGATACAGGGTTAAAGCAAGCAGCTTCGAGGAATATTTTAGTAGTTGATTCGGAAACGCCAGATTTTAAGCCACCGAAAACTCCAGCAATACACATACCTAATTCGGTATTGCAAACCATCAAATCCTCCGATGAGAGTTTACGCTCATTACTATCAAGAGTGATAAATGGGGTACCTTCAGGCAATGTTCTAACAACAACTTTGCCACCTAATATCTGATCGGCATCATATGCATGGAGAGGTTGACCAATTTCATGAAGTACAAAATTAGTAACGTCAACCACGTTGTAGATTGGGTTAAGACCAATTGATTTTAGTCTTTTCTGAAGCCATTCGGGCGATGGACCAATCTTGATATTTGAAATAGTAACACCCGAAAACCTTGGACACAGCGTTGAGTCAACAACTTCAGTAGGAATATGGAGTTTATTATTATCAACCTTGAACGAATCAACCGATGGTTTTACTGCCTTTGTAGGTTTCTCGAGATTAAGGTACGCAGCCAAGTCACGTGCAACCCCAAAGTGCGATGCAGCATCTATTCGATTTGGAGTTAAGCCAATCTCGAAAATATAATCGTCTTCAATCTTAAAATAATCCTTTGCAGGAGTTCCAATTACTGCAGACTGATCAAGTACCATAATACCTGCATGAGAAGTTCCAAGTCCAAGTTCATCCTCGGCGCAAATCATTCCCTCGGAGAGTTCTCCACGAATCTTTGCTTTTTTGATAACAATTTCCTGATCATTGAAGTAAAGTTTTGTACCAACAGTTGCAACAACAACTTTTTGACCTTTGGCAACGTTTGGTGCCCCGCAAACTATGTTTAGAGGTTCGGCTAATCCAACGTTAACGGTAGTTTTACTAAGTTTATCGGCATCGGGATGTTTTTCACAGGTAAGAACCTCACCAATTACAACACCTTCGAGTCCTCCCTTAATAGTTTGATGTTTCTCAAAACTTTCAACCTCTAAACCAATAGAAGTTAGTATTTGTGCAACCTTTTCAGGTTCAATATTAATATTGATGTACTCTTTTAGCCAGTTGTAAGAAATTGTCATTGTTATAATCTATTTAATCTGAATAATCGGTTTCGAATAAATCAAGCAAAAGTAAGAAAAAAAGAGGTTAGTAAATAACCAAGTTGAATAATAAGAGTAATATGAAATCTAAAGGCATTATTTATCTGATTATTTCTATTTTAACACTTATTCAGAATTTGTTGAATATGCACATCAATTAAATATCATACCTTAGTCGTTATTTATATCTTTTATGAAGTATTTCTACGTACTGCTGCTTTCTATTTTTTCATTGCAGGCATTAAAAGCACAAGATTCAATTCCTTCTGATGTTTTAGAATCGATAAAACTCGATGATCTGAAAAGAATTACTTATAAGTTATCCTCACCCGAGATGGAAGGGAGAGGTTTAAAAACACGAGGAATTATAAAGGCTTCGGAATATATTGCAAACAATTTTCAGAGTTATAATGTTGGATTTTTACCAAAGTTAGATGGTTACTATCAAAAGGTTGATTTTTTTACATATCATTTAGAGAAACCTTTATTTAAAATAGGAAAAATGTTATGCTCTGAAAATGTAAACTATTTAGGGAACTCTTCAAGCATTGCCAATAGACGAGACTTTGATATTTTGGTTACTAACAACATATCTCCAGATTATATTAAGTCAATAGATATTGATGATAAAACAATACTGATTTTAACAAAAGATATTTTTTTCGAAAAAGCATCTCTTTACGACGTGCTGATTAAAAAGGGATGTAGAGGAGTATTACTTTGTAATCCATATGACAAAAACCAGTTTAACAAATTAAGTAAAATATATTCCGCTAAAGATTTGGAAAAGAGGAATAAACTAAAAGAATCATTTTCGGGCAGTGTTGCTAAAACAGATAGTTTGATAAAAAATTTAAAATATAAAAACTTTTATATATCAACCGTTGTCCTACATCCAAGAGTTGTATCAAACTTAATGAATACTAGTTTAAAGAGAATTGTTAGGCAATTGGAATCTAATGTGCTTGATAGCAACTTGATAAGAACTTACCCTTTAGCAATATCGATTAGGCGTGATTTTGTTAAAAATTTAGATGTTTCGAACAATGTTTTAGGTTATATCGAAGGCTCTGAATACCCCAACGAGGTTGTTGTAATATCTGCCCATTACGATCATTTGGGCATTGAAGGAAATCGAATTATGTATGGTGCCGACGATAACGCATCAGGAGTTGCCGCTGTTATAGAGATTGCCGAGGCTTATTCAAAAGCCATTGAAAAAGGATTTAAACCAAAACGATCTATTATTTTTGCTGCCTTTTCGGGAGAAGAGAGTGGTTTGTGGGGCTCACGAATATTTGTAAATAGAGCCGATAGCTTAGATATAAAACCTGTTCTGAACTTAAATATGGATATGATAGGTAGAGGCGAGGATAGCCATATTGAAAAGAACCGAAAGATAAAAAAAGTTTATGCTATTACTCTTAAAAGAGATTCATTGCTTACTAAACAAATTAAGACTAATACGTTAGGATCGGATAGTCTTTTTGTGGATTATACTTCAACTGATATATACTCATCGGATCAAGCAAGTTTTATTGCTAATAAAATCCCTGCAGTAATGTTTTTTAGAGGATTGCATTCCGATTACCATTCTGAAAGAGATACTCCTGAAAAGCTTGATTACAAAACAATGGAGCGGATTGCGCGACTTGTTTTTAGGGTATCGTGGAAGTATGTTAGATAAAAATTGAAATAATTTGTACAAAAAAGTGTAGCTTTGATACAGTCTTACTGTCTAATTTATTATTCATAAATTTAATCTATTTAAATAGTCATGAAAAAAACATTCTTAATTACTATTGCCTGTTTAATGCTCACTGGGAATGCCATTTCACAGAAAAACCCTGTTCAAGGGTTAGAGCAGATTACTCCTGAACTTTTAAAAAAGTACATCTACTATCTGGCTTCTGATTCTATGAAAGGTCGTAATACTCCTAGCAAGGAGCTCGATTTAGCCGCAGATTATATTTCTAAAGAATTAGCTTCAATGGGAGTTCAACCTGTGAATGGTACATATTTTCAGAACATTCCATTTTGTTCGACAAATTTAGATGTTGATAAGAGTTCTCTTAAGGTTACTATTGCGGGAGAAACAAAAAGTTTCAAGTTAAAAACCGATTTCACACCTTTTGAAATGACAGCAAATGCTGCTGTTGAAGCTTCAATTGTATTTGTGGGATATGGTATTACTGCTCCTGAGTATAACTACGACGATTACAAGGGCATAGATGTAAAGGGTAAGATTGTTTTGGTAATGAAGCACGAACCGGGCGAGAAAGATGAAAAATCCCCCTTTGAAGGAGAAAAAGATTCAAAATATTCAATGCTTAACGAAAAACTTGAGAACGCCAAAAATCATGGTGCTGTTGGGATGTTGGTTGTAACCGATCCTTTAAATCATATTATGATGACACCTCAAGGTTATCCTTGGCCAAGTTTATCTAGGTTTTTACCACAGGATAATCTTCCAATTGTACTTTGTAAAAAGGAAAACTCTATTCCACTTGCTCAGGTTGGTGAATCGGTAATTAAATACTTATTTGGTAGCGTTGATTCGCTAAAGAATATTCAAAAAAGGATTGATAAATCTAATAGTCCTGCATCGTATGAACTAGCTAGTGCAAAGTGTGAGTTGTCTACAATACTTAAAACTAAAGAGTATATTGCGAAAAATGTTGTAGGCTATATAGAGGGTAGAGATAAAAAACTTAAAAATGAACTCGTTATTATTGGTGGACATTATGACCATGTTGGATTCATGTCGCATCATAAGGAAGGCGAGGACTATATATTCAATGGTGCAGATGATAACGCTTCAGGAACAGCAGGTGTTATGGCAACAGCAAAGGCTTTTACTGCAATGAGTGTAAAACCCAAGCGAAGCATTCTTTTTATCCTATTTGCTGGAGAGGAGAAAGGTCTATACGGATCTGATTATTATGTTGAGCATCCATTGTATCCTTTAGATAAGTCAGTTGCCATGCTGAATATGGATATGATTGGTCGCAATGGTAACGATACCTTGCAAATTGATGGATTTGAGTTTAACCCCGATTTGGCTAAAATAATGCTCAAGGAAGCCAAGAACTTTGGTTTAAAACAAATTGAGGGTAAAGAATATCTTTTTGAGCGAAGCGATCACTTTAACTTCTTTAAACAAGGAATAACTGCTGTTGACATTTCATCGGGCTTGCATAATGATTATCATACCGTTCGCGATAATCCCGAAACAATTAACCCGCTTAAAGTGGCTTTAATATCAAAATTGACTTTTAAAACAGCATGGATAATGGCCAATGAAAAGAAGCATTATAAAATTTTGCCACTTAAAAGAAATAAATAATAGACTTTAAATAATTAACTATCAATACTAACCTAAAAATCAAATCATGAAAAACATTTTCATTAAACAAATTTTTGTTCTATCGTTAATGGCAATTAGCGTAGTTGCTAATTCGCAAGATGCAATGCTTAAGTACAATTTTGTTAAAGGCAAAACTTATGTTTTAAATACCCAGCTAAATAACAACATTGTACAAACAATGGGTGGTCAGGAGATGAAAATGGAATCAGGTATTAATTCTACCTCTGAGTTCCTTGTTGAAAACGTTGATGAAAAAGGAAACGCTACTATTTTGGTTTCACTTAAAGATGCATCAGTCGCTTCAAAAATACCTGCAATGGGTCGTGATACTACTATGAAATTTAATGACTTAAATGAGCAAACAAGGGTTGTAATAACATCAGCTGGTAAAAATATTTCTTCTGCTAGCGTTTCTGCGGGTAATGTAAGTATGATGTTAGGCTCAGTTGAGAAATTTACTAAGTTTATTCAATTGCCTGAGAAATCAGTTAAAGTTGGTGAGAAGTGGAGCGATAAATTGGTTGACTCTATTAAATCTTCGCCTCAAAGCCCAGTAAATCTTGTTATTACTACTGATTTTGAATTTTCTTTTGTTGGTACCGAGGTTGTTGATGGTGTTGAGCTTACTAAAATTAGCTTTACTGGAGCATTGCAAATTAATGGCAGTGGAAACCAAATGGGAATGGATCTTTTTGTTGAAGGAAATGGTAAATCTGAAGGGGTATTATATTTTAATCCAAAATCATCATTGGTTGTAAAAACTGATACCAATACTGAAATGGATATGAATATTGCTGTTTCTGGTCAGCAGAACATGACTATGCCTATGAATCAAAGCATGAAGACTATTACAACATTAGTTGAGAAGTAGAACTTAATTACATATTATGCTGGTTGTTTGGTGCTAAATAGCACCAGCAACCAGCTTTTTATTTAAAATAAAATGAAAAAAATAATATTAGTTACTTTTTTGCTACCGTATGTAGCAATTGCTCAAACATCTGGTTTTGATGAGTTTCAGGCTCGAAGAGACAAGATACTATCTATGCTCGATACTACCCAAGCAATAGTATTAAAGGCTATAAATGTGCAACCCTTGGCAAATGAGTATATCCAAGAGCATAACTTCTTTTACCTAACGGGTATTAATTCGGCATCAAACACATTACTTATGTCGCCAAAGGGAATAGTTGTTGGAGGCAAAAAAAGAACAACAATCATTTTTTATTCCGATAACAGCGTTATTAAAAACCTAAAGTTTGGACCTAATGATACTGTGCTAAAAAGTATGGAATTTAAACCAGTATTTAACAAGTTGTTACCTACGATTGGCAAGCTATACTATTCTGCACCCGATTTAAATCTTGTAAACGATTGGATTAGCGATAAAGCCTACTTCATGGAGCGCGAGATGAAAAATAGGATGAAAACTTTGTATCCAAATCTTAAATTGGAATCGGCAGAATATTTTGTGGGAAAGCTGAGAACAATAAAATCTAGTCAAGAGATTGGATATGTCAGAAGGGCCAGTAATATCACCGCCGATGGTTTAATTTCAGCAATGAAGATGGCTAAACCCGGTATTTGGGAGTATGAGTTACAAGCAGCAGTTGAATACGAATACACCCGTCAAGGTGCATTGCTTCGTGGTTTCCCAAGTATTATTGGTTCTGGTTTAAATAATTTAGTACTACACTATAGCGATAACAATTGCCAAACAAAAAACGGTGATCTTGTTGTGATGGATGTTGGTGCAAAGTACATGGGCTATAGTAGCGATATTACTCGTACAATACCAATTTCGGGTAGTTTTACCGAAGCTCAAAAGGAGATTTATTCAATGGTACTTCAGGTTCAAAAAGATGCCATTGCAATGATTAAACCAGGTGTTAAAACTGCTGATATTGAGAAATTTGCTCGCGATGCGTTTAAAAAACTTGGCTATCAGGATTATTTCATTCATGGATTGTCTCACCCTGTTGGATTAGATGTGCACGATATATCAACTGAGCCGGAATTAAAACCGGGTATGATAATTACTATTGAACCTGGTCTATATTTTAACCCAAATGATAAAAATGCTCCTGAAAAATATAAAGGTTTTGGGGTTAGAATAGAGGATACAATTCTTGTAACCGAGAATGGTTTCGAAATTCTTACACAAAAAGTGCCCAAAGAGATTGCTGAGATTGAGCGTTTGATGAAAAAGAAGAAATAAGCGTTAAGTGGCATGTGGCAAGTGTAAATTGGCTGGGATTAGCTGTTGTATATCGACAGTAGTTAATAACCTTAATTGACAAATAGTCAAATAGCCACACAGTCAATTAAACTATGCTGCTAATGAACGATCTATTTTTAAAAAATAAATACAATAAGCTATGAAAAACAAATTATCTGTTAGGAAATTATTTCTACTGATTTTCCTATTTGCAAGTTTTTCGGTATTTGCACAGAATCCAATGATGCAATATCCCGATATCTATGAAAACACCATCGTTTTTGTAAGCGGTGGCGATATATGGAAAGCACCTGCCGATGGGGGTATTGCTGTTCGCTTAACTTTTAGCGATGGTCAAGAGAATTTCCCTAAATTCTCACCAGATGGCAAGATGATCGCTTTTTCTGCCGAATACGACGGCAATACCGATGTTTACGTAATGAACGTTAATGGAGGTGAAATTACCCGTGTAACCTATCATCCCGGATTTGATGAGGTGATTGGTTGGAATCAGAACAAGCATAAAATAATGTTCACCTCGGGTAGGAATAGTACCTCGAGGTATAGCAAGATGTTTCTCATCTCACCCGATGGTTCTGACCTTGAAGAGATGATCATGTACGATGCTGCCCGTGGCAGTTTCTCGCCAAATGGTTCAATCATCGCTTACAACAAGGATTCACAGGATAATGCAACGTGGAAGCGTTATAAGGGTGGCAGAGCTCAAGAGATTTACACTTATGATTTAACCACGAATGTTGAAACCAACATCAGCAACTACCTTGGTTCCGATAGATTCCCAATGTGGATTGGCGATAAAATCTACTTTAGCTCCGATAGGGATAGAGTTTTAAATATCTACTACTACGATACAAATAGTAAAAAGATTGAGCAAGTAACTAAGCACACCGAGTACGACGTTCAGCTCCCAAGCGATGGAGGCAATATGATTGTTTACGAGGTTGGAGGCGATATCTGGAAACTCGATGTTGCAACAAAGGAAACCAAAAAGGTTCCTATTCAGATTTTAGCAGATATGGAGGAGACCCGTCCATATTTGAAGGATATCAGCAAGGAAGTTCAAGGTATCGATATATCACCATCGGGTAAAAGAGCGCTAGTTGTTGCTCGTGGTGAAGTGTTTACAGTTCCTGTTTCCGATGGTCCAACTCGCAATATTTCTAATAATTGCGGAGCAAGGGATAAGGATGCGGTTTGGTCGCCTGATGGAAAGTGGATTGCCTACATCTCCGATAAAACTGGCGAGTATGAGATTTACGTTGTAAATCCAAATGGAAAAGAGGAAGCTATCAAGTTAACAACTCATAAGGATGGTTATAGGCACACTCTAAAATGGTCGCCCGATAGTAAAAAGATTGCCTATACCGACCAATTGTTAACCCTTTACTATATCGATGTTGCAACAAAGACCATAACTAAGGTTGATAAGGAAGAGTTCGAGAACGTTGATGTATCGCAGGATGTAAAATCTATTTACGATTACTCTTGGTCGCCCGATAGCCGTTTTATCACCTACTCAAAGATGAATAAGGATTTTGTTTATCAGCTTTACGTTTACAACCTCGAGACTAAAGCAATAAATTGCCTTAGCAACGGTTTATTTAGCGATTCCAGCCCTGTTTTCACCAAAGATGGCGATTATATCATCTTTGTATCGAATCGCAGATTTGAGCCTACCTATTGCGATATTGAGTGGGAGATGGTTTACCAAAAGGTTGCTGGTATTTATGCTATCGCTTTGCGTAAGGATGTAAAATCAATCTTACCCTACAAGAGCGATGAAGAGTTTGTTACCGATGCAACCCCAAAAGCAAGCACTACACCTCAAATTCGTTTCGATTTCGACGGAATTACCGATAGGGTAGAGGCATTACCTTTAAAGCGTGGCAATTATCGCAATTTGGCGGTTAATGGTTCAAACCTTTTCTACTTAAATGGTAGCGAGGGCAACTTTAACCGTTTTGAGGTTGGTAGCCACGATCCAATGAATTTATATTCCTACTCATTCAATAAACGCAAAGAGAGCACTTTAGTTGAGTCGATTGATGGTTTCAAACTTTCATTCGATGGCGAGAGCATCATCTACCAAAAAGATGGCGGCGTTTCAATTGTTGCTGCAAGCGGTGGAGAAGGCAAGCCAGTAAAACTAAATGGACTTAAGTTCTGGTACGAACCTCTTAAAGAGTGGACACAAATTTTCAATGATGCTTGGCGTTTAGAGCGCGATTACTACTATGAGGCTGGTATGAATGGTCAGGATTGGAACTTCATGAAGCAAAAGTATGGCAAATTGGTCGATAGGGCTTCGTGTCGTCAGGATTTAACCTTTATCATTGGCGAGCTCATTGGCGAGCTTAACACCTCACACACTTATGTTTATGGTGGCGATAGCAAACGCAAGGCTGATAGGGTAAACGTTGGAATGCTTGGTGCCGATTATAAGGTTGATGCGCAGAATAATCTATATCAGTTTAGCAAGATATACAAAGAGCGCGATTGGTCGCGTGAAACTTGGCCACCATTAGCAAAACCCGGAATCAATATCATTGAGGGCGAATATCTGCTTAAAGTCAACAACGTTGATGTAAAGGCCAATAAAGAGGTATACAGCTATTTTGTAGGTTTGGCTGGCAAGCAGGTAACCCTGACAGTTAACTCTAAGCCAACATTAGTTGGTGCTCGTGAGGTGGTGGTTGAACCTGTTGGCAACGAGAATAATATCCGCTATATGGATTGGCTCGAATCGAACCGTTTGGCTGTCGATAAGGCATCGAATGGTAAGATTGGCTATATTTATATGCCCGATACATGGAATGGATCGGCAACCGATTTTCCAAAATATTTCTACTCACAAGCGCATAAAGAGGGTATTATCCTCGATGGTCGTTTTAACGGTGGTGGTCTTGATCCCGAAATTTTCCTACAACGATTGCTAAAGAAACCTCACGGTTTCTGGACACGCCGCAACTCGGTTGACCAAACAATTCCATTCTATGCAGTACAGGCGCAAATGGCATTGCTAACCAACCGTTATGCTGGTTCGGGTGGCGACGAATTGCCTTACGAGTTCCAGTGGAATAAGATGGGCCCTGTAATTGGCACCCGCACTTGGGGTGGATTGGTTGGTGTATCGATGTTTATGAGCCTTATTGATGGCGGTGGACTAACCGCTCCCGATTACCGTATCTATAACGAGAAAGGTGAATGGGTAGTTGAGAACCAAGGCGTAACCCCTGACATTATTATTGATGTTGACTCTAAGAAATACTCCGAAGGGTACGACACACAATTGATGAAAGCTGTTGAAGAGGTAATGAAAAAGATAAACGAGAACCCTCGTAAATTCCCTGTTCACAAGCCATTTCCTGCGGATAAATAGTTAATACTGAAATAATGCTACAACATAACAGCTACCCAAACGGGTAGCTGTTTTTGTTTAACGCAGAAATTGAACCCTCAACTTTTTTTATTAAGTTTGAAATAAAGTATGGGCAAAACCGTACTT
>DQHR01000006.1 GCA_003531155.1 Bacteroidales bacterium | reverse complement strand
GGATGGGTCATATATCCCATAAAGCTATGGCCAAAGCGGCGGGGCTCGGTTGGCAGGGCAAAAGTCTTTTACTTGTAACTCAAAAGTATGGTCCACGTGTGCGCTTAGCCACTTTGCTGACCAATGCACCCCTTGAACCTGATCCAATGTTGCCTAATCGATGTGGTACATGTCGAAGATGCCAAGAAGCTTGTCCAGCCGCCGCAATAAAGGGGNNGTCCAGCTGGCGCTATTAAAGGGGGCTCCTGGGAAGATCATCCTCAAACGAGGGAAGAGGCTCTTGACCTTTCGCGCTGTTTAGAAAAGGTCAATGAAGACTTTGCCAAACGTCCGGAAATTGGTAAGCCAATCTGCGGGATATGTATTCGTGTTTGTCCTTGGGGTAAACCAAAGTAGATTTTAAGGTGACGACATTCCAAACTAGGCATTTTGATTTTTTGTATTCAAGCACAATCAATAATCTGACTTATTGCTTTAATTACACAAAGTTTCCTTGCTTCAGGTCCAATTATTGCTAAAGTAACTGGCCCTGATTTTTTGTCTCAAATTTTAGTCAAAAACATACAAGAAATGTTTAATATAAGAATTAACCCTTAATTTTACCGCTTGGAAAGTAAGATAATGTCTCATCTTTTGGGGATTTTAATTAATGTACTTTGCTTTTTGAAACCATGGCCTAAGATGTTGAGTTTAAGATGGTTTTTGTTACACTGCACCAGTCCCAGTGGTTAGTATTTACGGGAGGTGGGTCTTTTGTGTTCAACAGATTCCTGACTATTCTGATTACCCTAGCTTTTATTTTGGGACTCACTATCGAAGCTCAGGGGGTTACATTTACAAGCCAGAAAACGGATTTTGTAGAGATTCAGCAGATCATTCCTTCAGTGGAGTTAGACATGAAATATGCGACAACCGATAACTTTACCCATACTAGGCTTTATGATGACTCTAAAGCACTTCTGCGCCAAGGAACATCTGAAAAGCTAAAAAAAGTTGCCGACGAAGTCGAAAAGAAAGGATTCCGTCTTAAAATTTGGGATGCCTATCGCGTTCCTAAAGCGCAGCTCAAGATGTGGAGTCTTATACCTGATTCACGCTATGTTGCCAATCCTTATAAGGGTTATTCGAATCACTCGCGGGGATCAGCGGTAGACTTAACTTTGGTAGATCTGCTCGGAAATGAAATCGAGATGCCGACGGGTTTTGACAATTTCACGGCTGCAGCAGCGAGGGCCAATGAAAACACTAACGCCAAATATTTGGAGGAAATCATGGTCAAGTACGGATTCAAACCCCTGGCAACCGAGTGGTGGCATTTTGATGATACGGATATCTATGAACCGGTAGAGAACGTAAAGGTTGTTTCTCCACCATTGCAGGAGGGATGTGAAAATGTAGAGATTACCGTTAGTGCCATTGGTGATATCACTCTTGGTCAGGATGATAGGTTTCAATATTCAGGTAGTTTCAATCAATATTTCAAACAAGCGGGAGTAGGATATTTTTTTTCTGGAGTAAATGAAATTTTAAGAGCAGATAATTTAACAATTGCCAATTTAGAAGGAACTTTAACGGAAGCGACAGAAAAACCTAATAAAAGTTTTCAAGGTGATAAAGCATTTTTCTTTAAGGGAAGCCCGTCCTACACCGCTATACTAAAGGATGGCAGTATTGAAGCGGTGAATTTAGCCAATAACCACAGTATGGATTACCTGGAAAAAGGATTTAAAGACACGGTAACGGCCTTAGATAATACGGGAATAAAAAGTTTTGGCTATGATAAAGTTGCCATATATGAAAAAGATGGAATCATGATCGGGTTGATCGGGGTTAATACTTTAGGAAAACTGGAAGAAGGAGTAAATCTAATCAACCTTGAGTTTGAGTTAGCGAATAAAATCCAATTCCTTAAAGATCAGACATCCTTAATAATCGTCAGTTTTCACTGGGGTATAGAGAACACAAGCCAGCCAACTTCAGAGCAACGTGAACTTGGGCGGTTTGCAGTTGAGCAGGGGGCAAGTCTGGTTCTGGGTCATCACCCGCATGTAATTCAACCGCTTGAAGTGTATCAAGGTAAAACCATCGTTTATAGTCTTGGCAATTTCGTGTTTGGAGGTAATTCAAATCCTTGGTATAAAACTACGGAGATTTTTCAGCAAACCTTTAGCTTCAAAAACAATCAGCTTATTGCTATAAAATCTCCCACAGTTATCCCCTGTAAACTGTCGACTAGTTTTAGACCAGAGCCTTTAGCGAAATCTAAGAGTACAAACAATTAAGAACTGCATATTTGCTGGAACATCAAAGATTTCAGGAATTAAAAGACCCTTATCTTTGCCACAATGGAGGGGTCTATTCCTTCTATTAATGCGTTTCTAGCAGCTTCCAACCTACCTTGTCAAGACTAAGATATTTCTCGGCACGCAAGGATTGGTTATTTACTCCAAATCCAAGGAGCTCTGCTAGATGCGGGGATAACTCATTATTATTGAAATGACTCAGAGAGCATCAGGGGTGTGGAGAGAACGAAGCACAATTATATCTCAGAAATTCCCTGCCTTGACCTCAATAGCGGCGTTTACCTTTACTTTCCAACGCAAAACGTCCGGAAGCTATTGTATAATGTGTAAGGGACTTTTAAGTTCTTTTCATCTTTTTCATGTGTATTTATTTCTCTCTTTGCCCTCCGGGACAGCATAATCGGAGGGAACTTTTTTCCCAACAATCCAGCTACAGATATTTCTACAGATATCTAATGAAACCTCCATAGTAAATGATCTCCGATTTTTCGGAGATCATTTTTTNNGTAAAGGGTCTTAATTAAACTTTAATTCTATAACAGTTTAATTATTTTCTTAATCTAGCTAACAAAAAGCAGTTATAAGCAACAAATGGTAACGCAACCAATAGGTTAATAGTGCTCTTTAAAATTTAATGTGTTAATATCTTGTTTGTGCGAAGGAACAATTGCACTTAAATTAAAAATTTAATTTTTTCGCAATGTTTAACCGTTTCATTATTTCTTCGCATCGTTTCATTATTTCATCAAGTATGTGAAGGGCAATAGAGAGAGAGTCTCTTCACTA
>DQHR01000122.1:276-4048 GCA_003531155.1 Bacteroidales bacterium | reverse complement strand
GCATACAGATAGAATTATTGAAAGTTTTACAAGCGAGTTTATCCAAAGAGTGTCAAACCTTGAAATTAAGAACGAGATTATCTTGATTACAAAAAAGAATTATGATGACTTTGTTGAGTTACTTGGGAATTCGGTTATTGATTTCATAAATGATAGTGAGTAATTAGGACTACTATGCATTTACAATTCAATTTTGTATGGAAAAGCTAAAGTAAATGCATTTGCGATTCGTATGTCAGAATTTATTGTAATATATATTTACTAAAGGAGTCTGAAAATGTTAAATTTGGTAGATCTTTATTCACTGAACCATCTAATAATTGATGTACAAGAAACTTGGCCAAAAGATTTGCTTAATGTCTTGAATGATTCAAAAGAAATCTTACTCAATTTTTTAGAAGAAGAAAATAAAATTGATAATGAAGCGATAGAAAATATTATGTTTAGAATAAACAGACCCGAAAACAAATTTCAACAGGAGTGGGACAGCACTGTAGTCTCAATCGGCAAAATCATCTCCAAAAGTAAGTTCATGGGTTTTCATGCTACAAGATTGCTAAAAGTTGAACAAGATGAGATTTTGGATAGCGGATTAAGACCGCTTAATAGTGAACTTCTGGAGTTTAAACTTAAGATATTACTAGATCAAGGGCTGATTAGTTTAGATGAATACAGTGAAAATATGCGCAATTCGCAAGTGGGGAGCTTGGGTAGAGAAAATCATATATTTACATTTCATGAATTACGAACTCTTGGAGATGAAAGTGGTTTAGTCAGACTTTTTAGGTGTTGGGGTGGAGAATTTTTCTACTATAGTAAAGAAGATCGGAAGGAATTTAGAGATAAGTTTTTTAATATTGGAAAAGCAACAATCTTATTGACGTCACACAAATACGAGGATGTTCAGAGACATAATGTTGAGAGACGAATGATTAAGAACTTTCTTAATCCAAGTCGCGACCAAGGTAGAAATGATTTCGATAATTGCCACAGCAAACCTTTAACTGTAATTGGTTATATTGACGAAGATTGCAAACTTTTTTATGAATTAACCAGTTATGATAAATGGAGAATACTAAATGGATGATAGAAACAGGATTCTAAAGTGTGATAATGTTGAGAATGCTTGTGAAAGTATTATGTCGATTCTTAACATTAATGCTAAACAACTCTCCAAATTAATCACATCATTTGGTTCTAAAGAGAAGTCTAGTTTTAGAGAGCAGTTGATTTGCGATTACATTTTACCCGAAAGTTTAGAGTGTATTTTCTACCATTTCACTTCTTGCTTAAGTATTAAGAGTTTTGAAAAAGGTTTACTTCCACTTCATCAAAGTTACATTGTAGTACTTGAGGACTTGTTCACATTTTTTGGAGATAAAGTTACACAAGAGCAGAAAAATAAGGCAGTGGAAAGAATCAATCAGTTGATCACACATAATAACCTCTCTTTTTCTCGCGTAAAAGATGATGATGGTCCAAATGGTTATTTCATTCGAGAATTTGGACTTACGAATTTTGAAGGTCATACCTACTATTTATCGTGTTCAGAATTTTTGGAGGACTTTTTTCGATATACTAAAGATATTTTTGATTTCGATTTGTATGAGTTATTTAAAGAAAACAAGAAAATGGTCGTAGTGAGTTTCTCAAAGGTTATTCATGGAAAAGAAGAAATTGCTAAATGGCTGAGTTATGCAATCGAATATATTTATCATAAGAATTATTACGCAGATATAAGCATGTGTAATGAAGCGTTCTATAATCTTGGAAATCCAATCGAACAAGAATTCATTATTAATGTTGAGATTATTGGAAAATGACCATCTGAACAGTTTGCACTTGGAAAGAATCCAATATTTGAGCTAGATAGCTATGAAATTTGATTATTAAAGTATTGGTATAGATGAAAATTTCCGCTAGTCTATAATTTCTATACTTACTCAAGAAAAGCATTTAAACCGAAAGTTATTTTTGGAATAGGTCGAGTTTTGTAGAGTTATAATGTAAAAGCTGTGTGTGCAAATAAAAGATTTTTCCAGTTTTTTTGGTTTAAGAATCTATCATGAAAAGTTGTCGCAATAATTGTCGCAAATTCCATTCTTATTAGTAATTTTTAATCAAAAACAATTATTTTCAGACGGTTTTAGTGTATTCTAGTGCCGTTTAATACGTAAAGGTTTTGTCCCTCTGGGGATGCCATTTGTCATCTAAAGCCCTAATCCGGGGCTTTTTTGTTTCCTTGATCGAATTCGCATCTTCAACCATGAATCATCGTCGAAAACACTCGATTTGTCATCGATGTCTTGGTATCATGAAGCGTAGTGGATGAATACGGTTATAGGACAATAATGTCCTTGGAGAATGCAATGGATTTTAGTAAAGTACGGTTTCATGGCGAGTTTCGGCGATATCAGGCTAAAGTGCTTGAAAACGTAGAAAAACTTGGCCGAGACAGAAAAATCCATATCGTCGCGGCACCCGGAAGTGGTAAAACCATTCTCGGACTTGAACTGATACGACATTTTCATGAACCAACCTTGATATTATCACCTACGATCACGATTCGTGAACAGTGGGGGCAACGATTCCAAGAGAGCTTTCTGGATGAAAGCGAAGCGATGGAGGATTACTTTTCAACCGATCTTACCCATCCGAAGTTGATTACCTACGTAACCTATCAAGCGATTCACGCCGCGTTGAATAAAGCCATCCTCATCAACGATGAAGAAGAGGATGCCACGGAGATGGAAAACGTAGATCAGATCGTGAGAATCGACTTCGATCTGTTATCCATGATGAAGAAGATGAAGATCAAGACGATCTGTCTTGATGAAGCGCATCATCTTCGTAGCGAGTGGCAAAAATCACTTGAACTCCTGATCGGTAAAATGGAACACGAAGCGAGGATCATCGCTTTGACAGCGACGCCGCCCTATGATTCGACCCCTTCGGAATGGGAAAAGTACATCTCGGTGTGCGGAGAAATCGATGAAGAAATTTCGATTCCATTACTCGTCGCCCAAGGGACGCTTTGTCCGCATCAAGATTATGTCTACTTCAACTATCCTACGGAACAAGAATTAGGTGTTCTGCGTAACTATTCGCACCAGGTCGATGCTTGTATCAAAGAAATCATCGATGGGGATCTTTTGGTGAAAATCAGTAAAGCATCCGGGATAGTTGAACCCAATCCTATGATCGACGAGTTGATCCTCGATTCGCCGAAAGGGTTTATTTCGCTCCTGGTTTTGCTTGAGTTCTCAGGAGCCTCCATTCCCAAACCATTGGTTCGACTCGTATCCCCGAATGGAAAACTACCGAAGTTTACTTATGACTTCGCTGAAAACGCTCTGAATTTCGTTATTGAAACCCCGCTGTTGTTTACGGAAGAGAATTCGGAAGAAACAAGTCGAATCGTCGCCAAACACGGGTTGCTCGAACGGAAGAAGGTGCGGTTGGTCACCAATGAGAGAATCAAACGAATGATCCTCTCATCGGTCGGAAAACTTGCCAGTATTTCAAGCATCGTCGAATTTGAAGAAGAAGCGATGGGCAAATCGTTGCGGATACTGATTCTGACGGACTATATCAAACGTCCGCAACTCTCGATGATCAACACGAACCAACCCTTGAACTCCATCGGTATTGTGACGATCTTCGAGACGTTGAGGAGAAATTCAAAGATACACCTAAATCTCGGCGTTTTATCTGGGACTTTGGTCATCGTACCTAATTCGGTTCTTGCGGGTATCGAAGAACTGGCCAAGGG
>DQHR01000122.1:0-121 GCA_003531155.1 Bacteroidales bacterium | reverse complement strand
CAGCGATCAATTACTAAAAAAAGCGACGTTCGTGTTTTCCTCGCCGATCCTGGCGGAAGGTGCGGACTACGAATTGTTGGAGAGGCGGTTCTTGACATTCTATGCACCATCATTCGATGGG
>DQHR01000134.1 GCA_003531155.1 Bacteroidales bacterium | reverse complement strand
GGGCGACCATAAAAGATGTCAAGACCATGGACGATACTTTATATGTAGGTAAGGGTGCACAGGTAACACCAAACCAATTTCCTAAGTCGTACTACATGGGGGAGGAATAATTTATGGAATTTTCATTTGATAAAGTTAGCGAAACCTTAAAGAAAAAACCGGTCCTCATTATAGGTGGAGTTCTTGGAGTTGGAGCGGTTATTTATTTACTGACTCGTGGACAACAGTCCAGCGGTTCAGTAGTTGAATCCAGTACAGGTGCAGCAACTATAGCAAGCAACGGAACTACCGCCGCAGAAACCGCTTCCATGATTCAAGATTCTAACGAGCTGTTAGCGGAAACTTTCGGAAGCGCGTTATCAAAGAATAATTCTGATTTGGTTAGTTCTTTTCAGAACGAACTTGGAAGCTTGAGTTCAGCTTTTGAATCTGAAGTTCAAAACACTAATCAGACTATGCTTGATTATGCTTCAAAGAATCAAGATACTATGGATGCTATTAATCAAAGTCTTACTAGCCAATTAAGTGGATTAAGTAAAAAATATGATTCACTTTCTGGTGATATTTCTAATATTCAAGACCAAGTAACGAGTGTTGTTTCTAGTAATAAATCTTATAGCGCGCCTGTGTATGCTACTACCTCCGGAAGTAGTTCAAGTAAGTCGGTTAGTTCTTCAAGTAGTTCCGCAAGCAGTACCGCCCAAAGTCAATACGAAAAACAAAAGGCGGCATCTGACCAAATAAGAAATTTACAATCAGATTACGCAAAAGCTACTACGTCCGCACAGAAGGAAGCTATTCATAAACAAGCGGATTCTATAGGTTATGCCGCAGGGTTGCAAAGTACCAAAACAACTAAAGATGGTACGGGAAGGACGCTGGTTAAGTAATGGAATCTAATATCAAAAGTACTGTAAAAAATGTTTTTGATAGATATGGCGTTCCGGAATCTATTTGGCTTCCAATCATGAAAACTGAATCCGGCGGGAATCCTTTTAGTTCTGCATTGACTTCCAAGGAATTTTCTAAGGGCTTGTTTCAAATTAATGTTAAAGCTCACCCACAATATGCAAATACAAATTTGTATGACCCTCTTACTAATGCGGAAATAGCCGCGAAGGTTTTTATCGCTCCCGCGTATGAGTACGCAAAGACTGTGACGGACGATGTAGAGCAACAAGCCCTTATTGTTTACAGTGGTCTTAAAAATCCGTCGAACCCCGAGCAGGGCTACGTTCCGGCGGGCGGCATTCGTCCTAAGTGGACGGATTCGACAAGGGATAGGTTCTTGGGTAATTTTAATGATACAGTATCCTCATCGGAATCGGTTTCTCGAAACACTATGCCTGTGAGTGTTTCTGGTTCGTCCACTAGTACTGATTTAAGTTTCGTGCAAAATATTGCTAAACTTGTTTTGATTCTTTTAGTGAGTGTAGTCGGGTTGGTTGCTGTCTTTAGTTTACTTAAAGATACTGCAGGTGGAAAGACGGTTGTTAATATAACCAAGACCGCCGCACGAGCGGGTGCGGCTGTTGCGACTAAAGGAAAGAGTGAGATTGCCGCTTCCATTAATGACGGAGCGGGAATTACTAATTTATAAAGGAGGGTTAATTTTATGGCTGGTATTAAATTAGATACACAAAGAGAACAAATAATTTCGGTAGTACAAAATATTATTAAAGATGTTAGATTTAATAGTATAGCTGGGGTTTTACCTAATTGTTTTCAAATCAAAAATTATGGTACTAATCCTATTTATGTAGGTACTAAACCAAATGTTTCCGCTTCCGCTAATTTTGAGTTGGTTGTTGTTGGCGGCGGTGGGGCCGGTGTTTTTTCATATCCTCGTGGCTGTGATGTTATTTATATGTTTACGGTTGCGACCGCTGATGTATTAGTGCGTAGCTTTATAAATGACGAAATGTATTCGGCTGATTTGGATAAAACACAATCAACTACTATTATTAATAATACTACTGCACCTAATGTTACAGTTATCGGGTCACTTCCTGCAGGGACTAATAATATTGGAGATGTTGATGTTCTTTCTCTTCCTGCTTTACCTGCTGGGACTAATAATATTGGTGATGTTGATGTTCTTACACTTCCTGCAATTCCAACAGGGACAAATATTATCGGTAAAGTAAAATTGGTTGACGAAGCGGACGCGGCTTTTGGTACGGTTGGCAATCCTATTGAAGTTAATACAACCGTTGAAGTTGCTGGGGTTACTGTAGATTTTCCGGCTACTCCACTTATCGAAAATGTAACAATGACAAATGCGGACACCGAATACAGTTATGCGCTTCCAGCTAATTGTAAGAGGGTTACTTTATCGGTACAGGATGGGGATTCAAGCTTTAATATCCGACTGGCGTTTGAAACGGGAAAAGTTGCTACACCAACCGCGCCATACTTACAGTATAAGGGTAATGTTGAATTCGATTCGGATTTACTTAAAATGTCTGCTACTCCCGGAAATATTTATTTTGGTTGTAGTTCTGCTGGTAAGGTTATGCAGATACTGGCTTGGAATTAGGAGGTAAATATGAATAGAATAATTGATGATATAATCACAAAAACTGAATTCAATAAAAAACTTGAAAAGATTTACACCCCAGAACAATTCGGAGCGGTAGGAGATGGAACAACAGATGATACTTCGTCTATTCAGTCCGCTATCGACGCTGGTTATCATTTACAGGGTACACCAAATAAAGTTTATAAAATAACTGCCCCTTTGATTCTCCATGATAATATGGTTATTGATGGAAATGGAGCGAAAATTATTTCGTCTTCGGTAATTGCGTTGTCAGCAATCTATAAGTCTAATATTATAATTGAGAATCTGGAAATTGAAGGAGCGGGAGGACTTGTTCCAGACGAAACAAGTAATACTTACGGAGCAATTACTTTTGGTGACTCAACCAGTACAAACGGTTGCACAGACGTTATTATAAGAAATTGTACTATTCACGAAGCCTATACCGGGATAAGTATTCTATATGGTCAAAGGGCAAGAGTCGAAAACAATCATGTTTATAACTATGGACTGTATGGGGTAATGCTTTCAAGGACTCAACCATNNCTTTTGCAATCATAACGAAATACACGATACACTAATTACTACAGGCACGAATGCTTATTGTATTTCTGCAACAGGAGGTAGTCCAACAGACCCTCAAGAATATTGCTCAATTAGTGATAACAAACTATATAACAATCAACCTTGGTCGGCTATCATGTCACACGATATTAAAGATTTGATTATTTCTAATAATCATATTTATAATGCAAGAAACGGAATAGACCTTTCAACGGATTCAAGAGTTGAAAATGTAGTTATATCCGGCAATATAATGGTAGGAACTGATACGGATTTATGGGAAGGACAAGCGGCTGCTAATGATGGTTTAATACTTATTGTTGGCAATGAAAATACTGAACCTTTACTTTTCAACCTAACCATTACAGGTAATATTATTCGAAATTTTGGTAAATGGACTATATCAAGTCAAGCATGTGGGGGTATTCTTTTAAGTGGGGTTGATGGAGCATCTATAACAGGCAACACTATAGAACAACCAGACGGAAGTCAAACTTATGTAGCCGGAATATTTATCAATTATTATTGCCACCGATTAGCTATTTCCGGAAACTATATCAAGACAGCAAATAAACCTCCTATTCACGTTCATAATTTAGGAGATGGAACTGAGATTTCAATTATTGGTAATACTCTATTTTCGGTTACTTATGCCGCCGTTGAAGTATCTTCATGTACAATAGATGGATTTATTGTAGAAGGTAATGCACACAAAAGGACTTTAAGCGGCTACATAGAAACTGGAACAAATGTGATTGACGGACTTTCTCTTTCAGCTCCTTACGGCGGTCGCGGTACTTCCAAGCATATATCAATCAGAACTCAAGGTTCTTCTGTTACTGATTTAGCGGTTGGAGCTTCAACGACCCTTATTAACGCAACCGTTCCTGGAGCGAGAATAGGGGATACCATAGCAGTAGGTTATGCTGGTCAAACTGTAGGTATTCATACATTCGGATATGTTACGGGAAGCGATACGGTAAGAGTCGAAATTTACAATGCTAGTGCTTCAGTTTTTAGTGCCGCCGCTTCAACTGTTTGTATTGATGTGTTTAAACATTTTTAGGAGATATATATATGATTAATAAATTCTTAGATTATATAAAATCAAAAATTGGTTGTGGTTATGTTTGGGGGTCGCAGGGTCAGACCCTTACCCCAGAACTTCTTAATTATTTTAAGAAGTCATTTGGAGAGAAGCATTATGATTTTGGGACTACTCATGCGAGTAAGTGGCTGGGGAATCAATGCTTCGATTGTAGCGGGTTGGTTGTTGCCGCTCTGAATGAGTTGGGATTGATTAAGATGGATTATACCGCCGCTGGCTTGTATGGGATTTGTAAGAATTTGAAGAAAACAGAGTTGAGGGCTGGGGATTTGGTTTTCTGTAAGGGGACAAGTATAAACCATGTTGGGGTTTATGTAGGGAATGGGGAAGTTATTGAAGCTAAGGGGACAGCTTACGGAGTTGTTAAGAGTAAGCTTGTTTCAATCCACGCACCCGCGTAGGGTGCGACTTCGTACCCTCTGTCGTTATCATAGCCTCTACACTGTTTCAATCCACGCACCCGCGTAGGGTGCGACACCTTCA
>DQHR01000121.1 GCA_003531155.1 Bacteroidales bacterium | reverse complement strand
ATTATTTGGGTCAACCTTAACTTGTACAAAAACGAAAAGGCTATCATCGCTTCGTAAAATAACAAGTTAAGGTTGACCCAAATAATCAGAATTCTCCTCTTGTAGTTGCTGATTCTATTGTGTTTGAAACGAATGGCAATATCCAAGATATTAAATTGGTCGCATGGGGGCAAGATGTTCATTTGTTTAAATCGGATTCACTAATAGCCAATACCACTTTTGTGGCTGATAAACCATATCTGATATATAACTATTTACATGTTAAACCGAATGTTGAACTGAATATATTAGCAGGAGCAAAGTTATATTTTCATAACAATGCTCATTTAGTGGTTGGCGGCACATTAAAAGTTAATGGTGAATTTGAAAACCCTGTAACCTTTGAGGGAGATAGAAGAGAGTCTTTTTATCGAGATAAAGCAGGACAATGGGGTGGGATTTGGCTTTATGTTGGTAGTAAGAACAGTAATATTCAATGGGCTGAGATTCGAGGCTCAATAAATGGTATTATTGTCGATACTTGTGTTACACCAGGAATGCCAACTCTTACAATTAGTAATTCAAAAATTGAGAATGTAAGTTCAAATGGTCTATATGCCCGTGGGTCTACAATTTATGCCGATAATTGCTTGTTTGGTAATGCAGGTTTGTCCAGCGTTGCTTTAACAATGGGTGGAACATATAAATTTTACCATTGTACTATTGCAAACTACTGGGGGAGTTACACTTATCGTAAAGGACCAGCTGTTTTTCTTAATAACTATTATCTTTACAGGAAGGTTAATGATGGGCCTTTATTTGTTGAACCTCGTGATTTGGAACAGGCTTCTTTTTATAATTGCATTATTTATGGTAGTAGGGATAAAGAGTATGAAGTTGATAATATTTACCAAGGGGAAGCTGTTAACTCTGAGATGAATTATAATTTCGATCATTGTATTCTTAAAGTTCCATCCAATTTTAGTTTTTCTGATCCAGTTAAGTTTGTCAGCGTTTTAAGGGTTGATCCAAAGTTTAAAGATGCATGGAAATCCAATTTTCAACTCGATACGCTTAGTCCTGCAAAAGATATTGGGAAGGTTGAATATGGAACACTTTTTCCCATTGATTTGAGGAATATTAGCCATTTATTAGATACAAAACCCGATCTTGGGGCATATGAACGTATGGAATAGATTACCTGTATCGAAGATTTTGCTGGTCATAGCTACTCAGCTAATCTTTTCTGCTAACTCTGCAGCTCAGGTTGATACTTTAGGCAAGAGCTACCGGGCCATGTTTTACAATGTTGAAAATCTTTTCGACTCGTTCGATGATTCTCTTACCAATGATGATGAGTTCGCCCCAAAAGGTACTCGCCATTGGACTTGGGAGAAAATGAATAAGAAACTGGATGGTATTTACAAAACTATAGTTGCTGTTGGTGGTTGGGAGCCTCCAATCTTTGTTGGATTATGTGAGATTGAGAATGGTTATATGTTATACCGTTTAACCCATGAAACTCCTTTGGTTAAGTACGATTATGGAATTATTCATCGCGAATCACCAGATCCACGAGGAATCGATGTTGGATTGCTTTTCAGAAAAGATCTTTTTGATTTGAAGGAAACAAAATTCTTCAGGGTTAATTTTCCTGGTGAGCCAAATAGAAGAACCCGTGAGATACTTTATGCTTGTGGAATAGTTGATGGAATGGATACTTTGCATATTTTTATAAACCATTGGCCTTCGAAATTTGGAGGTGAGCTCGAGTCCACATCGGGGCGTTTTGCAGCGGCAAGTACCTTAAAGCAAAAAGTCGATTCAATAAAGGTATTTTATCCTGATGCTCGTATCCTCATCATGGGTGATTTTAATGATGAACCTGAGAGTGCCCCATTAATTGATGGACTAAAGGTTTGTTTAAATGATAAAGAGTTATGTTCTTCAGGCTTAGTGAGCGTATCAGCAATTCTTAAAGCAAATGGACAGGGTAGTTATAAGTATCAAGGAGTATGGGGAATGATTGATCAAATAATCGTTTCGGAAAGTATGCTGAGCTTAAAGCACAAGCTCTACTCATCACCGAACAGTGCTTCGGTTTTTAGAGCAAAATTTTTACTTGAACCAGACGATACGTTTGTTGGTGATAAACCCTTTAGAACCTTTGCAGGATTCAAGTATCATGGTGGTTTTAGCGATCACCTTCCGGTTTACATCGATTTAAAGCAGAATAAATAATTTTTATAAGTTTACGACCAAATTTTATTGTTTGAATTATGAATACTCGCGAATACTACCTCCAGTTGCTTAATAAGCATATTTCAAATCCAAAAATGATTGCCCATAGCATTGCATCTGAAGCTGTTCTTAGGGCTTTGGCACGAAAGTTTGGTGAGAATGAGGATGTATGGGGTATTGCAGGTTTGCTTCACGATATAGACGTTGAAATTACTAATGCAGATTCCAAAACACATGGTTTGGTTGGTGCCGAAATGCTCGCCAATGAGCTTCCTGCCGATGCTGTTGATGCAATAAAAATGCATAATGAGTGTGCTGTTGGAATACCTCGTTCAACTCGTTTCCAGCACGCCTTGGCTGCAGGCGAAACTATAACTGGACTAATATTCGCGACCGCGTTAGTTTATCCCGATAAAAAGATTGAAAGCGTTAAGGTTAAATCTGTTACCAAACGAATGAAAGAAAAAATATTCGCTGCATCGGTTAAGCGAGAGAATATACTCGAATGTGAGAAAATTGGAATTTCAATCGATGAGTTTGTCGATATCTCCTTGTCTGCGCTACGTCCAATTGCTGCAGAGTTAGGATTTTAATTGCCCATTGCTGAGTTTATTGTTTTGTATCCAATAAGCCTTTCATACCTAGTGCTTGGCTGTTTTAAATAAACTAATATCTGATAGTTGTTTTCGGTTTCAAAGTGATTTCCTTCAAAAAAGGTTTGGTCAAACTCACCTGTTTTTGAATCTTTAACTACATAGCGATAGTTGTAATAACCTTGTTTTAATAGTAACCTCAGTTCAAATGCTTCGCGTTGAGTGTTATAGTGCATCTGATTTTGAGGTAGTGCTTGCCAGTTGGTTAACGCTCCATAAACGTATACCTCTTTCCCTTCAAGTTGGTCGTAATAAGGAAGCGTAAAGTATACCCAAACATAATCAGCTTCAACTTCACTCTGATTGCTGTTTTCGAGATTTATTTTATTTTTCCCATTTATATCGGGGACAGTGATATAAAGTTTTTTTCTATTATTTTCTGAAGGAATTAGCTGTATGCCATATTCGCTACCAATATGGTCGATGTTTTGAATTCCTGAGGATATGTAACGAATAGAGTTTGTGTTAAACGAACGAAATTCATTAACACCGTCAAAAACAAGATTATCGGGAGAAGAGTAGTCAATTTCATTTGACCTAATAAAAACAGGTTTTAACCTTGAATAAGAGTTTAGTATTTGCCCATTTTGTTGGACGTTTACAATTAAATCACTGTAAGGATTAGAAATACTGGTTTGGTTTGTCTTTATTACGAGATTTATCTGCTGTGATGTTGTCTTTTTGTCAATGCTAAAAGGTTGCCTTAACGTTGCATCGATTGTAAGTAAAGGTTCAACAACCATAAATTTTTGTTCAAGTACAACCTTTTCGGGGTTGTATGAATCAATAACTTTAATGATGTAGTTTCCCGAAATCTTTAATTTAACATCATTATTTGGGATTTTAAGTTTATAATGAGTGTATGGTATTGTTGTAGAATAGGAGTTTTGGTAATCATTTATTGGGTTGATGTCAAACCCATCCATATAATCAGATTTCATTAACCTTGACTCATTCCAGTCGTTTGTACAATGTAAAAGGGTATAAGAGTAGCTAATTGGACTATCAGATAAATCATCAAATGAAAGGGTAATGGTTTCTGATGTATTGAGTTCTATTATTGGTTCTGAAATTTCAGAATTTGAATTATAAATCTTAATAGTTTTAATCTGACTTTCTTGACTTTTAGTATTATAAGTGATTAATAATATTGATATTAAGCTAACTGTTGCAATATGCTGAAGTAATATTCTATTTATTAAAATCATCATGCTAGATTATTATTGATTGCCAAAGATAATAACTCTAAAGTTTATATTTTAATTTGTAAGACTCAGAAAATAAGGGATAAAAGATTAACTTTTATTAACGGTTGTTAACCCGTGTTAGCTATTGTGTACCGTATCTTTGTACCATAAGATTTAGGGAAAGTTTTAAAGTTTTTTCATACAAGGTTTAGGTTAAATTTAGTTTAGGGTTTGGTTTTAGGGCTGCTCTGGTTAAGCAGCCCTTATTTTTTTCTCACTTCTCAACCAAAAATATCCCCTCTTTTATTTACAAGTTCTCTATTCTAAACTAATTTTACATATCCATTGTTTTTAAACACTAATAATGGTATTTTTATTCCTCGACAAATAATCTTAAAGTGTATATTATGAAGACTCTAGTATCTCTATTTGCAACTATTACAATTGTAAATGTATGCTTAAGCCAAAATACAGAGTGTGTTGTTGGCAACTGTCAAAATGGATGGGGGATTATTGAATGGAAATCAGGCGAAAGCAAAGGCGATAAGTATATTGGAGAGTTTAAGGATGGCTATCGCGATGGTGCTGGAGTTTATTTTTGGCATTCTGGCGATAAATATATAGGGTACTGGTCGGAAGGAGTAATTAATGGTTACGGTACTCAATTTTTTAGTAGCGGTTCAAGAATGTCGGGAACATTTAAGAACTCAAATATTGTGGGTACTAGTTATTCAACTTCAGGCTGCATTTATGGAAATTGCGATGATGGCTTTGGCGTTTGGGTATACGAAACAGGCGACATGTATGTAGGTAACTGGAGCGGTGGTTATAGGGATGGTGAAGGTACTTACCTTTATGCTGATGGAGAAAAATACACTGGAAAAGTAATTAAAAATAAACGAAACGGGTTTGGGATTTATAATTGGCTTGCTGGTTCATCTTATTCAGGCAATTGGAAAGATGGTCATCAGGATGGATATGGTACCTATGTTGCAGCTGAAGGTACAGTTCAAACTGGAACGTTTGAGAATGGGGTATATGTAGGAACTTCTTCTCAAAGTAATAATTCAACGTCATCAAATAAACAATCTTATTGTGTTTATGGTAATTGCACTAACGGGTGGGGTGTATATGAATGGGTATCAGGAGCGAATAAAGGTGATAAATATATTGGTGACTTTAAGGATGGATATAGAAGTGGTG
>DQHR01000051.1 GCA_003531155.1 Bacteroidales bacterium | reverse complement strand
CTTCAAGGTACAGCAAGCTTAGAGTTCTGGGAAACTTATGAAAATACTGAAATTTATCCTTTACTTGAATTAGCAAATGCTAAAATTAAAGAGATTAAAGATGCTGAGTCGAAACAAAACGAGACTACTTCAACTACAACTCCAGTTGCTCAAAATAAAGAGGTAAAATCTGATGAGAAGGGTGAAGAACTTGTTAAAATGCTTAAAGAAAAAGAGGGAAAAGATTCTACATTAGCTAATAAAGATGTAGCTAATAATTATCCTCTATTCTCAATTTTAAACCCAAGTATCGACCCACGTAGCGGTCAACCATTTGGTTATTCAATGGTTGGTAGGGCTCACTATAAAGATACGGCTACAATTAATAGGTATTTAAACCTGCCTCAAATAAAAGCATTATTCCCACGTGATCTCAGACTAATCTGGGGTGTTAAAGCTGATGATAAGGCTGAAAGCATTTACTCACTATATGCAATTAAAACATACAACAAAGTAAAACCTCCACTTGATGGTGGCGTTATTACTAGTGCTCGTGATGAAATTGCTGATCAAAAGGGTGGAGCTGAGGTTTCGATGTCAATGAATGCTGAGGGTACAAGAATTTGGGCTCGTTTAACAGCAGATAACGTTGATCGTTGTATCGCAATCGTAATGGACAATTACGTTTACTCTGCTCCAAAAGTTAATGGAGAGATTAAAGGTGGTCGTTCCTCAATTACTGGAGGTTTCTCAATCACTGAGGCAAAAGACTTAGCAAACGTTTTAAAATCAGGTAAGTTACCTGCTCCTGCTAAGATTATTCAGGAAGAAGTTGTAGGTCCATCTTTGGGTAAAGAGTCAATCAATATGGGTATGATTTCGTTTATAATTGCCTTTATGGTTGTACTTCTATACATGGTTGTATTCTATAACCATGCAGGATGGGTTGCAAACGTAGCACTTGTTGCTAACTTATTCTTCCTTTTCGGAGTTCTTTCATCCTTAGGTGCAGTACTTACCCTACCTGGTATTGCTGGTATTGTTCTAACAATGGGTATGGCCGTTGATGCTAACGTAATTATTTTCGAACGTATAAAAGAAGAAATGCGGGCAGGTAAAGGTGGAAGGCTCGCGTTAACCGATGGTTTTAAACATGCCTTATCAGCTATTATTGATGGTAACGTTACCACAATCATAACAGGTATTGTTCTTTTCGTATTCGGTTCTGGTCCAATTCAAGGTTTTGCAACAACTCTTATCATTGGTATTCTTACATCACTATTCTCTGCAATCCTAATCTCTAGGTTGATTTTCGAGTGGATGTTAAGTAGAGGTGTTGATATCCGTTTCGATAATAAATTCTCTCGCAACTTTTTAACCAATGTAAATATTGATTTTATAGGCATAAGAAAAAAATTGTATGTAGTTTCTATAGCCATTATTTCAATAGGTATTATATCGTTAGTTTACAAAGGGTTAAACTATGGCATTGACTTTACTGGAGGTAGAACATATATTGTTCGTTTTGATAAAGATGTAAAGGTTGCTGAAGTACGTCAATCGCTAGTTAAAGAATTTGGTGATGCTCCTGAGGTTAAAACATTTGGAGCTGCAAATCAGGTAAAAATAACTACCAAGTTTATGATTGATAAAAATGAGGCATCGGTTGATAGTTTAATCGAAAACAAAATATTCACTGGACTAAAGAATTACTACCCTCAATCATTAACTTTCAACGAATTTAGTACTTCTAACCAAAATACAGGCATTTTAAGTTCACAAAAAGTGGGCCCAACCATTGCAGAAGATATTAAATTAGGTGCTGTTCTTTCTTTAGTATTCGCTCTGTTAAGTATCTTTATCTACATTGCAATCCGTTTCAAAAACTGGCAATGGGGTATGGGAGGTGTTATTTCGTTGTTCCACGACTCGTTAATTGTAATTTCAATGTATTCTATCTTCTACGGAATACTACCATTTAACCTAGAAGTTGATCAAGCATTTATTGCAGCAATTCTAACAATTATTGGTTACTCAATTAACGACTCTGTAATTATCTTCGACAGAATTCGTGAGTATAGAACATTACATCCAAAATGGGAATTAAAGGATAGTATCAATGGTGCTATTAACCATACTTTGAGCCGTACATTCAACACCTCTATGACAACAATCGTTGTGTTAGTCGTAATATTCATCTTTGGTGGTGATGTGCTTAGAGGGTTTATTTTTGCTCTTTTAGTTGGTATTGGAGTTGGTACTTACTCATCGGTATTCAATGCAACCCCAGTTGCTTACGATGTAATTAAATGGCGTGAAAGAAAAAATGCTCAAAAAGCAGTAAAATAATTTTCTGATTTTTTAATAAAAAATCCTGCCCAAAAGGCAGGATTTTTTGTTTCAACACAAAGAATGTTTATAGATTTGTGTAACTAATATGTTTAATATGTGTAGCCACCTTTTATTCATCGGCATGACCGAGATACTATTCATCGCACTTGTGGCATTCCTTCTATTTGGTACAAAAAAATTGCCCGAAGTTGCAAAGGGTTTAGGCAAAGGGTATCGTGAATTCCAAAGAGCTGCAGATCAAATTAAGGAAGAAATAAGCAAAGTGACTGATGATGTTAAGAAAGAGATGGATGTAAACGAGGATAATTCAAAAGCCAGAAACCAAAAATCAAACGAATCAACTAATGCTAATTAACTTATAATCCACAACAACATTTCTTTAATCTTTTGATTATAAAAATTTTACCTTCATTAGAATATCAAAAAATAAAGTGTATCTTTGCCAACCATTTTATAAATCGTTTTTTGAATAAACTGCTATAAAACAATAAAATAGCAGTTAAAATAGTAGTATGACAGACATAAAGAAGAATGTCGGAGTTAAACGCGAGACGCGCACCAACTCCGAGAGTGAACCAAGCAAGGTTTACCAACCACGAACCTTAAAGGCTCGTCCTGTTTCAACCAAAGAAACAGATGAAAATGACACAACCCCCATCGATTCAGAAAAATTCAAAGGAAAACATTCTGACGATAGTACAAACGAAACAAAGTCCTTTAAAAAGAGCAACGATAGCGCTGAAGTTAAATCAACCTATAAGCCTCGTACAGGAACTTTTAAGGTAAGCGACGACGATTTCTCGGCACATATCGTGCGTAGTGAAGAAACTCCAGTTGTTATAAAAAAGAAAGAGCCAACCGAAAGAAAAAGGTTAGATAAACCTTCATCTGAAAGAAATTCTGATTCTACAGAAAAGCGAATTAGGATAGAAAAGCCTTCTTTTGAAAGAAAAAGGGAATCAAGCGATAGAGACTTCTCTCGCGAGAGAAAATCGGATGACAAACCTTTTGAAAAGAGGGAGAGTCGATTTGGTTCAAAGAGAGAGGAACCAAGAAGAACCTCAAGAAGTATTGCAGGTAAATCTACTGGTTATATCTCATCACGCACTACAAAAGAGAAGGACGATAGACGCTTTGATGATCTAACCCGCAGAGATAGAACCAGGGATAGGAAGCCTTACGCTACAGATTCAGTAAAGAAAACAGAAAAACTACGCCTTGTATTACCAACTACAGGCGAGAAAAAATACTTAGATAAACCCATTCCAAAACCAAAAAGGGAGTACGATGATAAACCTTTCCTTGAGGTAGATAACGATGGGCTAATCCGCTTAAATAAATACATTGCAAACACAGGGCTTTGCAGCAGACGTGAAGCCGATGAGTTTATTCAAACAGGGATGATTACCGTTAATGGAGAGGTAATTACTCAAGTTGGAACTAAGGTTGATCCAAATTCAGAGGTTTGCTTTAAAGGACGTAAGCTGGAAGCAGAGCATAAAGTTTATATCCTTTTAAATAAACCAAAAGATTATATCACCACAGTTGAAGATCCCAACGCCAAAAGAACCGTTATGGAGCTAATTGAGGGAGCATGTACTGAGCGTGTGTACCCTGTTGGTCGTTTGGATAGAAACAGTACAGGCCTACTCCTACTCACCAATGATGGAGAGATGACCAAAAGGCTTACTCACCCTAGCCACATGAAGAAAAAAATCTACCATGTTGGTTTGGATAAACCGCTAACCCGCGAGGATATGGAAAAAATGATTGCGGGGGTTGATCTTGAGGGCGAACTTGTTAAGGCTGATGCTGTTGAATATATTGAAGAAACTGATGGTTCAGAGGTAGGCGTTGAAATCCACACTGGGCAAAATAGGGTGGTTCGTAATATGTTTGATTCACTTGGATATAAAGTATCGAGGCTCGACAGAGTTTATTTTGCTGGGTTAACTAAAAAGAATCTACCCCGTGGCAAATGGAGATTTCTTACACAAACAGAAATCAACATGCTTAAAATGAACCGTTTTGAATAGATATCTTGCACCATGTCGCATAAATCAGGATTTGTAAATATCATAGGGAATCCCAACGTTGGAAAATCAACCCTAATGAACGCCTTGGTGGGCGAAAGAATATCTATTATCACCAAAAAGGCGCAAACTACCAGACACCGTATTATGGGTATCGTTAACGGTGACGATTACCAAATCGTTTACTCCGATACTCCAGGTGTTTTAAGACCTGCCTATAAACTGCAGGAATCGATGATGAGGTTTGTGGAATCGGCATTAGATGATGCAGATGTTATCCTTTACATCACCGATACCTACGAATCGCCAAACAAAAATCAGGATTTTCTGAATAGGATTCAAAACCTTGGTGTACCAATCATCCTTGTAATCAACAAGGTCGATTTAACCAATCAGGAAATGGTTGAGCAGAAGGTTGAACTTTGGAGCAAACTGCTTCCAAAGGCTCGAATACTTCCTGTTTCGGCTCTTCATGGTTTCAATACCGATGGGCTAACTACAATGATTAAAGAGGCGTTGCCTGAAGGTCCCGAGTACTTCTCAAAAGATACTTTAACTGATAAAACTATGAGGTTTTTTGCCTCGGAAATTATACGCGAAAAGATTCTCATTCACTATCAGAAGGAGATTCCTTACTCAGTAGAGGTAGATATTGAGGAGTATAAAGAGAGCCCAAAACTCGATAGCATTAGAGCAATTATCTATGTAAGTCGCGAATCACAAAAATCAATTGTTATTGGTCAGGGTGGCAAGATGTTAAAGAAAGTAGGCATTGAATCTCGTCTCGATTTGGAGAAATTTCTCGACAAGAAGGTTTTCCTTGAACTATTCGTTAAGGTTGACCCCGATTGGCGCGATAACGATAGCAAACTCAAGAGGTTTGGGTATTCGCATTAATACCAAAAGACAAATTTTAAAAGCCAATGGTTTTGCGATAGCATCACATTAAATAGCAACACAAAAAATGAGCAATATAGTAGCAATAGTAGGGCGTCCGAATGTTGGGAAATCAACTTTTTTTAACCGTATGGTTGGTGGCAGACATGCCATTGTTGATGAAACTGCAGGAGTTACCCGCGATAGGATTTACGGCAAAACCGACTGGAATGGCGTTGAGTTCTCAATTGTCGATACTGGTGGTTTTGTAATCAACTCCGACGATATTTTCGAGGAGGAGATTCGTAAACAGGTTAAGATTGCCGTTGAGGAAGCTGATGTTGTGCTTTTCCTTGTTGATACCATGACCGGTATTACCGATATGGATACTGAGGTAGCTGAGCTCCTTCGTAAAAGCAAGAAGAAAGTTTTTGTTGTTGCCAACAAAGTTGATAATAACAACCTTAGGCTTGATGCTACGGAGTTCTACAATTTTGGCTTAGGCGATCCATATTGCATCTCATCGATAAGCGGCATGGGAACTGGCGATTTGCTTGATGACATCGTTAAATCTTTCCCTGATAAACCCGAAGAAGTAGTTGAAGCCATAGAAATACCAAGAATTGCAATTGTTGGTAGGCCTAATGTTGGAAAATCATCTCTTATCAATGCTTTGGTTGGTGAGGAAAGAAACATCGTTACTCCAATTGCGGGCACTACACGCGACTCGATTAATACTCGATACACAAAATTTGGTCACGACTTTTTCTTAGTTGATACTGCTGGTATCAGAAAGAAAACTAAGGTTCACGAAGATTTGGAGTTCTTTTCGGTTATGCGTTCAATTCGTGCAATTGAGAATGCAGATGTTTGCCTACTTCTAATTGATGCTACGCAAGGTTTTGAAGGGCAGGATCAAAATATCTTCAACCTTATCAACAAGAATAGAAAAGGGGTTGTTATCGTTGTGAATAAATGGGATTTGGTTGAGAAAACTCACAAAACTACCACTGAATTCACCAAATTAATTAAGGAGGAAATTGCTCCATTCCAGGATGTACCTATCATTTTCACATCAACCCTCACAAAACAACGCCTTCTTAAAGTATTAGAAACTGCGTTAGAGGTTAATGAAAATCGAAATAGGAAAATACAGACCTCAAAGCTAAACGATTTCATTCAAGAAGTTGTTGATGCTTATCCACCTCCAGCATACAAGGGTAAATATATTCGCATTAAGTTTGCAACACAGCTTCCAACGCATACACCATCGTTTGCATTCTTCTGTAATCTTCCGCAATACATAAAGGAACCTTACAAGCGATATATCGAGAATAAACTACGTGAGAACTTCAATTTTTCAGGAGTTCCTTTACAGATATTCTTTAGACAGAAATAATATTGGTTGACAGTTTACAGGTGTTGGTTGACAGGCTTACTCTTTCAATTTTTACTGTTAAGTGTCAACTCAATACTGTCATCTTAATTAAAAGTACTTCGATAGCGAAGCCATCCAGCCTTTGGTGTATAACTTTGCTAAAAGTGCTAGTTTGTAAACATCAAACATAATCAGAGATGGGTGTCTGCTACATAAACTTCGGCGAATAACTGGATTAACTACTCGGAAAACCCACCGAAGAAGTATAATAAGTCCAAGAAATCGGAGGAACTTAAACACCCTTAAAACCTTCACCGTTTTTTCAAGATCCTTCCTTAGATTGGGAACGTTTTGCATTAACTTGGTAAGGTTGATAACACCCTGTTCTGATTTTTGTAAAAAATCAAAACAAGGCTCAATCCCAAGATGCACGGATGGGTTATCGGTATGCAATATTGATATTTTCCTACGCTTCAGTTCTATACCAAATACTGTATCCTCATGCCCATAACCCGAAATTTCCTCGTTGAATCGGATGGTATGGAATATCTCGCTTGAAATAAGGAAATTGCCGCTCATAAACGAATTATAAGGCGATATTTGACGACGAACTGCCTTTCGACTCTCACGGTAGACTCCGTACTTCCAACGAAGAATTAACTCTTCCCTAAAAGGTTTTTTTCCATACTTAATACCTCCACAGATAACATCAGCACTGGTAAGAACATTTACATAACCCTGCAAGAAATCAGGATCATCTATCACCATATCGCAATCGAGGAAAAGCAGCCAATGACCTGACGCAAAATCGGCTAACCGATTACGTATTTTTGAACGCCCAATATTGAAGTCAAATTCAAGGNNATTCAAGGTAGTTAACATCCTTACGGTTATTAAGCTTTGAATTGATATTTCGAAAGTATAAAAGAGAATGATCATCGAACAAGAGAATTTCAATAGGGTAACCTATTCTATTAGATTGCTCTAGCAATGAATCTGTTAGTTCTGTAACGTCAAAGTTATATACGGGTATGCAGATAGAAATCATAATTTACTCCTCTTCGTGTGATGATAGCTGATCTTGAGGATTTAAATCATTAACATCCACTTCGTCGATAAGTTCGTTTGGAATCGATTTTTTTGCCTTTGCCCCTAATTCCTTTAACTGTTTTGCTTGCGAAACAAGATTACCTTTCCCGTCTCTAAGTTGACTTAATGCCGATTCGTAACTTGTATGTGCCTTATGGATATTATCGCCAATGGACATTAGCTTCTCAACAAATCCTACAAACTTATCGTAAAGCAATCCCCCACGAGTGGCAATTTCAGCAGCATTTCTATTTTGATATTCATGTCGCCATAAATTATGAATCATTTTTAATGCTGCGACTAAATTTGTTGGGCTAATCAATAATACCCTTCGGGTATAAGCGTAATTCCAAATTTCAGGATCAGCTTCCATTACAACCATATAAGCTGGTTCGATTGGAATAAACATCATAACCCACTCAAGAGAACCAACCAAATCCTGATAGCTTTTCGAACTCAATGAGTCAATATGGCTACGAATTGACTTTAAATGCTCCGTGAGGGCTTTATCTTGGTCATCCTTATTTGTACTCGAACTATAACGCTCATATGCAACCAACGAAACTTTTGAATCAACAACAACCTTTCCTTTATCGGGGTAGGATATAATAACATCTGGCTGAAAACGTTTTCCATCTTCATCCTTAATTGATTCCTGAACCGTATACTCGCGTCCTTTAACTAAACCCGATTTTTCGAGGATATTCTCAAGAATCATCTGGCCCCAATTCANNCAATTACCTTGCGTTTTAACTTGTCCTTTAAGCGCATCGGTAAGGTTTTTAGCCTCTTGGCTTATGGTTTGATTTAGCTCACGAAGCTGCTTAACTTCATTTCCTAATGAGAATCGCTCCTTGCTCTCCTTCTCGTAAACCTCTTGCACCTGTTTTTGAAACTGCATGATATTCTCTCCAAGCGGTTTTAGAAGCCTGTCGAGATTTTCTTGATTCATCTTGGTGAAGCGCTGGGTTTTATCCTCAAGAATCTGATCCGCTAGAAGCTTAAACTCGTTTGAAAATTTCTTACCTATCTCCTCGGTTTCCTGTTTCTGCTTCTCAAGCGTCTCTTTCAAATACTTATTCTCATTTTCAAGTTCAATTCCCCTTTCGCGTGATTTATTTAAAAGTTCAACGGTTTGTCTTACCTCCAGCAGAATCTTCTCTCGCTCTTCCTTTAAACCATTATATTGCCTTATAAATTCGTTATGCGTTGCCTCTATTGACGATAGTTTTGTAATGGCATCGATTCGTGCTGATTTTTCATTGCTCATTTCAGATTGTAGAACCTTTAACTGATCGTCTGCACGGATTAACCTATCTTTTGATAAAGAAAGTTGAGTATTCTGCTCATCATAGAGCCTTTTGAATTCATTAAGTCTCTCTAATTCAGTCACACTTGAGTTCATCGTTGCTTTGTGAAAAAGCCAAATAGCAAGTGCACCTATTAAAAATCCAACAACAAGAAATATAATGGATTGTAACATATTTATTGATATAATTTTGATGATAAAGATATTTAAAATTGAACGATCTTATTCATAGTTTAAACTTGAAATAGGTAAAAATCTATACAGAGATACAATTCTAAAATTCAAATTCTTAGAATAAATCTTTAAGAAAATCTCAATTAGTATAAAAAAGTCAGCATTTGAGGGTAACAAATCATACCCTATTCCAATTAAACTTTTGATTGAGTTTTACACCTTAACAAGCAATAAATGTAAATCATTGATATATTAAGTATTAACCAATAATTCACCAATAAAACAATCCATATGGA
>DQHR01000125.1 GCA_003531155.1 Bacteroidales bacterium | reverse complement strand
TACCGCTTGGCTGAAACTGGCCGATTTGCTAATCGAAAAGAGGCTGAAAAAGCGTTGGAATTTTACACAATGGCTTGTGCTATTGGCGTTACAGCTCATGATACCACAAATGCTTGCCTTGTTCTTGCAAATGGTGGACGAAAAAATGAACAACAGATTATCAAAGAGGATAACATTGTGCGAACAATTAATGCGATGAACTCATACGGTTTGTACGAGCGTACTGGGGAGATTTCACTTTTAGCTGCTGGAGCTCGCGCTCTTTCATGCAAAAGCGGAGTGGGAGGTTTGCTCATTAATATTGATCCCGGTCGCGGTGCTTTTTGTACTTACGGACCAAAACTAGACTCCGCAGGAAATAGCGTTTTTGGGAAATACGCCTTAATACCACTAAATAATCTGCTGGCGGCTCCCAATGCGATGAGGCTGAGCTCTGAGGAAATAATTCGCTCCCTCACAATGGAAAAGCATAGCTGAAAGAATTAATTCTGTGATATAGGTTAATTCACTACTTTTACCACTACGTAACAAAAATCCATAAAATAGATTGATATGAAACACTTGTTCATCTGTACACTTTTTCTTTCAATTACAGCAAGCCTCTTGGGGCAAGATCTAGAATATGCTAAAGATATCATCAGCAAATTGTCCTCACCTGATTTTAAAGGAAGAGGTTACGTTGAAGAAGGCAATCAAATTGCAGCCAAGTATATAAAAGATCAATTTACTCAAATAGGGCTTAAGCCTTTCAAAAAAGATTATTATCAGTCATTCAAAATTGATGTTAATGTTTTTCCAGACAAGGTTCTGCTTTCATTTGATAAAGAAGAACTCGTGGCTGGGAAAGATTTTATTATCGATGCCTCATCTCCATCGCTAAAAGGCGAATTCTCAACCTACACCGTTAGCAAGCAGGATTTAATGATTGATGCTAATGTCAGAAAAGCCATTGAACAAACAGCGGGGAAGTTTTTAATTATTGATGAAAGAAAATTCAAATCCGATGACAAAGAATCGGTTAAAAAACTGAATGAGCTAATTAACTTCTTAAAGTATAGTCCACAGGTTCCAAGTGCTGGTACAATAGTGTTAACAAGCGAAAAACTAACATGGGATATATCTTCTGAACAAGGGGGGAAAGTTTCGTTCACAGTTTGTAAGGATATCGATATAAAAACTATATCGAAAATTAAAGTTGAGGTAAATGCATCGCTCATTAAATCAAAAACACAGAACATAGTTGGATTTATAGAAGGAACAACACAACCTGATTCTTTTCTTGTTGCTGTAGCACACTATGATCACTTAGGTAAAATGGGTAAAGAGGTGTATTTCCCTGGTGCTAACGATAACGCTAGTGGGGTTGCAATGCTCCTAACGTTAGCAAAATACTTCAAAGCTTATCCTCCGAAATACTCTGTTGCTTTTATTGCTCTAACGGCTGAAGAGATTGGTATTGTAGGAGCAAAGGAGTTTGTTGAGAATCCACTGTTTGATCTTAAAAAAACTAAGTTCCTCGTAAATTTTGACCTTGCAGGTACTGGGGATGATGGGATAAAAGTTGTTAACGGTTCGATTTATAAAAAACAGTTCGATTTATTAACCGATCTCAACAGCAAGAATAGCTATCTAAAATCGGTTCAAATTAGGGGCGCTGCTTGCAATAGCGATCATTGCATGTTTTATCAAAAAGGAGTACCATGCTTTTATATTTACACTCTTGGAGGCATTCAGGCTTACCATGATATTTACGATAAATATGAAACGCTTCCACTAACTAAGTTTGTCGATTATGCCAAACTTATGATTGATTTTTATAAAAGTTTTTAAACTCCACCCAACGAAGCGTAATCTCCTGATTACGCTTTTTTAATACTTTATTTCATTATACTTGTACCCAATTTATGTGGGCTCTTCTAGGTATACTATCGGCTGGATTTCTTGGATTCCATGAAATATTCAAAAAGGTTGCATTGCAGCGTAACGCAGTACTACCTGTATTGTTCTATGGCACTGCTGCAGGTGCGTTTGTTTTTATTCCATTTATTATCATTTCGAGAATTTCCCCTGAGTTCGCGAGCAATTATGGATTTTTCGTACCTCCTGCCAGTATCGAAGCACATCTGATGTTTCTTCTTAAGTCTATTATAGTCTCTACCGCTTGGTTGTTTGGCTATTTTTCTGTTAAACATTTACCTGTTACCCTGCTTGCTCCGCTAAACTCATCGGGACCAGTATGGACTACATTAGGGGCAATTATTATTTATGGTGAAAGGATGAATGCTTTGCAATGGACAGGCATCTTTATCTCACTGGGTTTTTATTATGTCCTTTCCTTTAAAGGAGGCAAAATGGGTATTGATAAAAAGGATAAACGCTGGATTTTCTTTGCCTTCCTTAGTATTATCTTTAACAGTATTAGCGCGCTATTCGATAAATATCTTGTAAAGGAGTACGATAGGATTGCGATGCAATCGTGGTTCTCAATATACACTACTCTGATCTTCCTTGCTATTGTTGCTGTTATTTGGTATCCAACAAGGGAGAAAACTACTCCTTTCATATGGAGATGGTCCATACCAATGATAGGTTTGTTCCTTGTGGTTGCAGATTTCTTTTACTTTAAAGCTTTGTCGTATGAAGGGTCATTGGTATCCATTCTAATTATTATTAGAAGAGCATCTGCGGTACTAGTATTCGCTGCTGGCGCAATCTACTTTAAAGAATCTAGCTTGCGTCAACGAGGAGTTGTACTTGCGGGAATACTAATTGGGGTTGCGTTAGTGATTTTTGGAAGTCTCTAGGTTGATCTAAACTCTTTCAGCTAATTCATCATGAAATATATCTGCAAAAAAGGGCGAAACCTCAGCTTCGCCCTAACAATTCAGAATATATAAAGTCTTCTTGCTTAAAAGCTATTTAACAATAGCATCCTCCAGCAGTAAATCGTATTTATAACCATATCCAAAATCTTTGTTTAAAGCCACAGTTCCCTCTAGCGTAACAATATCTCCAATCATAAGTTCTGCAAGAGTTGTAACAGTTAAGTCATAGTTCCCTTCTGATTCTGTTCCATCCTGAATATGAACCCAGTTTTTATTCATAATCATTGGAGAGAATTTTACAACCTTACCTTTAATTATCACTGTTTTTCCAGCATACGATTCTTTATTCAAATAAAGATTAGCAACAGTAAGCTCATCTTTGGATTTCTCAATTGAAATGGCTTCCTTTTCCGATTTTGCTTTTACTGATCCAGGAGCAACAGGTTTTGGTTTCTCTTCTTGTACTGGCTCAGTTGTTAATCGCTCCACAAACAGGATGGTTTCGAAATCTCTATTCAACTCTTTGCTATGAAACTTCTCAAACTCCATGCTCTTTCCATAATAGTACTTCTCTCCCACTTTAGCATCAAGAATGGTTGTTGCGAGCCACTTCACACTATCGTTTGCTGTGAATCTTACATAAGTATACCCTGATGTTTGAATTACCTCTTCAACAATTATTTCATGGCTATTGTTATTGCCTGTTTTGTTGTTTTTTTGGCCACACGCGATAGCAAGGATAGCCATTAGAATAATTATTACTTGTTTCATACTTTAATGATTATTTGTTTTAGAATAGTTTCTGCAATTATACATACTTTTTTAGTGCAAGCCTTGGATTAATAATTTCAGACCTCAATTTGGACTTGGATCCAATACAAGTAAAGAATAGTATTATTTTGAGAATAAGTGAATTATAGCAAATAATTCTTATTGGTTAAATATTTTGTCAAAAAATGCTTTCATATCATTCCACGAATCCTTATCGGCTTGAGCATTATATTCAATGGGCATACCAAATTCTTTACCCACTCGAGTAGCCTCGGGGTTAGTAAACGCATGAGTTGCATTTGCATATTGTTTAAAAGTGTAATCAGCGCCAATCGAATCCATTTGGTGCTTGAAAGAATCAACATCATGCTGAGAAACAAACTTATCACTTGCACCATGACAGACCAATACTTTGGCTTTTAATAAATCTTTACTTGCAGGAACTCCATTAAGGCCACCATGAAAACTTACAACCCCATTTAAGTTTGAGCCCAACTTAGCTGAATTTAATACAACAGAACCGCCAAAGCAATAACCAATTGCAACAATTTTATTGGGATTGGTCTGAGAATACTCTTTAACTTTTTTAATTGCTGCATCTAATCGGCTTTTTGCTAGCTGTGGATTATTATAGAATATTGATGTTAATTCCTGAGCTTCTTTAGGATTTGCAGCAGTTTTACCATCACCAAATATATCTACAGCCATGGCAATATAGCCCAATTCAGCAAGTTTTCGGGCTCGCATTTTTGCATAATCATTTAATCCCCACCACTCGTGAACAACAAGAATCGCAGGTCTTTCGCCCTTTACGCTTTCATCATATACAACAAATCCTTTTAAAGTAACCCCTTCAACTTGATATGTCACACTTTCCTCCTTAAGTGCTGATGAAGGATTTTTTGAAAATCCAGTAGATGCTATTGCAACCATAACTAACCCAATAAGAAGGTTTTTAGAAAAAAACTTTGTTTGCATGATTTCATCGTTATTAAATGTTAACTAATTAGTAATCTTAAACAAATGGTAGTAAAAAATGTTTTATGACTGAATTCTCACTCTAAAAACTATATTCTTATGAAATATAAACAACTTGGAAAAACGGGCGTATTGGTTTCAGAGCTATGTTTTGGAACCATGACATTCGGTGGCCGTGGCTATTGGAAAGCTATTGGGCAACTACCCGAGGACGAAGCAACTCAACTAGTTAAAACTGCATTTGACAAGGGCATTAATTTTTTTGATACAGCGAATGCCTATTCCGAAGGTATGTCGGAACAGCTCCTTGGTAAAGCACTAAAAAACTCTGGTATTTCCCATCAATCAGTTTTTATTGCAACCAAGGTAAGACTCAGGATGGGAGCAGGAGCAAATCAGGTTGGATTGTCAAAACTACATATCCTTGATTCAATAGATGATAGTTTGTCCCGCCTTGGTCTTTCTCACATTGACATGCTATACATTCATGGCGTAGATCCAATCACACCACTGGAAGAAACCATGAGAGGGCTTGAAGATGCCGTAAGGCAAGGTAAAGTTCGTTACTTAGGCATTAGCAATCATCCGGCGTGGATGATTGTAAAAGCCAATAGCTTTGCCGAACGTATGGGGTGGTCGAAGTTTGTTGCAAGCCAAAATTTTTACAGCATAGCGGGTCGTGATATTGAAAGGGAAATAGTGCCAATGGCCTTAAATGAAGGAATTGGAATTATGCCTTGGAGCCCTTTGGCTGGAGGTTTTCTATCGGGTAAATTTACTCGAGATAAAAAAGTTGCAGGGAACAGCAGAAGAGACGAATTCGATTTCCCTCCAATAAATAAAGAGAAAGCTTTTGATATCATTGAGGTGATGACTAAAATTGGAAAGCGTTACGACGTTTCAGCAGCTAGGGTTGCACTATCGTGGATTAAAGATAAAGCTGGAGTAACAAGTGTAATTATTGGAGCAAAAAGTCAGGAACAACTATTGGATAACATCGCATGCACTGAACTGCAACTAACACAGGATGAAATAAAAGAATTGGATGCAATTAGCGCTTTAACTCCAGAATATCCTGGATGGATGGTTGAAAGACAATTAAGTGGCCGATTCCCAGAAACAATATAAGAGTAAATAAACATCAAGCGTTGGAAATAATATCCAACGCTTAATGCTCCCTTGTTAACGCAAACTAAGAGGTTTACGCTAATATTAATATTTTTGTCTAGCTAGGAATTAGTTTAAAAAAAATTAGCCTTTTTTATCTTTGTATTGAAATTAGCTAAACATTATATATCCTAATACTTACCTTAAAAACGATGGGGTCAAATTATTACAGAATGTATCCAGAAAAAAAGTTTGCAATCGTTAAATTCCAATCTGAAACACTTTCTTTTGAAGAAGCAGAACGAATAAATAATGAATATAAATTAGATAAAGATTATTCAAAGATTCAATACTTATTAATAATTATTGATAAAAAGTGCGTACCCCTATTTAATCCAAGCGATTTAAAAAACTTAGCTGATTCCTATAATAATGCATTTCAAACAAATAATCACAAAACAATAGTTTGGTTGGTTGCTGCTCCTTTAGTTACAGCGTTTACACACCTTTTTGTTTTACACACCAAAGACAATAGTCTTTATTGTTCCACTATTACCAAGGCTTATGAATTGTTAAGAGCTCCTATTGAGTTCGCAAACTTTAAACAATTAATAAACAACCTTAAAAAATAATTCTTATTTTTATTTAACCCAGCAAAGCGCAATTTTCCAACTACTTTTTTTAAAGTTTATCACGCGCCCTATTATTTATTTGTCACAATAATTTTGGGTTTTAAAAAACCCTTATAATAAGTTTCACCTCGTGTTAAGTAGCGTTTTCGGGCTTCCTCTTCACTTGCACCTTGTTCAATGTAAATCACAGTCTTGAAATCGATAACTACCGACTTCATCTTCGAAAGATCAGGTGTTTTCGTATTAACCATAGCATGTCTTCTTTCGTTCATAGTATTTCTCCTTTGTTTTACTTAAAATATGATATCTCTTTATTGAAATAATTGTTGTGATAGTTTTTCCAGTTAAGCTTCTTAGGTATTTTATGGTATAACTCTTTTACACCCTTTAACCCAATTTTACCTTGTCCTGGGAAGATAAATGAGCGGACGTTCAACGAGCAAGATTCATTATTTTGATTTTCGGTCAATTGGCACAACTCCAGCCATCTCACCAATAATATTAATCAGTTCAGAACCAGTAGGAATTACAATTTTTGCATTCTTTTCGAGAGATGTTTCTACGGCCTCCAACTTCCTTAAAAGTTGAGCGTTGCCAATAAAATATTTATCGGCAGCTTCATTTACGAGCTTTT
>DQHR01000007.1 GCA_003531155.1 Bacteroidales bacterium | reverse complement strand
TGGTTAGAGTACCATTCTGAGAACCTTGGTAGTTATCATCCGCGATAGTCGCAACAACGGCGTATGAACCAGCATTGGTAGGAGCGGTTGCAGAGCCATCGTAGGTAACGTTGACGGTTAAACTAGCAGGAGTGGTAGATGTAGTAACCGATTTAGCCGTTCCATCGTAGGTGAATGTTGTATTGGTGATTTCGATGGTAGCATCCGCCTTAGTAATGGTGAAGTTACCTGCAACATATGTGAATGAATAGTTATCGGCAACACCTCCATCAACAGATATTGCATCCGTATATACACCTACAACAGTCGTTGCATCAATAGTAGTAGATGCAATTGGGACTGTAGTTAGAACTGCTGAAGTTTCACTATTTACAAAACCATTATAAGTTACAGTTAATGTTGGATTAGCATTGCCATAAGTCTTAGTTTGATTATCAGCAGTTACAGTTAATGGTGCTTTTACAACGTTAACCGTTCTGGTAACCTCAGTTGCAACATTACCCGCTATATCCATAACATTATAATGTATGGTGTATGTACCAACAGGGCTTGTATTGGTTACGCTACCTGTTGTAATGATACTTGAAGTTATTGTCCCGTCAATATTATCAGCGGCTGTTGCACCAGCATCACTATAGGATGCGCCATAAGTAACTTCAACAGTTGCATCACCAAGCAATGTGATAATCGGTGCTGTGTTGTCAACTGTAACTACACATGCATCAGATTTTGTTTGATCAGATTGTGATGTTGCAGTGATTGTAGCTATTCCAGAACCAATTGATACAACATGCCCGCTAGAATTAACAGTTGCAACATTTATATTGCTACTCGACCAGCCTAGGTTTTTGTTATCTGCATCATTCGGATCGACTGTAGCAATAAGATCAAAGGATTGTCCACTCTTAACAATTTTTGTATGATAATCCAATGCAACTGATGAAACAGGTTGAACGACCTTAATCTGGCATGTGGCTGTTTTTGTATTGTCTGCCACAGAAGTAGCTGTAATTGTTACTGTGCTTCCATCTTTGATTATTCCAGCAACTAAACCAGTTGGATCCACTGAGACCTTTGTATCGTCGGAACTTGTCCAAGTAACAGCCTGATCTACAACTTGAGGTACAGTTTCTGCAAAAACGGTAGCAACTAGCTGATATGTTTCAGTTTCAGCTAATTCTTTGTATGCTTTATTCAACGATACAGAACCAACAGCAGCATTTGCAACTGTAACAGCACAAGTCTGAGTAACACTTGGGTCAGAAACAGAGGTGGCAATAATATCAACAGTTCCGCTTCCAATAGCTGTGATTTTACCTAAAGCATTTACTTTGGCTTTTGTTGGATCGCTCGATGACCATGAAACCATCTTATTTGTTGCGTTAGCTGGTGCAATTGCTGAAACCGTTATACTTCTTGTTTCACCAATATTCATATTTAACGTTGCATTGCTAAGCGTAATACCTGTAACAGCAATAGGAACGACGTTAATGGTACAGGTCGACGAAATAGTTCCATTTTCCACAGAGGTAGCAGTAATTACAGTAGTTCCAATACTAACAGCGGTTACTTTCCCTGTAGCATCAACTGTTGCAATAGTTGGGAAAGATGTACTCCATGTAACTGCAGGGTTTGAAGCATCTGCAGGTATTGGCGTGGCTGTTAACTGAATAAATGTTGTTGGTGGAACCGCATCATAATTTAAGTCGTATGTTATTTCGTTTAAGGTTAATCCTGTTATATCAACCTTAGCGATAACGGTTACATCACATGCTCCATAAACAGTTGAGCCATCCTTCGCTGTGGCTCGTATTTCTGCTGTTCCTGCTGTAATCGCAGTTACTTTTCCAGTAGCATCAACTGTAGCAACTAAATCATTGGAACTTGACCAATCGTATGCTTTATTCGTTGCATTTGCTGGAAGTACAGTGGCCGTTAATGTACTTGTTTGAGTTGTATATAAATTAAGCGTTGCAGGAGTTACAGTTATTGTTGCAACTAATAGATCTGGAACAGTAACGGTACAAATGTCCTCGAAATTGCCTTCAACAGTTTCAATTTTTATATCAGCTGTTCCTGCTGTAATCGCAGTTACTTTTCCAGTAGCATCAACTGTAGCAACAGATTCATTGGATGAACTCCAAATAACACTTTGGTTTACTGCATCAACAGGATTAACCGTATACGATAGTGTTTCATTAGAACCAATAGTTATAGAGGTCGTTTCTTTATCTAATACTACACTTGTAACAGGGATGTAAGCATCAACTGTAATATCGCATTCAGCGTCAAATGTTCCAGCACTATTATCCACTGCAGTGGCTTTGATTTTCACAGTTCCAACAGTTATGGCAGTTACAACACCCGTTTGATCTACAGTAGCAATAGCATCATCGGCCGATGACCATACTACATTTTTATTGCCAGCAGTTGCAGGTGCAATTGTGGCAACCAAAGTAGTTTTTTGAGTGACTTTTAATGTATATGAGGTTGGGCTCACGGAAATTCCTGTTACAGCATCTTTAATTGTTTGCGTAACGGATACCTCATTATTCACCAAAACATCATCAGTTGGAATAGAAATCTTAACCGTGTTGATTCCTGTTGATGCTGTTATATAAGATGTAAATGTTACAGTTTTTGATTCGCCAATAGCAAGATCGATTGTCTTTACTTCATTCATCGTATTTGCCCCAGATACATCTAAGGTTACATTCAAGCCAGTTATTGCGTGCCAACCTGTATTTTTAATAACCGATGAAACAATATGATTTACCCCAGGGTTAATTGATGCCAACGTATTAACCGATACAACACACGCATCATTAGATTTAAGTTCTCGGCTAACCCTAATTTGTGGTCTATATGTACTTGAACCGGTCAATGTTGCAGGCAAGGTTGTTGAACTAGTCGCTGAGTACAGAGAAGTACCATTGCTTGTGTTACATTTATATGATAGACCAGCTACACCTGCTGTACCAATTGTCCATTCATAGGCTACATATATATTTTCACCTGAATAGGTAAATGGAGATGCCAGAGTTACACCATAGAAACCTGCAGAGTTTGGTATGGTGAGTGGCCCATCATATACCAACGTCATTCCAGTTATTGTAGTAGACCAAGTGGTGCTTTTTGAGAACGTTGTATTGGAAGTGTTTTGCAGATAAATTTTTATATTACCTGAGTTCGAAGCAGCAAGTGGAGCGTTAATATTAAACTCCAATGATTTAATAACATCACCATTATTTAGGTTAATTTCATTTGCTCCCAACGAATTGTTTGTGCTATACAATGCAGCTGTACGCTGATATTTTGCATTAGGATTTGGTCCACGACTACTCGAAGATGTTCCGTTTGCTGTAGGAGGAATAGCGCTATAAATAATTGGGTCAACAACGGTAATATAATTTGTTTTGGTTAAAGTATTCTCACCAGCTGAATTTGTGGCCGTTAGAGTTACATCATAATTACCAGGTGCAGCATATGTAACTACGGGATTTTGTTCGGTGGATGTTGCAGGGCTTCCTCCAGCAAAAGTCCAATTCCAAGAAGTTGGAGTACCCGTAGTTTGATCGGTGAATCTTATAGCATCGAAAACAGCGTTAACAGTAGTTTTGTCTGCTATAAAATCGGCAACTGGTGTTATTTCTGTATAATCTTTAACCTCTACATCATCTATATAAAGATTATTACCATATGCATTTATTGATACAAATTTGATTTGTATATTCTGTCCAGTATAGGCTGATAAATCAATGGTAACTTTTTTCCAATCATTAAATGTTGTAGGGAAAAACTTAGATTGTATTGTTGCAGCAGTCGCTAATGTTGCTCCCCCATCATAAAATATAGGCTTCGCCACTTGCACAAGTCCACAATCGGTAATTATATAAATAGCCAAAGAGTCGGTTGCGCCTTCGTAAGTTGAATAAGAATAGTTAAAAGAAAGTTTTGGAATACCCGAAAGCGAAATCATAGGAGTGATTAATTCATCTTTTTGTCCTGATGGGCTAGAATAATCGTAGAAGTTTATATAAGCCGCTTTTGTACTAGCGCCATTGCCAGCAATAGCACTTTGGCCCCAAGTATAAAGTGCATCAGGGTTTACTACTGTCCAATTTGTTGGAGGGAATGATCCTTCAAAGGCTTCAGTAAATGGCATTGCTACAGGTACTATCTTAGTAATTACAACCGTTTTTGAATCGTTTGCAGTATTAATATCGCCAGCCATTAATGCCTGAACTTCCAAATTATGGCTACCTCCTGCAGAAAAATCGGCTCTTTGATTAAATGTAAAGTTCACAGATTCATAAGGAGCAATTGTTCCACTATATGATTCTGCAACATATGATCCTGCATCAACCTTATACCGAAGGGTAACATTTGATAAAACCTCACCGCTGGCATTTTTTACTTTGACAGTAATAGGCTCAAAATCGGCCAGCGAACAATTGGAAGTAGGACTAATAACGCTAGCAATTGACACATCAGGACCTGATGTAGGTACAAAGCGCATGACTCGACCAACTTCTGGTGCAGGTCTGGCTCCTCCGTTTGTATTACCAAAGTTTAAAGTAGCCGTGGTGCTATAGTTTCCATTGGTAAAAGCTAATACGCCCCATGCTTGTGTCGAACCTTTATTCACAGCAAGTAATTGGGATGCAAAATTCCCCAAACCTCTTAACCCACAAAGTGAAGTTTTAAATACTGATGTATTCGATGATGGAGTCCAAAGTCCATAAACAAATTCAATAATATTACTTTCTTCGTAAAGTTTAATTTGGAAATTTATTGAGGAGTACTGAGTTGGTAATTTTACTCCATTATCGCTAACATTCTTAAACTGAATGGTTACAATTCTATTAGGAGCAGTTCCCGAAATATCTATTCTATACTCGGCACCGCCATCACCGGGTATTAAATCCTCGGCGAATGGAGCAATAATAGTGTTATCGGCACCTTCAGTGCTATTGAAGATCCCTCCCTCGGCTGTTTGGGGCTCAATGTAGTATAATGATCTACTGGAAGGGTTCTGTTCGCCAAGTTTTATAAATCCATTTGTGCTAAGGATAAACTTAGTAAATGATGTTCCACAAAACTTAAAGACGAATCCATCAGGAAATGTAATTGGCGCAGAGAGTCCGTTTTTAGCATTGTCTACGGCTATTATCGATCCTGTTGTTAGATCGGTATAAGCTCCAATTGTTGACGATGCGTTTGCAGCTAAATACTCAATTGGAATTGGGTTTACTATAGTAGTTGTTACCTTGTCGTTTTCAGTATTCATATCGCTTGCTAAAGTTGTATAGACTTCAAGCGTGTATACTCCCGGATTTGATAAATCAGCAGTTTGATTAAACTCGAAAGATACAGACTTACCTGCTGCCAAGGTTGTTGGGTAATCTTGTGAAACAGGACTTCCACCATTTATTTTATAATTAATCTTTAAGCCAGATGGAATGCTTGTTAATCCAAGGTTGGTAATGAGTACCTTTACCTTTTCGGTAGAGGTTAATGTGGAGCTGCTAATAGGTGTTATAATTTTGGTTGCAGCAGCATCAATGTTTAATGGGTTAAAAATATCTATATGGAATGACATAGTTGCTCCAATAGATGAGATATTAGAAATATTTAACCCTCCAATACCCCCGTCGCTTAGGAATGGATCGGGGTTAGTTTTATCGTTTATGGATGTTTTATTTAGATTTTCACTAAATGGAGCTTTATTTAAATCTCCAGCAACTGTTGATGAGCCACCAGGTCTATATACATATAGTTCATCGGGTGGTCCATTTCTATTTCCTTGACCATCGACCTTTGTGTTGATTCGATAGATTAATAAACCTTCGTTAGGTAATACTGCATCAAGTTTCTCTTTCTTTCTATATTCTATAACAAAATATTCTGTAGGAGAAAAAGGAGACTTAACTTTATAACAACTATTATCTTTTGTAAAAACTGGGTTAATAGTGTAATCGCCAGAAGAGGTTATTTCTGGAATATTATCAATCCATTTGCCATAACGCCATTTCATAAACTGGGTCATATGCTGTGCGTTATCTGAATTCATTAAGTCCCATACTCCAACAGGATCAGGAGTTCCATCGGTGTAATGGTATAAATCTGGGGCTCCAATAGAATGGAACATTTCGTGGCAAAGTACGCTAACCCCAAGTACAGATTGAAGTTGAAAGTTATATACGTTAACCTTTTTTCCATTGATATATGCATCTTTTGTATAAAGCGACCATTTATGGGGCCATAGTAAAGTACTCCATGCCCCTGGAGACCCTTGAACTATAAAGCAAACATTATCAACAAGTCCGTCACCATCATTATCAATATTGATACCTGGATCAAGTTGACCTGTTACAAAATTAACCGCAGCCTGTAGTAAGGTATGTTCTCTTTCTGTTCTTTCAGCCTCTTGGTATCCATTGGGATTAGTTGTAGCATCGTATTGTTCAAAATAGCTACGAGGATGAGAGTCTTGGTAAGAAATTATTTGAGTTCCATTGTTGGCAGGTAAAAAGTGAGTTACCATGCTCAAGGTATTGTATGACACCTCATCATAATAGTTATGCATAGAAAGAACACCTGGTTCCGTACTATTAAACTGATTACCAAAGAAAGATTGGTTAACTGAATACTCACTTTCCCCAGCAAATCTCACATAAATTACGATATTATTTATCTCACCTTTTGATTCAATATTAGCAGGGCCACTATATTTGCCTGTTTTTTGAATCATATAGTTTTTTTCAAGATTCGAGAAATTATCACGAATCTCATTTATTTTCCATGATGGGATTTTAATCCAAGGTTCTAATCCTACCGAAGCAGGCGATACTTCTCCTACAATGAATTCCGAAGCAACAAGTTCGTCATCATTTAAAACGGCGTAACATAAAAAGCCAGTTGAAGGATTTTTAATAATTGTATAACCATTTTCATCATGAACCCAATGGTAGTATTCATCACCAGTAGCGTACAAGTTCAAAACTTTACCATTAGGTTGTGCTAATTTTAGAGGAACATTTTTTAAGTAACTTGCCTGAACATTAAATGAAATTAGAAAAGTTACGAAGAACATTAAGAAATTCCGTAAGTAGAAATTCTTCATAATTAGGTTTTTTAAATTAGTAATAGGGTGGTTTATAAAAACATGATTTTTAAATGTATTTAAAAAAGTGTAAAATATTACACTTTATGTATATATGGTTAGATATATATTAATTGTATATTGAATATCAGATTTTTGTGAGATGATTTTTCGCGTTAGTTATGTTTTTTCTATATTTATTGTTTTAAGTACTAATAGAAAGAAATATAGTATGTAGAAATGATAAAACCCTCAATAGTATGAGGGTTTTATAGAGATACTTGAGAATAAGTAGGGGTTTAGTTTTTCGATATTAACCAGTTTTTTGCATTTTCTAAAGTATTGAAATACTGGATTTCGATACCAAATGTATCTTTTGCTTTTTTGTTTGCTCCATCCATACTCATCTTTCCAAATATATCATCAGGGACAACAAAAGCGAAATACCTCAATCCAATTTTTTGTGCTTTGGGAAACCACTCAGTATTTAGCCATTCTTGAACTTCGGGTTTAAGCACTTTCATTAACTTAATGTCATTGAGTTGCTTTTTTATTTTTTTGGATTCAAGGATGTCAAGTAACTGATTAGCAATTGCCTTAAATTCTTCAGGCGATAAAAATCCAATAAATGTTCCGATGGCAGCGTTTGTTTTCATATCGTACACTGCAGATGATCCATTTTCTTTCATAGTACATTAAGTTTTAGTTAAACGAATTGGTTGATTTATTTTAGTTTAGGTAATAGTTTGTCTGATAAGTAATTGACGTTCTCATCTATTGTATCATAAATGCTGTATGGAGGAGAGAAGAGGATTCATTTTATAGGTTTTCCCTTAATCAGTTTTTTTATTTTCAGGGCAACATCTGTTGGAGTACCTGTGAGCGTTAGCATTGATACGTAATCATCGGGAATTAGCTTGCTTGCCTCCAAAAAATTTCCTCGTTTCGATAAAAGATCAATATCCCGAATCAAAGTACTTTTAACATCAACTTTGTTATTTTTAAGTATAGTTTTTAAGTAGGGTATATATACAGCAAGAGTTTTTTTTGCTTTCTCGATGGCTTTTTTTGTATCATCTGAAACGCACACCATTCCACCTATTGATATGTGTTTTTTACTTTTACTTTTTGAATCATGAATCCCTTTCTGGAATGTTTTTAAAATAGTTTTTAAATAAGTATCAGTAAAAACTTCAGCTAATTGAACTTCATCGGAATATCTCCCTCCCAAGTATGCCATTTTCGGGTTCCATGTTGCTGTAATTATATATGGATTTGAAGGAGAGGGAACTCTTAATACAGCTTTCTTAGTGGTATTAAAAATTTCTCCCTTGAAAGCCTGCTCCTTTTTTTTCAAAAAATGAGAGGTTAGCATTATGGTTTCCTTAAAGGCTTTGCGGGTAAACTTTTCATCAGTATCCATTTTCAAGAAATCAAAAAAAGCACCTCGTCCCAATCCCAGAACCGATCGGCCATTACTTACAGCATCTAAAAAAGCAGCATTAGATGCTATAAGCGCTGGATGTCTATACAATCCATTTGCTAAGCAAGGACCAAGCTCAATTCTGCTAGTATTTGCTGCAATTAGATTGAGAATTGGGAACGAAGGGTAAAACATTAAATCGTCATAAACATATAGGCGATCAAATCCCTTATCTTCAATTAACTTACCATAGCGGATATACTCATTAGGTGAATACCCACCCTGAAGGGCAATGTAAAAGTTTAATCCCTTTTTCATTTACTATAAATCAAATGCAATGGATACTAATCTTTTCCGTCGATATATACGCCCTTTATAAAACCATCCTCTGTTTCACCATGATGAAGAGGAAGATCCTTTTTAGTAAGTTTTCTAAACTCTTCGGCTTTATAAAGCATATCTACTTTGATAACTTTCATGCCATTTATCTCTGAATATTCAAAGGTTGAGTCAGGGCCAACATGGACTTTACCTCCAGATGGGGCATAAACGTAATGTGGAATTGAGCATGATGATTCAGTGCATAGATCTTTATAAATATCTAATCCCTTTTGAACTGATGTTCTAAGATGATCGCTTCCTGCAACTGGCATGCAATGGTTCATATAGTAAACGATAATATTATTGCGTAGCAATAGCTGAAACAGATGCTTCATGGTTTTTGTATTATCGTTAATTCCTTTCAGAAGCACTGTTTGATTTCTAAGCGTTATTCCTCGCGATGTTAGTTTATGGCATGCTTGTAATACTTCGGGTTGTAGTTCATCGGGATGATTAAAATGAACGTTTATTGCCAGATATTTACTCTTATTTGGATCGGTAAAATCAGGTCTTATATAATCAGCAAGTTGATCGCAAAGTTCATCGGTAAATACATGTGGGCTATTTAGGAGCATTCGTGTTCCGATCCTGATTTCAGAAATATTACTTAATGCAACAAGCCTATCTAGCAAATAAAAAAGTTTTTTTGTATCCATAAATGGATCGCCTCCGGTTATAAGGGCACCTCTAACATCTTCCATTTTTCTAATTTCGCCAATTGCCTGATCGATATCATCATATGACATACTCTTACGATTTCTCATAACCCTGCTTTTCTTATAGCAGAATCGGCAATAGGCAGGGCAATCGAAATGAGGTGTTAACAAAACCCTGTCGCGATATAGTCTCTCTAATCCATACACCTGCGATGTTTTTTTCCCTTCCTCAAATGGTGTGGTTGAGCCATAGGTTATTGCTTCGAGAGGGGAGGGTAGGAATTGTTTTCTAATACTTTCATATTTTAAAATCAGCGTTTTTAGATATGGAGTTATCCTCATCGGATTATCAGCAATAATACCATCGATAATCAACCTTTCAGCATTGTTCTTAGCGAAGAAATGAGCAAAATCTTCGTTAACGACTACTTGTTGTTCTTTAACCACTTTGTCCATATGGATTGTTTTATTGGTGAATTATTGGTTAATACTTAATATATCAATGATTTACATTGATTGCTTGTTAAGGTGTAAAACTCAATCAAAAGTTTA